>JALOQR010000193.1 GCA_025459365.1 Fimbriiglobus sp.
CCTGGTGCCGAACCATCCCGCTGACGCGGGCCGCTCGCCTCTTTGACCATCCCGCTGACGCGGGCCGCTCGCCTCTTTGCCCCGGTCACCCGGACCAGCCCGCTCACGCGGGCCGCTCGCCTCCACTTCGCCTGAGCATTTTTCTCATCACTTGCGACCCTCCGTCCGTCAGATTACCTTCATGAAGTAGTTCCATTCCCTCCTCGCCCACGGGACCTCTCCCATGTCCAGGGTGAAAACGCTCCTCGATTGCCTGAGTTTGGCACTGTGTGACAAAGCGCGAAAGGCTCTCTTCGGCACCGTGCGGTTCGGCGACGTGATTCAGGACGTGGCCAAGGCCACCCTCGACAACACCCACAAGGAACTCCCCACCGCGGAGCTGCGGCAGGCGATCGCCGAGATGGTGTCGCTGCCTGCCCCTCAGTATGCCGAGGCGGTGAAGCAGACCGTCGAGGGGCTAGCCCGCGTGCAAACGGTGCCGTTCAAGGCCGAGTTGATCGACTACCTCTCGCACGTCCCCTCCTTCGCCCGCCGCTTCCTCATGCGGCCCTCCGACCCGACCGGCAAAACGGTGCCCGAGGCGTGCAACTTCTTCAAGGCCGACGAACTGCTCCCCATGCTCCCGCCGCACCGCCCGAAGCTGGGCATCGGCCGCGAGCCAGCGGGGCTGGATAACTGGAAGCTCAAGGAGTTGATCGGCGTCGGCGAGACGGCCGAGACGTGGCTGGCCGAGGACGCGGCCGAGCCGGGGCGGTTCGCCGCCATCAAGTTCGCCATCGACGACGAGTCGCGGCGGGCGATCGTCGAGCGGCAGGAGTTGTTCCACGAGGCGTTCAAGCTGAACGAGGAGCAAGGGGTCATCCCGCTGTCGTCGGTCTACCTGGAAACCGATCCGCCGGGGCTGGAGTCGCCGTTCATCGCCGGGTACGACCTCGCCTCGCTCATCTGGGATTGGAAGTGGAAGTTCACCGCCCCCAAGCCGGAGGCGGCGCTCAAGCTCGTGCGGCGGCTCTGCGACATTGTCGCCCACGCCCACGCCAAGGGGGTCATCCACCGCGACTTGAAACCGAGCAACGTCCGCCTGCACCCGACCGACGGCGGCAAGTTCACCCTGTGGGTGAGCGACTACGGCTGGGGGCAGATTTCCTCCGCCCGCTCGCTGTTGCTCTCCCGCAACAGCACCCCGCGCGGGGAGCAGCAGTGGCTTAGCCTGCGCGGTGCCCACTCGCCGCTGTACGCCAGCCCGCAGCAGATGAAGAAAGACCCGCCCGACCCGCGGGACGACGTGTACGCCCTCGGCATGATCTGGTTCCAGCTTCTGCACCGCGACCCACACGCCCCCGCCCCGGTCGGCAACGAGTGGGCCGACGAGATGAGGCCGCACGGGGTGACCGACTCCCAGGTGCGGTTGCTCACCGCCTGCCTGGCCACCCGCCCGGAGAAGAGGCCGAAGAACACCCGCGAGCTGGCCGTGTACCTCGCCCAGGTGGCCGCCGACAAGCCGGAGAAGGCCGCCGGAGCGGAGACGGACGGATCCAAGCTGATCCCCCTGAAGGGGCACTCGGCGGTACTCAAGGACGCCTTCACCCAGGCGGTAGCGGCGAGCAAGGCGGCCGTCCCGGTGGTGGCAACGGCCGTGCCGGGGTTCGGCGGGCTGCCCCGCACCGTCACCAATTCGGCCGGCATCACCTTCGCCCTCATCCCCCCCGGCCGGTTCACGATGGGGTCTGACTCCAACGAACCCGGCCACCGCAACCACGAAGGCCCGACCCACCCGGTCGCCCTCCGCAAGCCGTTCTACCTGAGCGTCTACCCGGTCACGCAGGCCCAGTTTGAGCGAGTGACCGGCCGCAACCCGTCCGGCTTCACCCGTGGGCACGGCGGCGGGCCGGACCACCCGGTCGAGCAGGTAAGCTGGGACGACGCCGTGCGGTTCTGCGAGCGGCTCGGCCGGCTCCCCGACGAAGAGGGGAACGAGCGGAAGTACCGCCTGCCGACCGAGGCCGAGTGGGAGTACGCCTGCCGCGGGGGCACCGCCACCCCGTTCGGCTGCGGCGACAAACTCACCCCCAAGGATGCCCACTTCGCCGCCCCCGGCGGGTTCGGCAAGGGCGGCGGTCACACCGCCCCGGTGGGCAAGTGCCCGGCGAACCCGTTCGGGCTGTTCGACATGCACGGCAACGTGCAGGAGTGGGTGAGCGACTGGTACGACGAGTACTACTACCACGACAGCCCGTCCGACGACCCGCCCGGCCCCGATCAGGGCACGCTCAGGGTGGTGCGGGGCGGATGCTGGACCGCCTTCCCGAACGACTGCCGCTCGGCCGCCCGTCGTGGCCACCATCCGAACAGCCCGAGCAACACCGTTGGCTTCCGGGTGGTGCTGACGGTGGAGTGACGAACGGCCAATTGTTGTGGCGTTGCCGGGGCCGCAATGTTGGGCTGCCCCGGCCCGCCACCCGGAGTACGAAGCAAACTCAATTGGCGGATTGATCGACGCAAATTGTTTTCCGCAAGTGATTTGCGTCGGTGGCCGTCCAGATTTTTCCCGGCGAACCGGGCAGCGTCCGCCGCCGGCGGGCAGGGGGGGTATGTGTGTGGCAGGTGGCAGTGTGGCAGAGAGGGTACCACGGTGGCCTACGCAGGCGACGTTCTTGCACCGCCCCCAGTCGGTCGCCATAATCGTGTCGCTCATCACTCACCGTGTGGAGTGGCCGTGCCCACACTACGACCCCCTCGGCTTGCAGGGATGATTTCGGCCAACAGAGGAGCGAGGATGAAGAAGTCACTGAAGGCGCTACTGAACGCCCTGGACAAGGTGGCGGAGGACTTCGAAGAAGTCACAGACACGGACGTGCGCGAGCAGATGCGTGACGCCGTCGAAAATGCTCTGTTGGCTCCTGTGAGCGGCTACCAACTCCCTGACGAGTTCGGCATGTTCGAAGCGAAGGGCAACGCCAAGGTCAAGGCCGCCCTGGCCAAGTTCATCGCCGCCGCTCAGGTCGAAGCGGACGCGGCAGGATTGAAGACCCGCGCTGACCGGTTGCGGGCGTTCCAGGACATCGACGTGGAATCGCGGGACGGCAACACCTACGACGAATACTTCGGCTACGACGACAGCTTGGATCAGGCCTAACCGGGTCCACGCCCACCGGGTGCCGATTCTTGAGGCCCGTTCGGCGTCGAACTTGGTACGGTTCTTGAGCACACCGTAGCCGATCATCACCCACATCTGCGGGTAGGCGCTGATGGCCTGCCCCACTAGTCGAGGCGGTCCAGTTCTCGGAGGCGGCGGTCGGCATCGAACGTCGGCGGGGGGAGTTTCTCGGCGGCGATCACGGCGTCGGCCGCACTCAGCCCGCGCTTCGCCGTGCCTTGCCCGCGGAACACCGGTAGCCCCTTCTTGGTGGCGATAATCTCACGGCGGGTGCGGCCCTTCGGTGCGTCGGGCCATCGCCCCTTCACCTCCGTGAAGTCGAAGAACACCGGCACTACTTGCCGCAGGTACTTCCAGTAGCCGGGGTTGTCGGTTTGGATGACGAACAGGCCACCGGGAACGAGGGTGCGGTGAACCAACGCGAGAAAAGCGGGGGTAATGAGCCGCCGGTGGACCTGGGCGGGGTCGTAATACGGCTGCGGGTGGTAGCAGTGGATTTCTGCCACGGTGCCGGGTTCCACGAACTGATCGAGCAACTCGACCGCCCCGAGGACGGCAAACTTGAGGTTTGGAAGGCCTCGCTGATTGCCCCGTTTGCGGGCGTAGCGGATGACGAGAGGAAGGGTATCGATGCCGAGGTGGTCGTGGTCGGGGCGGGCAACAGCGCTGCCGATGGTCGATCGTCCGTTGCCACAGCCGAGGTCGAGGACCACCGGCGCCGTGCGGCCGAACAGTTCGGCGAAGTTCAACCGGCCAGTCTCCGGCATCGCCTTGAGGGCGGTTTGCGTCCACCGTGCCGGTTCGACGACGGTGCCGGGGAAGGGGATGCCAAATTCGCGGTCGGGGTCGGGCATGGGGCCATTCTACCGCTCCACGAGCACCTCTTGCTCTTTGGTGAGCGCTTTACCGAGGGAGTCGGCCTCCAGGGTCAGCTCGAACCGCCCGGTGCCGGGTGACTTCCCCTCATAGGTGACGATGAACTCGGCCGCCTTGCCGGGTGGGAGCGTCTGGGCGGGGAACAGCACCACCGCGTTCTCCAGCGTGGCGGGGTACACACCGTTGTTGCCGACGTACTTCACCTCGGGTGGTAGCTTCACCCGAAGCCGCAGTGCTTTTTCTGTTTCGGCTCCGTGATTCTTCACCGCCACGATGAGCGTACCCTGCCGGCCGACTCCGACCCGGATCGAATCGAACTTGGTTTGCCAGCTCACCTCGGCCTTCCCGACGAAGTCGGTCGCCGCCTCGGCCGACTGCTTGGCCACCCGTCCGCGGCCGTCCTGGGCGCTCGCCTTGAGCAACTTCCGCCCGGCAACTCCCTGACCCGGCACGCACTCGATCTTGAACTGTTGAGCCTCACCCGGTTCCAGCCTGGGTACGATCCATGTCGGTCGGCCCGAGTCCTTTTTCATGCCGTTCGTCCGCCGGGTGATGGTCAACTCTTCGGGTACATCGAGAACGAGCGCGACGTCGGTGAGCGGCAGTGTGCCGGTGTTCCGCACCTCGGCCAGGTACTCGGCGGCCCCCTTGGGGGTGGCAGTCGGTGGGCCGGTGAGGGCCAGGTGCAGTCCGGGGCTGAGAACTTTGGTACGGCTGGTGTTGCTGGCGGTGGCGTCGGCACCGACGGCTGTTGAACTGGTGACCAGTTCGCCCGCCCGGCGCGTCTTGAGTTGGTATTGCACGATTTTCGACTGGCCGGGGGCGAGGGTGCCCAGATCCCACACTCGTACTCCCGGCTGACCGGGCGGTTGCTCGGCCTTGGGGTCGGTGCGGAATTCGGCTTCGGCCGGGGGCACTACTTCGGTGAGCCGCACGTTGGCGACCGCCACCGGCGTTGGGTTGGTCACCGCGACTTTCACCGTCATCAGCTCGCCGATGGCCACGCGTTCGTCGGCCGTGCGTGCGACCTCCAGTTTGGGAGCGTCCACGGCGGTTTCCACCTTCGCCCCATACTCGAAGCTGACATAAGCGGTGCCGGACACCTTCTTGGTCGCGGGGGCCGGCTTGAACGTCAGTTCGTAGGTCTTCGACTGGCCGCGTTCGAGGTCGCCGACGGCCCAAGACAGTTCCTTCAGGGGTGGGAGAGGTTGCTTGTCGGTCGCTTCGCCGACATTCTCGGCCCGCGGCTCGCAGCGGGTCATAGCCTCTGCCCCGTCGGGCCAGGGCATCCGCAGCTTTAGCCGCAACGCTTTGGCCGTCGACGTGTTGGTCACGGTGATGCGGTACGGTACCGGCTTACCGACGGGCACATGGGCTGGAGTGCGGACCTGGAGTTGCACGACCGGCGCGGGGGGATCGACCACCGGGGCCGATCCGCGTCCAGGGGTGGCAGTGATGCCATTCGCCGGGCTTGGGCGAGGTGAATCGGCAATGCTCGCTGGGGGCACCGGCGGATCTAGCCGCTGGACGGGCTGGAGGTTCGGATCGACGATGGTCAGCGGTACCTGGGCCGAAACCAACGCCGCCCCGCAAACCGCCGCCAGTACTACGCCGCGGACGATCGCTCCGGCTGATCCCGATCGCATTCCGAGTCCTCCGCGGGCATTCGAACAGGTGCGGTTGCCCGCACGCACACGGCGGGAATACCATTCTGGGGAACCCTGGTAAAGGGCAACCGCCCTGCCACTCCCACTCCGAGAATACGCTGCCATGCCACGCATGCCCGCCGCACTCCTCGCGGCCTTGATGTTGTCGCCGGCCTTGTTCGCCCAGGACGCGCCCAAGAAGGACGAGCCGAAACTAGAGAAGAAATCCGATGACAAGAAGAAGAAAGACGATTCCACGCCCCGCGTCGCGCACATCAAGCTGAACGGCAGCCTCGACGAAGGTGCCACCGACGACGAACCAATGGGCGGCAACGGCCTACGCGCGATCCTCGACCGCATCCAGAAGGCGACGAAAGACGACAAGGTGCAGGCACTTTATGTCGAGGTCGGCTCGCTCGACATTGGCTTCGGCAAGGTCCACGAACTCCGGCAGGCCATCACTACCTTCCGCGCCGCCGGCAAGAAGGCGTTTGCCTGGGCACAAAGCCTGGACAACAAGAGCTACCTGGTCGCCCTGGCGTGCGACAGCGTCACGCTCCCCGAGAGCGGCGGGCTAGAGATGATCGGCCTGCGGGCGGAGGTCATGTTCTACAAAGAGGGGTTCAAACTGCTGAACCTGGAGGCCGATGTGCTCAAGATGGGCAAGTACAAGAGTGCCGTCGAGCCATACATCGCCGACAAGATGAGCGACGAAAACCGCGAGCAGATCAAGAGCATGATGGACGACAACTTTGATCAGGAACTGGTGGCGGGCCTGGTGCTCGGCCGCCCGGCCCTGAAACTGACGGCCAAACAGGCCGAGGAACTGATCGACAACGGCCCCTACACCGCGAAGAAATCGCTCAAACTCGGGCTGGTCGATGCTCTGCTATACCAGGACGAGTTCGAAGCCGGGTTCGCCAAGGCCATGAACCTGCCCGAGGTGAAGGTGGAGCAAAACTACGCCAAGCCGAAGGCCGCGACCAAAGGCATTCTGGACATGCTCGCCCCGAAGACCCGCACCGAAACGAAGAACCCAAAGATCGCGGTGATTCACGTCGTGGGGGCGATCGACACCGGCAAGGGTGGGTTCAGCCCGCTGAGCGGTAGCACGGTGGGGAGCGATACCGTCATTGAGGCGATCCGCGAAGCCGAGAAGAACGACAAGGTGAAGGCCATCGTGCTACGGGTTGACTCGCCTGGTGGATCAGCGCTCGCGTCAGACCTCATCTGGCGAGAACTGAAGATCTGCAAGAAACCCGTGGTGGCGAGCATGGGCGACGTGGCCGCCAGCGGTGGGTACTACGTGACGATGGCGGCCAAGAAGGTGTTCGCCGAACCAGGTACGGTGACGGGGAGCATCGGGGTGTTTGGCATGAAGATCGTCACCGGCGGGGTGTTCGAGAAGTTCGGGTTGAAGACAGAAGTCGTGGGCCGAGGGAAGAACAACGGAGCTGGTTCCAGCCTCACCAAATGGACCGAAAGCGAGCGCAAAGCTCTCACCGAAACCGTGGAAGACGTTTACGATCAGTTCCTGAGCAAGGCGGTGGCTGGTCGGCAGGCGAACGGGGTGAAGCTCGACCGTGAGGGGCTGGAGAAGTTGGCTGGTGGTCGGGTCTGGACCGGTCGGCAAGCGAAGGCGAACGGACTGGTCGACGAACTCGGCACACTCGACGACGCCGTGGCGTTCGCCAAGAAAGAAGCTGGCATCGACCCGAAGCAGGACATGGAACTGCTGTTGCTGCCGAAGCCGACGAACTTTCTCGATTCATTGATGGAAGGTGGACTGCCATTTGGCCTGAACATCACGAAAGAACTGACGACAGTGCCGGGGGCGGAGAAGGCACTGAAAGGGCTGGCCCCGTTGCTCGTCGCCCCGAAGGACCGCATGCGGATGGCCATGCCGTACGTGCTCGAGTGGAAGTGATCGGGTCGGGGCACTGCTTGTGGGTGCCCTTGTCAGCGGGGGCACTGCTTGTGGGTGCCCCTACTTCGCCTTTACCTTTCCTAGCCCGCCATCGATACCAATCACCTGCCCCGTTACCCATGTCGTGTTGGGGTCGAGCAACCAGGCCACGCACGCCGCCACGTCGTCCGGTTCGCCCACCCGCCCGAGTGGGTGCATTGCCGTACTCGCCTTGAGTGCCAGTTCGTTGCCAGTGATCTTTGCGGCCAGTGGTGTTTTCACCAGCCCCGGCGCCACCGCGTTCACCCGGATGTTCCGCGGGGCGTAGGTGGCGGCGGCGGACAGCACCAGCCCGTTCACCGCCCCCTTGGCTGTGGCGATGGCCTCGTGGTTGGTTAGCCCGATGGTGGCTGCTACAGTGGACGCCAGAACGACGCTGCCGCCGGTGTTCATCATCGCCTTCGCCGCCGCCCGCACCGTGTAGAACGCCGACCGGGTGTTGAGCGACAGTGTGTCTTCCAGTTCGGCGTCGGTGGTGAGGTGGGCCGGTTTCAGGAGGATGGAGCCGACGAGGTTCGCGGCCCCGCTGAGCGTGCCGAACAACTCGACCGCTTTCGCGAACGCGGCGTCGACCTCGGCAGACTTGGTGGCGTCGGCGGCAAACGGGATGAACTGGCCGGCGGGATCGAGTGATTGCAACTCTTCGGCGAGTGACTGCAACTTGTCCGCCGTGCGACCGACGAGCAGGATGCGGGCACCGGACTTGGCGAGCCGTCGGCACACAACCGAGCCGATGCCGCCTGCAGCGCCGACGATGACGTAAGCGGGTTTGTTATCCATGCCCCGATGGTAGGCTCGGGTGTGCCCGCCCTTTCCACCCGACCGGTCGGCCGACCCAACTCCGCACCGCCGCGTACCACTGAATGGCCAGCATGAGCAGCACGCCGACGGGGTG
>JALOQR010000194.1 GCA_025459365.1 Fimbriiglobus sp.
TGCCCGTACCACGTTACCGCCCCGCCGGCGTCCTGTCGAGCCACCGCCGCGTCGAACCCCGCCCCGAACACCCGCCGGCTCGTCACCGCGTTCGACCCGCTCAGGTCGATGACCGCCTCGAAGTTCAACGTGAGCAACGCCTCGGCACTCCACCATCACCCTGACGATGGACCGATACGCCCACGTCGGCCTTCAAGACACGGCGGCGGCGGTCGCCAAACTGCCGGGGTTGGTCAAGCCGCCGGCCGTACCGGGAGCAGCAACGGGCGCAGCAGGGGGTGATTCCGGGAGCGGTTCGGTGAGGGACGATGAGGGGAAACCGTCAGGAGGTGTGACCAGGTGGTCTCGGGGCATTGATGGGGGCTGATTCAGCGGAGGGGGAGGGATTCGAACCCTCGATACCATTGCTGGTATATCGGTTTTCGAGACCGACGCATTCGACCACTCTGCCACCCCTCCGAGACCCTCATCCAACCAGCACCGAAGGAAAGACCTCGGAACAGGTTTGCGGGGTCAGAACTCCCGACGGTGTTGTGGGGAATTTAGCACGCGCCGGACAGGTGGCAGCCACCGGTGGTGCCGCAACCCCTCAGCGCCAGGCGACGGAGGTTGCTCGTGTCAGATATACAGAACTGGCGGTCGGAAGCAAACCCCCCAACATTTCCGTGTCTGCGTCTGTTCCCAATCCATGTCAGAGTCGACGTCAACGCCTCTGTCACGCACTCCTTGATTGGTCATGTTGAGGCGGTCGCGTCTCTCCCTCAGTCGATGGGTCTGGCCCTGCGGTGTGGGCATCCGAGTTGCCATTTCCGTTGCTCGGTGTGGCAGACGCGGCTACAGTTGATCCGACCTGCCGAACGGCTCCCGCCGCGTCTCGCGTCTGCGTTTTTCCGAGGCTTCATTTATGCCCCGCCGATCTCTCGCCTTCGCGGCGGTTCTGGTCGCGTACCCCCTCTTTGCCGCAGATGCCCCGAGCTATCTGCACGAAGTCGTCCCAGTGCTGACCAAAGCCGGGTGTAACCAGGGAGCATGCCACGGTAAAGGGGCAGGGCAGAACGGGTTCAAACTGAGCCTTCGTGGGTACGACCCCGAGGCCGATCACCGCAGCCTCACCCGCGAGTTCGATGGCCGGCGGGTCGACCCGGCTGACCCCGTCAAGAGCCTGCTGCTCACCAAGCCGCTCGCCGCCGTGCCGCATGAGGGCGGGCGGATGTTTACCGATACAAGCCGCGAGTACCAGACGCTTCTCGCGTGGGTGCAGGCCGGTTGCCCCGGCCCGGACGCGAAGTCAGCGGCCATTGCCAAACTCGACATCACCCCCGGCGACAAGGTGATGAAGCCGGGCGAGAAACAGCAACTCACCGCCACCGCCACCTTCTCCGACGGCACGACGAAGGACGTGACCTGGTTGACCAAGTTCGACACCAACGACGCCGCCGTGTGCGAAGTCACCCCCGGCGGGCGGGTGACGGCGAAGCGGAACGGGGCGACGGCGGTGCGGGCCGCGTTCCTCACAGAAGTGGCGGTAGTCACCGTGGCGGTGCCGTTCGACAAACCGGTGGACGAGGCCAAGTTCGCGGTGCGGAACAACGCCATCGACGACGGCGTGTTCGCCAAGCTGAAGGAACTGCGGATCGAGCCAAGCGGGCTGTCGTCCGACGCGGAGTTCCTGCGGCGGGTGTACCTGGACGTCATCGGCACGCTGCCCACCCCAGCCGAGGTGAAGGCATTCCTCGCCGACACCGCGGCCGACAAGCGGACGAAGGCGATCGATTCGCTGCTCGACCGCCCCGAGTTCGTCGATTACTGGACGCTGTTCCTGTCGGACCTGTTGCAGAACCGTAAGGAGCGTGACCACGACGTGCGAGGGGTGAAGGGCGTGCGGCAGTTTCACGCCTGGATCCGCGAGCAGGTAGCGGCGGGGAAAGGGTGGAACGAGATCGCCCGCGGGGTGCTGACGGCCACCGGCGATACCACGAGCAACCCGCAGGTGGGGTACTACGTCGTCACCGTCGGCGAGCACCGAGAGGTGGAGAAGAGCGAGGCGGCGGAGAGCGTCGCCCAGGCGTTCCTCGGCACCCGCATCGGCTGCGCCCGCTGCCACAACCACCCACTCGAACGGTACACGCAGGACGACTTCTACCACTTCAGCGCCTTCTTCACCCGCATCAAGCTCGACCGCAAAGACCCAAAACAAGGGCCGACGGTGCTGAAAGTGAGCCATCACGACGCCAACCAGAACAAGGAACCGGTACGGGTGCGACAGCCGCGGACGAACCAGATGCTCGCCCCGCAGCCGCTCGACCGATCTGCGGCAGTAGTGAGCAACCTGGACGACCCGCGGGTGAAGCTGGCCGACTGGATCACCGATCCGAGGAACGAGCAGTTCAGCGGGGCGATGGTGAACCGGGTGTGGAAGCACTTCCTGGGGGTCGGGTTGGTGGAGCCGGTAGACGACCTGCGGGCGACCAACCCGCCGAGTATTCCCACCGTGTGGAACGCCCTCACCACCGAGTTCGTGAAGCAGAAGTACAGCCTCAAGGAACTGGTGCGGTTTGTCGTCAGCTCGCGGACGTACCAACTCACCAGCGCCACCACGCCGGGCAACGCCACCGACGCCCGCTTCTACTCGCACTACTACCCCCGTCGGCTGCCGGCCGAGGTACTGCTCGATGCCATCAGTTCCGCCACCGGTACGACGGAGCGGTTCGACGGCTACCCCGAGGGGGTGCGGGCGATCCAGATCCCGAACCCGAGTTCGCACTCGCAGTTCCTGAAGATGTTCGGCAGCAGCGAGCGGGTGACGGCGTGCGCCTGCGAACGGACGGGCGATGTGACCCTGCCGCAACTGCTCAGCCTGCAGAACGGCGAGTTGCCGAACAAGGTGAAGTACGGCACCGTGCTCATGCCGCTGAACACGAAACAGCCCGACCCAACGCAGTACACCGAGGAGTTGTTCTTGCGGTCGCTCAGCCGGTTGCCGTCAGCCGACGAGCGGGCCGCAGTGACGAAGGCACTCGCCAGCGGCGATCACACCATCGAGGTGTACCGCGACGTGCTGTGGGCGCTGTTGAACGCCAAAGAATTCGCGTTCAACCACTGACGATGGCCTCCTCTCTCTTGGTGGGCGAGAGCGGCCCACCCTATCGCCGCCACTCGTACACCGCCACCTGGCCGACGTTCTCCTCGACCTCCACCCGCATCACCTCCGGAACGAACTGATACTTCGCGTGCAGCACCTCCACCAGCCGCCCGGCCATCCACTTGGCCAGCAGTTCGGTGGTGGTGTTCTCGATGGGCAGCAGGATGCAATCCTCCTTCGGGAACGACCAGAACTTCTCCTTGTACCGCACCACCCAGTTCGAGCCGGCATCTTCGATCGGCAGCAGCGGGTTCTTGGTTGCCAGCAGCATGTGGTGATCGAGTTCGTCGACAATTTCCCGCGTGCGGTGCTTGAGGGCGATGAAGTCGAACACGTAGTGGTTGCGGTCGAGCAAACCATCGACCTCCACGGCCACGCGGTAGTTGTGCCCATGCAACCGCTCGCAGTCGTCGCCGTCGTAGGTAATGAAGTGCCCGCAGCAGAACACCAGGTAGTCTTTCGTCACGCGGATGTGGTAGCGGTCGGCCGGCATGGGAGTCACAACCAGTCGGGAACGTTCCAGCGGAACGGGGCGGAAGGCGTCACCTTATTCTCTCGCAGTGCGACGAACAGACAAGCCGCGACCAGATCCGCCGTGGTGCCGGGGTTCAGTTTGTTGCCGTCCGAGCGGAGGTAGGCGTCGAGTTCGACGCCCGCCCGACGGCCTTCGGAGGTGTCCAGCCCACCGAGCGCCAGGACGTGCCGCACCCGGCGTTGCACGTCTTCGGCGACGACCAGCCCCCGCTTGCGGGCGATGAGCGAATCGGGGAACGCCGCCATCCACGTGAGTTGACAGGCGATCACGGCCGCCTCGACGCAACCGTACTTGGCGAAGCCGTCCACGAAAGCCGGCACGCCGAGGTCGAACACGTCGGCGTAGTTGTTCGCGTACTGCCGGGCGATCAAGTCGCGGTCGGCCGCCAACTTCATCGCTTCGAGCAGCGTGACGGTGGGTTCGGAGTGAACGTCTTGCTCCGGGGCGTCGCCCAGCCCGCCGGGGTTGGCAAGGCGGATGGCTTGGTACACGCAACGCGCATCTTCGACGGTCAACGAACTCAACACTTCGCGCAGGCGGGTACGCCATTCGGTGCGGTCTTGTGCAACGGCGAGAGGGGCGATGAGCAAGAGAATTCCCAGATTCGTATTCGCTGGGGTGATGCTCATCCGTGCCTGAACTGCATGATCCACCATCAACCCGACTCGACTCCCACGCGCGTGATTTAGCACCCACGCGCAACCCACGCTACTCACCAGGAACGACATGTATTCCATATCGCGGAAGGACGCCGTGGGGTGAACGTTCCCCACCTTTCGCGCCATCGCCTCCCAGATGCAGGCGAGGTTGAAGGTGAGGTCGATGTCCTTCTGCCAGACACGCATCGCATACCGCCTCCCGTAGGGTGGGTCCAGCGGGCGTAGCCCGCGCCGACCCACGCGGTTCAACACAGCCGTGGGTCGGCGCGGGCTACGCCCGCTGGACCCACCCTACAATCTCTTGGGATGTTGAACACCTCGTCGCGCGGTTCGCCAGCGCCCGTAAGGTGGGTCCGCGAGGACGGTCAGGTCCCGCCCCGACCCACGCGGTTTCATTCCCCCGTGGGTCGGCGCGGGCTACGCCCGCTGGACCCACCCTACGAGTTCCGCTGCCACGTCCACGCCACAGGCCTCGCTCAGCGCTCGCCAGCCGGGGACGGCGTTCACTTCGATGACGTACCACTCGCCGCGGTCGTCACACAGCAGATCCACCCCCGCCACCCCCGCCCCGACTGCTTCGGTGGCCGCGATCGCCAGCGCGGTCTGCTCGGTCGTCAGTTCGCACGCTTCCGCCGTCCCGCCCTGGGCCACGTTCGTCCGCCAGTCGGCCTTCGCCGTCCGCCGCATCGCCCCGAGGATTTTCCCGTTCAGCACGAAGGCCCGCACGTCCCACCCTGGGTGGCGGATGAACTGCTGGAGGTAGATCACACCGCCGGTCTGTTCGATGGCGTGGAACGTCCGCCACGCCAACTCGCGGTCGGTGACGCGGACCATCCCGCGGCCCTCCGAGCCGAACAGCGGCTTCACCACCACATCCCTGCCGAGCGATTCAAATGCCGGCATCGCGTCCTGCCACCGCTGACATACCACTGACACTGGCACCGGCAGCCCGGCCGCTCGCAGGCGGTGGTCGGTGAGGAACTTGTCCACACACGTCTCGACGGCCTTGGGAGCGTTCAGCACCACCTGCCCACGGCTCACCGCCTGTTGCAGCACATCCATGCGGAAAACGATCTGCTCCAAACTTCCGGCCGGCATGGTGCGGACGATGATGGCGTCGAAATCGGCGAGCGGGTCGGAACCTGTGTGGGTGGCGAACAGTGCCCGAAAATCCACCGCAGCGGAGGTGTGGCCGAGTTCCCCGGCGGCACGGAGCAGGTCTTGCACGTGCCAGCCGGTGCCGCCGGAGAGGATGGCGATTCGCACGGTTCACTCCCCGAGGAACGACTTCCGTAGCAAGCCCGGCTCGCACTTGCCGAACGTACGACAGCGGCCGGTCTTCAGGTTCACGAAGGTCACCTCGGCCGGCGAGAACAGCATCGGGTCGATCTTGTAGAAGTCGCCGTAGCGGGCGAACAACTCGGCGAACAGGCTGCCGTGGTCCTTCGACGCCGAAGATGGCACTTGCGGGCCGATGGCGTCGATCACTTCATCGTCGGCCCGCACCCAGAGCGTCACGCGGCCGCCGTACAGGATGGCGTCGTTGGTGCGACCGATGGCGGACAACTCGTCTGCTGCCACCGGCGGCAGCGGGGCGATGCCGTACCCGCTCACCACCTGTCGCACGTCGAACTTCAGTTCGTGCAGCTTGTGCAACGCCGTTTCCACACTCCGGGCGACCACCTGGAGCGTGCCCGCCATGCTCCCGGCGGGGGCGACGAGCAGCGTCAACTTCTCGGCCACCTCGGGCAACTTCGCCACGATGCCGGCGATCACCTCTTCGGTTGGGTGCTTGCGGCTCTCCAGCGCCCCGACCGCACATGGGGCCTCCTCCTTCAGCCCAAGTTCCTTGACCACCTCCTCGCGGGCCGCCAGCGCCCGCATCGGCCCCGACCCCATCGCGAAGAAGTGCTCCCCCTTCACCTGCCAGCCGGCGTACTGGCTTCCCAGGCACGCCCGCACCGGGTCGTCGGTTGTCACCTGGACTGACACCCCGGTATCACCAGCAACGAGGTTGACATCGGCGAGATCCGACAGGCAGACGCGGGCCAGGAGCAACCCCGCCCGTAGGCCTCCCGTCACCGCCCCGCCGCAGTCGATGACGCGGGCGCCGGCCACGGTCGATACGCTCACCCGCAATCGCTCGGCGTCGGCGGCCAACTCGTCGGCCACCCGCCACGCCCGCTCGTTCATCGTCGTCATGGGTCACCCTCCGGCGTCGGCACCCCGAACAGTCGATCACACGCGTCGGCCTTCGCCTTCAGTTGATTTACACATTCCGCTTCAGTTGCGGCATACGCGAAGAGGGTGAACACCGGCTGACCTGGCTCAATGAGGCTGCTCGCGTGCGGAATGTCGGCGAACTCGGGCAACCGCCACACGTCGGTGCAGTGCCGCAACGACTCGTCCCACGGGCCAGAAACAGGGAAGATGATCGGCACCGCGGCATAGTAGACGGCTTTACCGACGACGCGAGATGCGGGCGACGGGGTGGTGTCGGGGGCGAGCAGCGGCACGCCGTGGGCGAACTCCAGCACCTCCACCGAGGCGGTGTAGCGGGGGTTCACCTCAAGGACGTGATGTCCGATGAAGTCGAGGCCGAAAAACCCGGTCAGGCCGGTTCGCTCACACAGGTCGGCCGGCCAGCCGGGCAGGGGGTCGGTGGTCCACTGGCGGGAGACGTTGCCGGCGTACTGGAACTCGCGGGCGTGCAGCCACGGGGTACCGATGAGTTGAAGTGTTCGACCGAGTGCGACAGGTGCCCTCGCCGGCGGTTCAGGGCCTCCGGTGAACACCGCCGACTCCGGCTCACCCTTGATGAACATCTGGTAGTACACCCCGGCGTCGTCGGGCCGGTCGGCATTGGTGGCCACCCGCACGCCCCCACCGCCGGCTCCGGCGAGCGGTTTTCGCACCCACCCCACCGGTACCGAGCCTTCTCCTCGTGCGGACACCGCCGCGAACCCGGCGTTGTGCTTCGGCAACGAATCCAGAAACCACGGGTCACGCACCAGTTTCAGCACGTCCGGGCCGTTGCCCCACAACTCCCGCGTCTGCGAAATGGCCGCGATCACCTCCGGGTGGTTCTCCAGCCCGCCGGTGTACATCCACGGGCCGGGGGGTGCCCGCTTCGCCAGTTCGATGAACCCGTGCGGGTAATCGGCTGGATCGCATTTCAACGTGGGGCACAGTCGGACGGTGTCGGCATCGGCAAACAAGTCGATCACGAACGGCTCGAAGCCAGCCCGCAGCGCCGAGGCCGCCGCCGCTCGCCCCGACGCGCCGACGATCAGGAGGGGAGTTGCCACGTTCATCTGGCGGCTTGGTTATTTCGCGTAACTCGGCAGGCCGAAGCGGGACCGCAGCCACTTCACCTCAGCGGCCTTCATCACCGAGAGCACGTCGGCGTAGTCGTCGGTCCAGGCCCGCAGGCGATCCGGCACCTCCACCCGCCACCACCCGGTTCCGCCGGTGAGTCGATCGAATGGCTCCATCGCGGCTTCACTCCGTGCGAGGACCATCCAGCACGAACTCGTTTTGCCGGGCGGAGTGTCGGGGAGCGTTTTCAAGTTCGTGTCTTCGCAGCGATCGGTTCGCACCCGGCAAGCAAGCCCGCACTCTTTGGCCAGTGCCGCTACCACCGGAGCGAGGTCCATAAAGCGGTTCGAAATGTGGATTCCAACAAGCCCATCGTCCGTCACCCGGTCGGCGTACAGCCGCATCGCCTCCACGGTGATGAGGTGCAGTGGAATCGAGTCGGAGCTGAACGCATCCACGAGCAATAGGTGGAACTTGTCGCCCGTGTGTTTCGCCAGTGTCAGGCGGGCATCGCCGAGGACGTGGTGGACCATCGCCCCCCGTCGTCGGGCATCGGTGAGGTACGTAAAGTGCCGCGGGCCATCGACCAACTCCACCACTTTGGGATCGATCTCGAAGAACGTGACGCTCTGCCCCTCTCCCATGTACGCGGCCGTCGCTCCCACGCCGAGGCCGACCACCCCCACGCGGGCATCGGCATGCGCCCCGAGTGTCTGGCGGAAGACATCGCCCACCGGTCCGCTTCGGTGGTAATACATCAGCGGCTCGCGGCTCAGCCCGGGGTACTTGGCTTCGAGTTCTTCGTCGGGCAGAAACTGGCTCCCGTGCAGAGTGGTACCGTGGAGCAGTTGACGGTACATCACCTCTTTTTCCACCCCTTCCACCTTTCGCCGGCTATCTTGTTGCACCGCCAGCACACCGAAGTAGGTGCGGGTGATGACCAGCGAGGCCGGATTCTGAAGTTGAATCACCGAGTGGACAAACAAGATCGCGAGTGCCGCCAGAGCGAACCGCACCGGGCGATCGGCGAAGACGAACGCCAGCAGGCAAGGTGGGCC
>JALOQR010000195.1 GCA_025459365.1 Fimbriiglobus sp.
GTCGTCGAAATCGTCGTCATCGATGTCCTCGATGAGCGATCGACCGAGCACGGGAGCGTCGTCTTCGTCTGGCTTACGGCGTGTGGGCGGCGGGGGTGGAGCGATAGGCCCAACAGGACGGGGCGGGTTCGTGATGGTGGTGGGCGTGCGTGTGCCGCCAACCGGCCCCCGCAGGGGCGGAGCCTGCCCCGGAGTGGCGGGGCGGGGGGCCATTGCTGCCGGACCCGTAATCGCCGATCGTGGCGGCGGCTGTGGCCTCGGATCTGGCACCGACTCCCGGGGGGGAAGTGGGGCGGGCTGTGGGCGAGGCGGCAGGGCCGTGAGCGGCTGCGGGTGAGGCAGGCCGCCGCCGGTCAACTGCGGTCGCACCTCCCCGCCGAACCGCGTCACTACATACGTCCCGCTGCTCTTGTGCTTCTCGATCTCCACTAGCCCGAAGCGGGAGGCGTCTTCGAGCAGTTCGCTGAATGTGCGGTAGCCGAAGTATTCCTCGTTGAACGACGGCCGCTTTCGCTTCATCGTGTCCTTGGCCATCGACGAGAAAATGGTCTCCTTGTTCTCCCGACGTAAGGCGAGAAGCGATTCCAGCAGCAGGCCGAACACCTTCTGTTTGCCCTCGGGAAGGGCTGAAAGGTCGGAGGCCTGGCCCACGGCCACCGGGCGGTCGAGGTCTTCGTAGTAGATGAACTCGTCGCAGTTATCCCGCAGCAGCACGCTTGTGGCCTCGACCAACCCCAGGCCGATGACGTGCTTGCCGAGTTCTTTCAACTTCGAGACGAGAGGCGAGAAGTCGCTATCGCCGCTGACGATCACGAAGGTGTCGATGTGGTCCTTCGAGTAGGCCAGATCGACGGCATCGACCACCAGGCGGATGTCGGCCGAGTTCTTCCCGGTCATGCTCCGCTTGGGGATTTCGATCAACTCGATGGCCGACTCGTGCAGAGCGCGGGCATCGGCCCCCCAGCGGCTCCAGTCGGCGTAGGCCTTCTTCGCGACAATCTTGCCCTTCTCAACCAACCGGGCGAGAACCTTTTCGATGCGGAAACGGTCCCGCTTACCAGCGAAACCGAGGGCGAGGTTTTCGAAGTCGATAAACACCGCGAGGATGCGTTCCCCGTCGCTGGTGCGCGAATGTCTCATGACGTATTCCGGTGTCTCCGCCGGGCGGAAAGTCCTGATCCGGGCGTTGGGGTATCTTGCCGTCTGTACGGTATTCGACAACCGCGACCGGGAAAAGGCCAACGGTCGGGCAAGGTGTGCGGCCGGCGCAAACCGTACTATCCGGTCGGATGGAACCGACTGCAGGTCGATCCCGCGGCGCTCCCTCCATCCGATCATCCCACTCCTGCCTCTCCCGAACGGTACAATCGTCGTTCTCGCACGTACTCCTCCACGGCCCGCGGCAGGAGGTACCGCACGCTCTTACCCTCACCCACCCGCCTGCGAATATCGCGGCTGGCGATATCGACCTGTGGGCACTCCACGGCGGTCAGGCGGACGCTCGCGGGGTCGATGCCGACCTTTGTCGCCAGTTCGGCCGTACTCGGCAGGGTTGCCCCTGGCCGTGGCACCGCCACCAATTCGGCCAACTGCAGCACTGCGGCTGGTTCAAACCATGTCGGCAAGTCGTGCACACTATCCCCGCCGACAATCAGTGCGAAGGTGTGCTCCGGATGCCGCTGTTTCAACTCGGCCAGTGTGCGGGCGGTGTAACTCGGCGGCGGAAGTTCTTTCTCGATCGGCTCGACGCGGAAGGCAGGCTGCCCGGTGGTGGCGAGCGCCACCATGTCGCACCGTTGCTCGAACCGAGTGATGGCTTGCCCCTGTTTGTGAGGCGGTGAATAGCTCACCAGGAACCACACCTCGTCCAGATTTGCCATTTCCCGGCACCGCTCGGCCAAGATGAGATGCCCCAGGTGAGGGGGATCAAAGGTGCCGCCGAAGATGCCGATTTTCATCACAACTGGCCCCGTGTTCCCAGGATTGTGTCCCCCGGAGTGGGGGAATCACTGCGGTTGGCGGGCGGGTCGGTCCCAACGCGGCCAGGCCATCCAACCAGGAACACAGGACACGATATCGACCACCGGGTCGAACGGGGGGCGAAGATGGATGCCCGGCGCCGGTAGAGGGCGCCAGGGGGTCAATCCGAGAACACAAACTCGGGGGTGTTGATCAGCGCCCACATCAGGTCTTCGGTGGCGGTGCGGCGGGTGATGCCCTTCTTCTCGAACCGGCTCACACACACCTCGGCTTCCTCTTTCGTCGGCCGGCGGTTGTAGGCGAGCAGGTAGAGCTCCTCCACGATCTCCGCCGGCGACTTCTGGCTCTCCGCCAGTTTCGCCGCGCGGCCCTTGTCGCTGGTGATCTTCGCTGCCAGGCCGGGGGCGTTCATCAGGTGCAGCGCTTGAACCACCGTCGTGTCGGAAGTCCGCTCGCACGGTGGGTCCTGGTTCGGGTCGGGGCGGCCGAAGCTATCGAGGAACTTGCTGTCGAACCGCACCGTCCATGCTTCCACCGCCCGCGATCCGCCCGGCATGGCGTCGAACGATTCGGCCACCCCGGTCACGTCCGATACTGCGTCGAGCAGCACCTCGGCCCGCAAACGCTGGCGGTAGTATCGGGAGTAGTTTCGCGTGTCGCCGAGGTTACGCTCGGTTGGCGTCGAACTGAGGGCGAACGTGTGGCTGGTGGCGATGGCGTGGATCAATCTCTTCAGGTCGTGGCCATTGGTGCGGAAGTCGGCGGCGAGCGAATCCAGCAGTGCCGGGTTGGTCGGCGGGTTCGTGTCCCGCAGGTCGTCGACCGGATCGACCAACCCGCGGCCCATCATCTCCGCCCACACACGGTTGACGATCACCTTGGCAAAAAACGGGTTGTCCTTCGAGGTCACCCAGTCGGCCAGCACCGCCCGCGGGTCTCGGTCGGCCGGGATGGTCAGCGGGCTGCCCAGGAGCGGCGTCGGCGGAAGTTCCTGTCCCGTGAGTGGGTGCTTCACCGACCCGGACTCCTTCACGAACATCACCTCCTCGCCGCCAGAAATCGGCGCCGAGATGCCGACCCCCTTCCGCCCGATGCGGCCGAAGAACGCGGCAAAGCTGTAGAAGTCGGCCTGCCCCCATTTCTCGGAGGGGTGCTGGTGGCACTTGGCACAATCCAGCCGCACGCCGAGGAACAATTGACTGACCATCGGGGCCAGTTCCTCCGGCTCGCGGCGGTTGCGGTAAAACACCGTCGCTCCGTTCTTCCAGGTGCTCCCCTGGGCCGTGATGATCTCTCGCACGAACTGGTCGTAGGGCACGTTCTTGCGGAACTGCTCGCGGATCCACTGGTCGTAGGTGAACGTCGCCTTGATGCCGACGTGGTATGGGTTCGGCCGGAGCAGGTCGGCCCACTTGTTCGCCCAGAAGTCGGCGTACTCGGGGCGGTCGAGCAGCCGGTCGATCAACTTCGCCCGCTTGTTGGTGTCGGTGTCGGTGAGGAAGGCTCGGGTTTCGTCCGGCGTCGGCAGACGACCGATCACGCTCAGGAACGCCCGACGGTGGAAGGTGGCGTCGGTCGCCGGTTCGGAGGCGGTCAGGTTCAGCCGTTTCAACTTGTCCCAGACGTGCCCATCGATGAAGTTGGCCCGCGGCAGCTGGTCGTAGTACTTCGCGTCCACCTGTCCGGGTAGCGGGATCAACACGTTCATCACGGCGAACTTGTCGATAAACCGTGCGGTGACTGCTGCCTCGCCGGCGATCTTGCCGACGCGGATCACCCCGTCGGCGTCGACGGCGGCATACCCGGCGTCGTTCGACTGATACGCTGCCAGCTTGGTCACGTCCTCACGGGTGCCGTCGGAGTAGTAGGCCGTCACCTTCAAGGGCGTCTGTTGCTCGAACCTGGCAACGATCTCCGTCGGCGTCACGGTGATCTTTGTGAGCCGGGGTGCGTCGGCCGGGGTGCGGGGCGTGCCGCTGGCGATCCACCGCTTCACCAACTCGTACTGCGGCGATCCGACCGGCAGCTTGTTGCCGCCGCCGTGGGCAACACCCCCGCTCGCCTTCAGCAGGAAGAGGCTGCTCGCCGGGTCGGCCGGGAACAGCCGTCGCCCACGGGCTTCTTTCACGATGGCGTTGTGGTCGAAGGTGGGGTCGAATCCGAGTAGCGACAGGGCAAAGCCGTTCTGCCCGCGAGCCTTGCCGTGGCAGGCACCCGCGTTACACCCGGTGCGGGTGAGGATTGGTTGAATGTCGCGTTCGAACGTAACTGGGCGGTCGGAGGCGGTCGCGACCGCCGCGAACGCCGCGAGGAGGGCAATACCAAGAGGCCGCATAATCAGGACCGATCCGGGGAGGCGGATGGCAAAGGCAGGACTGGAAGTGTAACACAACTGCACATCGTGTGAAACGGGGAAATGGCCCGGGTGTACCTCCGGGGTTTTGGCGAGATGATTGACCCAGCCGGCGGAGCAACGGAGCCGTCCAGCGTCACGCCGTCACCCCCGCCGCCAGCGCCGCTGCCTTCGCGACCTCGGCCGCGATCGGCGTCCGCTTGTACCGATACACCCCGTCGCCGAGCGAGAATTCGTCCTCCTCGTCGGCCCGGTTCGCCTCCCCCACCGCCAGCACGAACTGCCCCGGAATCCCCCGCTTCAGCCGCTTGTAGTGGTCGGCCAGGTTCACCCGACGCCAGAACCCGATCATCTCCACGAACACCTCCTTCCCGGTTGGCGTGTGCGTCAGCTTGAAGTCGGGCACCCACGTCATGCCCTCCACCGGCATCGGGGCCGGGTCGGAGGAAATCCGCCAGTCGGCGACCCCCGCCTTGAAGTTCTCCTCGAACAGGCTCACCTCGCGGGGGACGTACACGCCGAAGTCGGGCAGGTGCGAGCGGAGGCCGTCGGTGCCGCTCAGGGTGAACAGCTTCTCTTTGCGGTCGGCCCCCCAGCGGACCGTTGCTTTCAGGTCGAACGCCCGGCAGTGCAACAACGCCGGCAGGAACAGGGCGAGTTGCAGGCCGTACTTCTGTGTCGAGGAAAACAAGCTGAGTGGGCCATCGAGCCGGAGCGAGTAACCGTTGCCGCCGTCGTTGCGGATGGTGCAGATGAGCCGGTGAAACTTGACGGCGCGAAAGAGTTGCCGGAAACGGGCCGGCGTCTCCCCCCAGACTTTCACCTCCATCTCGGTGCACCGGAGCAACACCGCCTGGGCGAGAGCCACGTTGTACCGCCGCAGCAGGTATTCTGCGGTGGTGTCGTCGAACTTGATGACCTTCTGCTCGTCCTTCAGGTCGGCGAACAGCCCCACGTCCACTTGTTCGGGAGTCAGGGCCAGTTCGGTGGCGACCTGTTCCAGCACGGCGGTGCGGTCGAACGGCCGCCCGGCCTTCACCATTGCCGCCCGGTGTTCGGCCGACGCCTTGAACACGTGCTCGCGGAGTTGCTCGGGCGGGGAATCGGACGCCACCTCGAATTCGCAGCGGTCTTCGAGCAGTTTGGCGAACCCCTGGTGAACGAGTTGCGTCGGCCCATCGCCGACCAGATCCGCGAGCGATTCGGTCAGCTCACCGCGAGTGCGGCCGGGGGCATCGCGGAACACCAGTAGCAATTGTTCGGCGACTCCGAGCCAGTGATCGGAGTGGCCGTCGAGGTATTGCGGCACGATTTTGTTGCGGGCGAACCGCACGCGGACTTGCTTGCCGGTGAGCATGTATACCTCGTGGCTGGCATCCTATCCCGACCACCGGCCTGGGGCGGCAGGCGACGGTGCGAGCCACCTGCGTCACTGCGAGGGTGTATGTCAGGCGGGTGCGGTGGTGGTCGTTGACCGACGCGACGAATACTTCCGTTTTGCCCCACCTGCGGCAGAAGGCGGAACTAGACACGATCTGTTCGCAATCCTGCGGGAAGCCGGTGCGATACGGGTTGGGCGGATGGGGGTGGCGATGGCCGTTGCTGTTGGAGATGCGGCCGGCGAACGGGGCAAAACAGTCGTCTTCTTGGGCAAGCCAGAGGTCGGGTGGGTGTGTGGGAGCCGACATACGGGAATTGTAGGGTTACAGACGGGGGACCTCACCCCCACATTTTCCCCGACGCGCCCGGCAAGTGCCCGGCAATACTACCGTCGATCCCGCGAGACGCCCGCCGATGCCCGCACTCGCTCCCCCCACCGACGGCCAACTGCTCGGCCGGTTTGTCCGGTCGAACGATGCCGATGCCTTCGCCACCCTCGTCCGCCGGCTCGGGCCGACCGTGCTGGCCGTCTGTCGGCGAGTCTGCCCCGACGAACACCTGGCCGAGGACGCCTTCCAAGCCGCGTTCGTCGTACTCGCCCGCAAGGCCGAGGAGGTCCAACCCCGCGAGCGGGTAGCGGTGTGGCTGTATGGGGTGGCGTACCGCACAGCCACCAAGGCCCGCGCCATGCTCGCTGCCCGCCGCCGGCGCGAAGCCCCTTGGCCCGAACTCCCTGAAATGCCCGTACCCGAAACCACCCCGCCGGACGGCGACGAACTGCGGTCACTCGACGCCGCCATCGCCGCCCTGCCCGAACACCTTCGGGCGGCCTTGGTGGTGTGCGAACTCGACGGGCGGAGCCGCAAGGAAGCGGCGGAGCAACTCGGCATCCCCGAGGGGACGCTGAGCAGCCGTCTGGCCGAGGCGCGGAAGCGACTGAAACTCCGCCTGCGGCCAGCGGTGGCGCTCGTGCCGGCGGCGCTGGCGAACGCCACGGCGGATGCGGCCGTGAGCGGATCGGCCTCCGAAACCGTCAATCTTCTGGCCCGTGGAGCCATGACGATGCTGTTATTACACAAGCTGAAGTTGCCGGCGGTGGTGCTGCTGGTAGCAGCCGTACTGGGCGGGCTCGCGGTCGCCACCGATCCGCCGAAACTGATCGAACCGAATCTGCTGAAGGCCACCCGTCCCGCACCGGCCGCTGACAGACCTACCGAATACACGCTCGGCAACGGGCTGCGGGTGCGGCTGTCGCCACGGGCGGGCGACAAGAAGGCGGTGGTGATGTTGTTCGTGAAGGCCGGGTTCTTGAACGAACCGGCCGGGGCGACGCACGTCGCCCACGTGTGTGAGCATCTCACCATGTTCGACCTGCCGGAAGCCCAGGAGAAGGCCGTCAACGGATGGTTCAAGTCGGGCCAGGCGAACGGCGAAACGCTGCCCGATGCCATGTACTTTGACCTGCACGTCCCGTCCGACGAAGTGGCGGCAGCGGTGAAGGTGCAGGCGGCCCGGCTGTCAGCCGTCGAGTTCCGAAAAGAAACGCTGGTGCGGGAGGTGCCGCGGGTGTTGCAGGAAATCGACTTCGTGGAGAAGTCCACCTTCCCCGGCGCGCTCGGCAAGTTCTCCTTCCTACCCTTCGTGCAAGTGGCTTACCACGCCAAGGACCATCAGCCGGTGCGAGCGAAGACAAAAACCCTTACGGTCGCCGATGTGACCGCCTTCCACAAGTCGTTCTTTCGCCCGGACCGCGCGGCCCTCGTGGTGGCCGGGGAGTTCGACCCGAAGGCGGTGGCCGCGCTCATCGACGAAGCCTTCGGCAAGATCGAGAAGCCGGCGGCAGCTCCTCCGGTTCGCCCTGAGTTGAAGCCCGGTGAACACACCGCCGACTGGGACGTGAACTCCCGCCACCTGTTCGTCGCCTGGCCCGTGCCCGAATCTTCGCACGCCGACCACCCCGCCCTTACGTTGGCGGCCATCGCCCTCACCGAGAAGTTGTTTGGCGATGCCGCGTTCACTAAACTCGGGGCGGCCTTCCCGACGCTGAACGACACGTCCGGGGTGTTCGCGATCGGTGTGCAGGCGAAACAGGATGTGGCACTGGACGATGTCCGCAAGGCGGTACTGGAGCGAGTGACGACGTTGGCAGACCCGAAAACATGGAAGCCGGCAGAGGTGAAGCGACTGCGGGGGCAACTCGATCCACTATTCTCGCCCGTCGAACTTAACGCGATTTCACTGCCGCCGCGGGTGACGAAAACGATGGCCTTAGCTCAACTGGAACTCAACCGCATGTCGAAGGTGCTGGCGTGGGGCGAACCCGACGACTACCGGAAGCGGTTGGAGGCGGTGACCTCGGAGGCGGTGATAGCAGCAGTGAAGAAGCACCTGACGACGAACGCGGCCACGGTGGTGCGAGTCGAAAAGAAAGTGTGGTGATCGCGGCCCCGCCGTACAACACCCCGGTCGCACCCTCGCCCCGACCGGGTGGCCCATGCCGTTTCTCACCATCGCGGCCAAAGACCTCCGCCTCCTCCTCCGCGATCCACGGTCGGCGGTGATTCTCGTTCTCATGCCGCTGTTGCTCATCGTGGTTCTCGGGCTGGCTCTCGGCGAAGCCTTCGGCCGCAAGCGCGACGACCAACTGCAACTCACCATCGTCGACGAAGACCGCCCCCTCAGCAACTCCTTCGACCCCGTGGCCCCACTCACCGACGAACCCTCCGCCGCTCTGCTCGGCGGCGTGAGTCGCGCCATCCCCCGCCGCCCATGTCGTGCTGGCCGACCTGAAAAACACCGGCAACATCAAGGTGGAGCGGGTGGCGAGCCGCGAGGAGGCCGAGCAACTGGTGCGGCGGGGGAAGCGGTCGGCGGTGGTGATTTTCGAGCCACAGTTCAGCGAACGGATGGACCGCTGCTCGTTCGTCGGCGGCGAGTTCCGCATTGCCCCGATCAACCCGATGGACCGCTTCGGCGTGCGGACGAGCGAAGTCGGAGTGACGGTGCTGGAGAACCCGGCTCAGCCAGTCGGGGCGGCAATCACGAAGCAGATCACGCAAGTCAGCCTCATGCGAGTCGTCATCCCGTGGATGATCGGGCAGGCCTTCGACCTGATCGGCTCGCCGCTGTTCATGGACCGCATGGAGAAGTACATCCCGCAACTCAGCCTGGCGTACCGGCTCATCCCGCGAGAGACGATCGGAGCGGGGATCAAGAAGGGTATCCAGGCGTTCTTCGAGAACTACGACTTCACCGCCCCCACCTGGCACGGGCTGACCAAAGACGCTCCAACCGCCGCGAAGGATGGCAACGAGAGCGAATACAGCGAGCCACCCGCCTTCGGCCGCGGCACGAAACGGTATCAGGTGCTCGTGCCCAGCTATGCGGTCACGTTCGCATTCTTTCTGGTGCTGACCGCCGGGTGGCTGTTCGCGGCCGAACGGCGACATGGCACGCTGGTGCGGCTGGCCGCCGCCCCCATCGGGCCAGAGCAACTCCTGCTCGGAAAGCTCGTGCCGTGCCTCGTGCTGAGCGTCATCCAGGGCGCGGTGCTGATGCTGTGCGGGAAGTTGGTGTTCGGCATGAGCTTCGGCCCACAACCGCTGTTGCTGGTGCCGGTGGTGGTGTGTACCAGTTTCGCGGCCGTGGGGATGGCGGTGCTGGTGGGGGCGGTGGCGAAAACCGAGGCACAAGTCAGCGTGTATGGCACGCTGCTGGTGCTGGTGCTCGCCGGGCTGAGTGGCTCGATGATGCCGCGGGAGATGATGCCCGAGAGCATGCGGCAGTGGAGCAAGGTCACGCCGCACGCCTGGGCACTGGATGCCTACGAACACCTGCTCTACCCAGACGCGACCACGGTGAACGCCCCCGACGTATGGCTCGACTGTGGAATGCTCACACTCTTCGGCCTGGGCTTCACGTTGCTGGCGTGGGTGTGCTCGGCGGTTCGGAAGTGGTCGTGATGTTGTCGGCCGTCGCCCGCAACCCACGTTGACGCCCCGCACCACCGTGCCCAACATCGCCCCCGCCCCCACTCCGGAGATTCGCCATGCACGCGATCGAAGTCCGGATGCTCCCGATTGGGCAACTGGTGCCGGCCGACTACAACCCCCGAACGCCACTGACCCCGACCGACCGGGCGTATCGCAAACTGAAACGCAGCCTGGAGCGGTTCGGGCTGGTGGAACCACTCGTGTGGAATGAACTCAGTGGGCGAGTGGTGGGCGGGCACCTGCGGTTGACGATCCTGAAGGAACTGGGAGTGGCCGAGGTGCCGGTGTCGGTGGTGCGGTTGAGCGATGCGGCGGAGCGGTCGTTGAACGTCGTGTTGAACAACCGCGAAGCTCAGGGGCGGTTCGCGCCGGGCAAACTGGCGGTACTGCTGCAAGAACTGGACGGTTTGCCCGAATTCGACGACACCGGGTTTGATCGCGGCGTACTGCGGTCGCTCACCTACGAGCCTGATGGCGTGCTGGCGACCGAGGACGAACCAGACCGCGTGGAGGTGGTGCTGGTGATGACCGCGGCGAAGTTCGAGGCGCTGAGCGAGCCGTTGACCACGGCAGTGGCGGAGTGGGACGTCGAGTGCCATGTGCGGCGGTCATGACGCCGAGTGTCAGCGTTTCCAGGCCAGGGTCACCCGTGAGAGTGGTGCCCGCACTTCGAGCGTCAGGAACGGGATCGGATCGTGCGGGTCTTTCTCGGCCAGGGTGATGGCCAGAGGGTACGGCGAGGTCTTCAATTCCTTCTGGTAGTGCAGGCTGAGCCGCACCATGCCGTTTTCGTCTGGCACCACATCGCG
>JALOQR010000196.1 GCA_025459365.1 Fimbriiglobus sp.
GCGAACGGAGACGGCATCATCACCCCCGAGGAGGCGGAAGCGTTCGACGCCAGGGTACGGCCGAAGAAAGAGAGGTAAGCTTCGACGCCCCGACGTATAACGGCCCCACCCCCGGAGGCGATGCCGTGAACACCTGGGCCAAACGATTCCTGGTCGGCGGGCTGTGCGTGGCGGTGGCCGTGTCCGCCGTCCTGTTCCGCTCCGCCCTCTCGACCGCTGCCCCATCCGATGACCTGAAACCGATCGCCCACTGGACCTTCGACCCCGCCGGGTGGAAAGGTAAGGCAGTGGCAGACAAGGCGGGTCCACTCGAAGCCACCATCATCGGCACCCCCAAGCGGGGCACCGAGCCGCCGGCCGTCGAACTCTCCGGCGGAGCCGACTACGTATTGGTCCGGAAGCAGGTCAAGGCCGCCGAAGCGGTGTTGCCGAAACAAGAGATGAGCGTGGTGGCGTGGGTGCGTGTCGATCAACCGACCGAGTGGGGGGGCATCTTCGGTTGCTTTCAGGACAACGGCCGCGACGAGGCCGGATTCCTGCTCGGGTACGACAAGGCCAACTTCTTCTTCGGCCTCACCTCGGAGAACGGAGCGAACGACGGCGGACCAATGACCTACCTCCGCGGCAAGGTGAAGTACGAGCCAGGCCGGTGGTACCACGTCGCTGCCACCTACGACGGCACCACGATGCGGTTGTTCGTCAACGGCGTGGAGGACACGACCAGCACCCGCCAGAAGGGGCCGATCAAGTATGCCGACTCGGCCCCCATGACCATCGGCCGATACCAGGACAGCAACGAGGACTACCCCTTCCAGGGGGGCATCCGCGAGGTGATCTGGTGCGGCACTTCGTTGCCCGCAGAAAAGATCGCCGCTCACTTCAAGGCCGACGAGAAACTGGCCCAACTCGCCGCCCCCGCCGCCGGCCCACGGTGGGAGGTCGAGCCGTACCTGCAATTCGGCACCCGCACCAGCATGACGGTGATGGCCGAGACGGACACGCCCACCACCGCCGTGCTCAAGTACGGCACCACCTTCCCGCCGAATCAGGAGGTGAAGGTGGAGAAGGCGGGGGTGCTGCACGAGATCAAGCTCACCAACCTGACCCCGAAAACGAAGTACTTCTACCAACTCGACGTGACCGGGGCGGACGGCAAGGCGACCACCAGCAAGCACAGTACGTTCATGACCGCGATCGACGCCACCGACGCGTACACGTTCTGCGTCGTCGGCGATACCCAGCGGAACCCGGCCGTCACCGGCAAGGTGGCGAAACTGATGTGGGAACGCCGCCCGCACTTCGTGCTGCACATGGGCGATGTGGTGGACGACGGAGCGGCCAAGTGGCAATGGACGGGCGACCTCTTCAAGCCGTGCCACGAACTCTTCAGCCGCGTGGCGGTTTACCCGTGCATCGGCAACCACGAGAAGAACCACCCGCAGTACTACAAGTATTTCAGCCTGCCAACGCCCGAGTACTACTACTCGTTCACCTACGGCAACGCCGAGTTCTTCATCCTCGACACCAACAAGCCGGTCGATCCAGAGAGCGAGCAGTACAAGTGGCTGGACAAAGAACTGGGCAACAGCACCGCCAAGTGGAAGGTGTGCTACCACCACCACCCCTGCTACTCGTCGGACGAGAACGACTACGGCGACACATGGAAAGCCAGCAGCACCCGCGGGGCGCCCAGGCACAAGCACCTCATCAAGCTGTACGAAAAGCACAACGTGGATCTGGCGATGAACGGCCACATCCACGCCTACGAACGGACTCACCCCATCCGCGGTGAGAAGGTGAACCGCAAAACGGGAGTGACGTACCTCACCAGCGGCGGCGGCGGCGGCGGACTCGAAGGCTTCGAGCCAACGCCCGCGTTCTACAAGAACCAGCAACGGATCGACTTCCACTACTGTTACTTCACGGTGGACGGCGGGTGGATGGAGTGCAAAGTGTTCGACGCGGAAGGGCGGCTGTTCGACCAGTGGGAATTGCGGAAGGAGTGAGTGCCCCGGCGAGCCGAGGCCCAACCCCTCACGGGGCACGGCTCGCCAAGTACACTGACTCCGTTCCCCACCGGAGTCTCGCGTCATGCCCCGCTTCGCTCTCCCGCTGCTGCTCCTCGCCCCCGCCGTATTCGCCGCCGACCCACCCAAGGCCGACAAGGACGGGTGGGAGCCGCTGTTCGACGGCAAGACCCTCGACGGCTGGACGCCCAAGCTCAAAGGGCACGAACTGGGCGACAACTACGCCGACACGTTCTCCGTCAAGGACGGCGTGATCCGGGTGGACTACTCCAAGTACGACAAGTGGAACACGCGGTACGGGCACCTGTTCTACAAGGAGAAGTTCGGCCACTACCGGCTGCGGATCGAGTACCGGTTCGTCGGCGAGCAGGTCAAGGGCGGGGAGGGGTGGGCGCTCCGCAACAGTGGGGTGATGATCCACTGCCAGGACCCGAAGACGATGACCAAGGACCAGAGCTTCCCGGTGAGCATCGAGGTGCAGTTCCTGGGGGGCAACGGCAAGGACCCCCGGCCGACGTGCAACCTCTGTACGCCCGGCACGAACGTGGTGCTGAAAGAAAAGCTGCACACCCCGCACTGCACGAACAGCACGAGCAAGACCATCCACGGGGACGAGTGGGTGACGGCCGAGGTGGAGGTGAACGGCGGGGGGACGGTGAAGCACTTCGTGAACGGCGAACTGGTGATCGAGTACGAGAAGCCGCAACTCGACCCGAAGGACGCCGACGCCAAGAAACTGATCAAGGACGAGAAGAAACTGATCCTGGAGGAGGGGTGGATTTCGCTCCAGAGCGAGAGCCACCCGATCGAGTTCCGCAAGGTGGAGATCAAGCGGTTGAAGAAATGAGGCGGGCGGGGGCCGGCCACACCCCGGCCCTTCACGCCTCGCTCTTCGCCTTCTCGTCCCACTGGTCGAGCAGGCCGCTGATGTTCTTGTACCCGAAGTCGATGTTCGCCAGTTCGTTGCCCAACTCGACGGCCTTGGCCAGGTCGCCGGCGTCGGCCGATCCGGTGGCCAACTGGAATAGCACCTCCTTGCGGGCCGGTTCGTCCTGCGGGGCGGTGAGGGCGGTCAGTGCCTCTTCAAAGTTCCGCTGGGCCAGCCGCCAGTTGTTGCGCTTGCGGAAGCACACCCCAAGCAGCATGGCAGCCTGTCCTTTCAGCTTTTCGTCTCGCCGGGCTTGTTGGAGTTCGGTAATCGCTTCATCGAGTTTATCGAGCTTCATCAACCGTTTGCCGAGTTCGATCCGGTGGACTACCTCGGCTGGGAAGCGGTCGACCTTCACCCGCAGGATTTCTGATTCGCGGGCGTAGATTTCCTTCTTCAGCCGCGCGCGGATCTCGGCCAGTTCCTCGACCGTCGGGCCATCGAGGTCTGGTTCGTCTTCGTCGCGGGCTTTGGCCGCTTTCAGCTTGGCCTCGGTTTCATCCAGGTTGGCCCGGAGCGGTATCAGGTCGAGTTCGAGCAATTCCAGTTGCAAGCTGAAGTGCTGGGCGGTCGGGCCGAGGCCTTGCTGAAGGGTGGCCCGGGCGCGATCGAGTTGGTTGTGGCGACGGTACAGATTGGACAACTGCACATACAGGGCCGGCTCGGTCGGCTCGGCCTCGATCCGCTTCTGGATGGCCCCCACCTCGCGGCCGAGGCGGTCTTGCTTCTCTGTGGCCGCCGCCTCCATCCGCCCGACCACCGGCGACTCCTTCGATCCGCTGATGGCCTCCTCGTACCCGCCGCGGGCGATCGTCTCGCTGGCGGCCAGGTTCTTCGCCTTGCTGGCCGCTTCCAGGTCTCGCGGGTCGGCCTCCTGCACCAGTCGCCACAGGGCGATGGCTTTCTGGAAGTCGCCCCGCTTCTCGAACAGGCGGGCGAGCGCCCGGTTCAGGGTGGGGTCTTTGGGGTACTTCTGCCGGGCCTGATCCAGTGAGAAAACGGCCAGGTCCGACAGGCCGAGCGCCTCGAACGCCTCGGCCATGTCCATCTGCGTACCGAGGTCCCACGGGTTGCGGGTGAGGACGTCTTCGCCGGCCTCCAGCACTTTCAGATAATCCCGCGATGCCTTGGCCGCCTTCACGCTCGCCTTGCTCTTGGGGGTGAGCAGAAAGGCAAATTTGCTTCCCTTCAGATCGTCGCCGAAGCGGGCCTTCTGCGCCCGCCGCAGGGTCTGGCGGAAGTGCAGGTTGCCGGGGTCGATGCGGCAGCAAGTGCGGAGTAACTGGATGGCGTAGTCGGAGTTGCCGGAGGTGAGTACCTGCCGTGCCCGCTCAAAGTTCTCGGCCGCGATCCGTCGCTGGTCGGGGGACGGAGTAGGTGTGGAGTCGGCCATAAGGAGAGTCCGCGGGGCTGTGGGGTCGTCGCGGTCCCTATCTTGTACCACAAATGGGATTGGTCGGACAGCGTTCGCAACAACAACATCAACGCCGATATTCTATGCCCCAACCGCGTGAACTTCCGGTGAATCCGACCACCCCAGACGCCGCTGCGCTCGCTCCAGCGGCCGAAGCATGGCGGGCCGGCGGGCTGGTCGCGTTCCCGACGGAAACGGTTTACGGGCTGGGCGCGAATGCCCTCGACCCGGCGGCAGTGGGGCGAGTGTTCGCCGCGAAAGGCCGACCGGCGACAAACCCCCTCATCGTGCATGTGACCGACCGCGACGAGGCGAAGGCACTGACGGCCGACTGGCCTGCGGCGGCAGAGAAACTCGCCACGGCCTTCTGGCCCGGCCCGCTGACGCTGGTGCTGAAGAAGGCTCCGCATATTCCAGACGTAGTGACGGCTAACGGATCGACGGTGGCGATCCGGGTGCCGGCTCACCCGGTCGCGCGGGCCTTGTTGATGGCGGCGGGGTTGCCGATCGCCGCGCCAAGTGCGAACCGCTCCGGCGAGTTGTCGCCGACCACCGCCGACCATGTCCGCACCAGCCTCGGCGACCGGGTTGATGTGATCGTGGACGGCGGGCCATGCCCCGGCGGGTTGGAGTCGACGGTGGTGGACGTGACTGGCGACACGGTGAAGGTGCTCCGCCCGGGCCTGATTACGGTGGCACAATTGGAAGCGGTGGTCGGCCCAGTCGCGGTGGGGGGAACGGTGTCCGGCCCGCTGCCGTCGCCCGGGATGATGGCGAAGCACTACTCACCGCGGACTGCCCTGGAAGTCGCCGAATCCCAACAGGAAGCCGACTTCCTGGCGAACCTGTACGAGACCGCCGGGCTGAAGGTGGCCCGGTACGCGGTGCCCGCCGACCCGATCGCTGCGGCCGCCCGACTCTACGCCGACCTGCACGCCCTCGACGCCAGCGGGTTCGATCGCATCATCGCCGCCCTACCGCCGGCCGCCGACGAGTGGCAGGCCGTGCGTGACCGCCTGACGCGAGCCGCAGCGGAGGAGTAGGGTGGGTCCAGCGGGCGCCTCGCCCGCGCCGACCCACGCGGTTCAGAGAAACGTGGGTCGGCGCGGGCGAGACGCCCGCTGGACCCACCCTACAGGGTGTCCCATGGCCCGCATCGCCACCCCCGAGTACCGCCGCTGCCCCGTCACCGGCCGGTGGGTGATCCTCGCCCCCGAGCGGGCACTCCGGCCAATTCAACTCACCCACGGCGAGCCGCACCCGCGAGCCAACGGCGTGCCACATTCCGATTGCCCGTTCTGCCCCGGCAACGAGCACATGGTGCCGAGCGAGGTGTACTCGGCATCACCCCGGACGGCTTCTCCGAGGCGATGATCGGCTTCGGCCGGCACGAAGTGGTGATCGAGAGCGAGCGGCACGACCACGACCCGGCGACCCTCTCGGACGATGAGTTCGCCCGCCTGCTGATTGCCTACCGCGAGCGGCTGAGAGAACTGGCCAAGACCCCGCGGTTCGCCTTCGCCAGCGTGTTCAAGAACGTCGGCGCCGAGGCCGGGGCGTCGCTCGCCCACCTGCACTCGCAGATTGTCGCCCTGCCCATCGTGCCTGACGCCATCCGCACCGAACTGGAAGCCGGCAACGACTACTATCGCCGCGAGCGGCGGTGCGCGTACTGCGACCTGATCCGGTACGAAACGCAGTCGGCGTTGCGGGTGGTGGAGGACGGTGAGGGGTTCCTGACCGTCTGCCCGTTCGCCCCACGGTTCGCCTACGAGACGTGGGTGCTGCCGAAGGCGCACGATAGCCGGTTCGAGGTGACGACCGACGCCGACCTGCTGACACTGGCCCGGCAGATGAAGCGACTGCTGATGGCGATCGACGGGGTGCTGAGCGGGCCGGCGTACAACTGGTACCTGCACTGCGGGCCGCTGCGGGCGGCGAACATGCCGTACTACCACTGGCACCTGGAGATCGCCCCGAAGACAGCCCGCCCGGCTGGCTTCGAGTGGGGGAGCGGGTGCTTCATCAACGCCGTGCCGCCGGAACTGGCGGCGGTGCGGCTACGAGCGGCAATGCGATAGCGTGCCCCACTCGCGGCAACAGACCGGTGATACTGCCGCCCCTGTTGGGGTACGCCCTTCAGGGCGGGATCACCCAACCGCCCTCAAGGGCGGACTCCAACGCTGCCTCCCCCCAACACTGCCCCACCTTTCCCCGGTCCTTCTCCCGGTGTGCGGGGTTAGAGGAGGATGGTACACTGACGGCACCCACCCCACCGCACCTTTCCGCGGAGTTCGTGTCATGCCCCGGTCGCTCGCGGCCCTCGCCGCCTGTCTGCTCGCTCTCCCCGCGTTCGCCCAGAAGCCGGTCAGCTTCATCAACGACGTGGCCCCCATCCTCAAAGAGAACTGCTTCGCCTGCCACGACGCCAAGAAACGAGCCGGCAAGTACGACATGACCACGTTCGAAAAGATGATGGCCGGGGGGAGCGACGGCGAGCCGGTGCTTGCGGGCAAGGTCGCCGACAGCGAACTGCACCGCCTGATGGTGACCAAGGACGAACGCCGCATGCCCCCGCGAGACAAGGGCGACGCCGTGCCCGAGGCGAAGGCCGCAGTGGTGGCCGAGTGGATCAAACAGGGGGCGAAGCTCGACGGCGGCATCGACCCGAAGGCCGACCTGCTCAAGGAACTCCGCGTGCGGTGGACGCCGCCCGCCCCGCCGGCCGCATTCGACAAGCCGGTGGTGGTCAACTCACTCGCCTTCACGCCAGACGCCAAGAGCGTGGTCGTCGGCGGGCACTACGAACTCACCGTGTGGGACGCGGCGAAGGGCACACTTCAGAAGCGGATCAACACCCGCGCCGAGCGGGCAATGGCGATGGCCTTCCTGCCCGACGGTAAGCTCGCAGTGGCCGGCAGCCGGCCCGGCCAAGAGGGCGACGTACGAGTGTACGACCTGGCCGCGAAGGCGAAGAAGACCGAAGGCGGCGTGGAGTACCTCGACGGCGTGACCGACACCACCGTGATGGTGAAGCACCTGCACGACGCCGACGACTCGGTGCTCTGCCTCGCTCTGTCGCCGGACGGCAAGAAACTGGCCGCCGGTGGGTGCGATCGGGCCATCCGCGTGTGGGACATCTCGGCCGGGGTGAAAGACGCCAAGCTCGAACAGACCATCGAGAACCACGCCGACTGGGTGCTGGGCGTGGCGTTCACCGCCGACGGCAAGTTCCTGCTGAGCGGATCGCGAGACAAGACGGCGAAGGTGTGGGACCTGAAGGCGAAGGAGAGCGTGATGACCTTCCCCGACCACCAGAACATCGTCTACGGGGTCGGGGTGAAGGCCGACGGCAGCCTCGGGTACTCGGTCGGGGCCGACAAACAGGTGCGGACGTGGAAACCGGGCGGCGACGGCAAGCAGGCAAAGAACGCCGGCGGGCACGCCGACGAAGTCTTCAAGATCGCCTTCTCGCCGAAAGACCCACTCTTCGCCACCAGTTCGGCCGACAAGACGGTGAAGGTGTGGGACGCCGACAAGTTGAACGCGACGAAGACGCTCACCGGGCTAACCGACTTCGTGTATGCCACGGCATTCAGTGCCGACGGCACGCGGGTGGCGGCTGGTTCGTTCGCCGGTGAGGTGGGCGTGTGGAACGCGAAGGACAAGTCCGACAAACCGCTGGTGCTGTTCAACGCCACGCCGGGGCTGAAGAAGTGACCCAGCGGGCGAGCGGCCCGCGTCAGTCGGCTGGTGGGGACCAGGGGGCTAACGCCCCCCGCTCGCCTGGCCTTTGGCGAGCGGCCCGCGTCAGCGGGCTGGTGACGGTCACCGAACCAGGGGGCTGATGCCCCCCGCTCGCCGGCCTTGTGCAGGACCAGGGGGCTGATGCCCCCCGCTCGCCGGCCATGTCATCCCGCCCGGTGTTGCCGCTCTTCCTCGTACTTGTGCAGTTTGTTGTAGAGCGTCTTCAGGCTGATCCCGAGTTCATCGGCCGTCCTCTGCTTGTTGAACTTATTCTTGGCGTAGGTCTGGAGGATGTACTCCATCTCGATGTCAGCGAGCGTTTTCGTCGGGCCGTCGGCGGAGGGCGGCATGGGCGGGGCGGCGTAGCCCGGCGGGTAGCCGGGTTGCGGCATGGGGATGGTGGCCGGCGGGCCGTACTGCGGGGCTGGCGGGGCGTACCCGACCGTGCGGCCAGCCCGCACGTCCTGCGGCAGGTGATCTGGGGTGATCGGTCGCCCACCACTCACGATCCAGGCGTACTCCATCGCGTTCTTCAGTTCCCGCACGTTTCCCTGCCAGTCGTAGGCGAGCATCGTCTGCACCGCCTCGGGGGTGATCAGGTCGGCGACCGTTTCGGGCGGTCGTTTGGCGGCGACGGCGAGCAAGTGAACCGCCAGGCTCGGGATGTCTTGCTTGCGGTCGCGCAGCGGCGGCAGGTGAATGGGGAACTGGTTCAGGCGGAAGAGCAGGTCTTCGCGGAACCGCCGCTCGGCCACCATCTGCTTGAGGTTGCGGTTGGTGGCGCAGATCACTCGCACATCGACGATGATCGGCTGGTTCTCGCCGAGCCGCTGGATTTCCCCCGCTTCCAAGAACCGCAGCAACTTGGCCTGCACGTTGATGTCGAGTTCGCCGAGTTCATCGAGGAACAACGTCCCGCCGTTGGCGACTTCGAAGAACCCCTTGTGGTCGCGGTCGGCCCCGGTGAACGCTCCCTTTTTGTGGCCGAACAGTTGGCTTTCGACGAGCGTGTTCGAAAGTGCCCCGCAGTTCACCGGGATGAAGGGCATGTCGACCCGGCGGCTGTGCGTGTAGATGGCCCGGGCGACCACCTCTTTCCCCGTGCCGGTTTCGCCGGTGATGAGCACGCGGGCGTCGGTCGGGGCGAACCGCTCGACGAACTGAAGCACCGGTTGCATGGCCGGGCTACCGCCGATCAGCCCGCCGGGGCCTTCCGCCGCCTGCACCCGTGCTTCTAGCGCCGCCGCCTTGGATTTCAGCCGTTTCTTATCGGCCGCCCGCAACAGTACGGCTTCGATCTCCGACATCTTGCACGGCTTGCGGAGATAGTCGCAGGCCCCGAGCCGCATGGCCTGCACCATGCTCTCTTCGCTGGCGTACCCCGTCATCATCACGGCATCGGTGTCGGGCGACACTTGCTTGAGCCGCTGGAGCACGTCGATGCCGGTCATATCCGGCATGCGGATGTCGAGGATGGCGATGTCGAACGTATGGGCGGCAATGGCCTGGAGGGCGGTGGTGCCGTTCGGGCAGACGACCACATCGTGCCCGAGCCGCGGCAGTTCGGTCCGCATGAACTCCTGCAACGACCGCTCGTCGTCGACGAACAGGACGCGGAGGCGATTATGGGGCGGGGTGACCGGGGGGTGTGCCAAGACAATTCTCCGAGGTCCGTCTCAGGGCGAGCCACCTGCTCCGCGGGTGGCGTGTCTTTTCGGGCGAGCGGGCTGGTTCCAAGACCAGGGGGCCGACGCCCCCCCGCTCGCCGGCAGTTTCATGCCGCGGCCATGGCGGGCCGTGGTTTGGCGGTGGGGGCCTCCGCCTTCGGCGGAGGAGCGGGGGAAAGGGGCAACTTCACCGTGAAGGTACTCCCCTTGCCCGCCCCTTCGCTGGTGGCGACGATGCTCCCACCGTGCTGGTCAACGATCTGGTGGCTGATGCTCAGCCCCAGGCCGGTGCCGTTGCCGGTGCGGCTGCGAGTGAAGAACGGCTCGAAGATGTTGTCGAGCACGTCGGGCGTCATCCCGCATCCGGTGTCGGTGAACGTCATTTCGGCGTGGGTGTCGTGGTGGATCAGGCGGGCCTTCAATTTGCCCCCTTCACCCATGCTGTCGAGGGCGTTCACCACCAGGTTGAGCACCACGCTTTTCACATCTGGCCCGCTCACGATGGCCGTCAGCGGGCCGTCGGCGGTGAACTCCACCGTCTTCCCCTTGGCGTTCGGCAAGTGCTGGGCCACTTCCAGCACGTCGCCAATCAGCCCGGTGAGATCGACCGGCTCACGGCGGCCGCCCGAGCGGCTGAAGTCGAGCAGTTTCTGGGTGATCTGCTTACACCGGAACGCCTCCTGCTGGATCATCTTCAGGTACTTGGCGATCGTCTCGGCGTCGGCCGGGTGGCGGGCGAGCAGGTCTTGCAGCCGCCGTTCGAGCGCCTCCGAGCAGAAGGCGATACTCGCCAGCGGGTTGTTGATCTCGTGGGCGACGCCCGCGGCCAGGAAGCCGACGCTCACCATCCGCTCCGACCGCACCAGTTGCCGCGTCCGCTCGTTCACCTGCTGGGCGAGGCTCTTGTAGATGTCCCGCAGCCGGGCCGTCATGGCGTTGAACTCGTTGGCCAGTTCCTCCAGTTCGTCTTTCGAGCTGAGGCGGATCGGCTGGTCGAAGTTGCCACCGTGGACGCGGTGAACGCCCGCCTGCAACTCCTTGATCGGGCGGAACACCCACACCCGGAAGTAGTACAGCAGCGTCAGCACCAGCACGAGTGCCAGCGTGGTGGCGGTGCCGGTGATGACCAACGCCCGCCGCTGGTCGGCCTTCGACCGCTCGTAGCTGTCCCGCACGTCGTCGAACAGGTGGGCGTACAGGTCGCTCGCCTGCCGGAACAGCTTGGCGTGGGCGGCGAGGGCGACCTCGTCCTGCATCAGCCGTTTGCGGCGGTCGGCGTCCGGGGTGGCGACGGCGGCGGCGGCGACGGCCTCTTCCAGTTCGGCCAGGGTGGCCCGCATCTGCACGATTTGCCCGGCCTCGAATTCGCCCCCGTCGGGGTCGAGGTGGGCGTCCTGGATGTCGTCGTGCGTGGCCACGTATCCGTGAAACAGTTCCTTGGCACCCCGCAGTTGCCCGACCACATGGTCGCGGTCGGCCTGCACCTCCGATGTGTCGGTGGGGCCGGGCGGGGCGGGGGTGTTGATCCGCATGATGCCGTCGCGGAGCACCCCCACCGCCCGCATCTCGTGCAGCTTGCGGTCGTTCGACCGGGCGGAGTCGTACAGGGAGGTGAGGCCGAACACCGCCCCGCCGAGCAACAGGCCGACGCAGGCCACCACCAGGGCGAGGCCGAACACCAGCTTGTGCCTGAGTTGCCACGGTCGAGACACGCGAGCCTCCCTGCCCGCCGGCCGCCCCCCATCCCCCGGCCGATCGCGGCCGGGCATGGTGAAGGGTGGGGGACTCTACCAGAGGAGTTCTTACAGGGGGAGAGCAATTTTTACCGAGAGGATCCCGCCCGGATGGGGGAATGATGAGCGGGGTCGCCAAAAAATCTAATGAAACTTATTCCGTCTGAGTTCAAGGGCGAGAAAGGGCACAATTCCACTGGCTTTCTCGACCAACCAAACGACTGGACCGACCAAGAGAGCCACACATCCTCCATCGCCCAATTTCGGACGCAACTTCAAATTTGGCAAATATTTAGGTCGGGAGTGGTTGGAGTCTTGGCTTGGGCCGAGGCTAGGCTGACGTCCGGCGGAAGCCGGGACTCCAACCCCACGACCCACAGGACCGTGGGGAACAGCCCGACCTGAAGGCCGGAACTTCTCCTTCCCGCCTTGGCCCAAAGGCCCTTCTGGCTCACGTTAGCGTCGGCCGGTTGGCCAGTCGGCCACTGTTAGATCGATCACGCGGGCCTGTCGGTTCCGCCACACGGTCAGGCGGATCTGCTCGCCGGGCGGCAGTGCCCCGACGATGTTGATAAAGTGGTTTTCGTCTCGCACTTCCACACCGCCGACCTTCTGAATCACGTCGCCGGCGACGATCCCCGCTCGCGCGGCCGGGCCGTTGGCGTGGGTCGATTCCACCGCCGCGCCCCGCAGTCGCGTGAGCCCGAGTTTCACCGCCGTCTGGGCGTCGAGCATCGGGGCCATCTGCATGCCAAGATACCCGCGGGTGACGACCCCCTTCTCCAGCAATTCCTTGCCCACCCGCTTGACCAGGTTGATCGGAATGCTGAACGAGATCCCGGCGAAGGTGTTCGTCGTGCTTCCGCCGTTGGCGATGGCGGTGTTGATGCCGACGATGCGTCCCGAGGCATCGGCCAGCGGGCCGCCACTGCTGCCGGGGTTGATGGCCGCATCCGACTGCAGGAACTCCTTGATGCGGATGGTGTTGTTCAGGCTCACCTGCCCGCGATCTTTCGCCGAGATGATGCCGTGAGTCACGGTCTGGTTGAACCCGAGCGGGCTGCCGAACGCCAGCACCCAGTGGCCGGGGCGCAACTGATCACTGTCGCCCAGATCGGCCGCCGGGAGGTCGTCGGCCTTGAGTACGAGCACGGCCACATCGGAGGGGGGATCGACTAGCACTCGCTCCGGGTTCAGGATGCGGCCATCGTTGAGCGTCACCAGGATGTCGGTTGGGCGAGCGCCTTCCACGACATGGTTGTTGGTAACGGCGTACACCCCGCGGAACCCCTCGAAGCGCATGAGCACGCCGGAGCCGGAATCCTCCGCGGGCTTCCCCTTCGTGGAGGTTTGTTTCACCGCATCGACCGACACCACGGAAGGCATGACCTTGGCCACGACACCATCGAACTGCGGAACGCTGCCGGGCAGTGGAGCACTGCCGGGGAGTGGGTCGAGGCTGGGTGGGCGGTCGGGCAGGGTGGGTGGTGGGGCGGGCTGCGCGGCGACCGGCGAGCGGGGGACCAGAAAAACCTGAGCTGCAACCCCGCCGGCAAACGCGGCGACCAGGGCGACGAAAACCGGAGCGTGGCGTTTCATCGCGGTGATTCTCCGGGCGAATGGCGTGAGGTCCGTCTGCCATCGAGCAAGCGAATGTGGACCGGCATCACGCCGTTCGCCGTAATGTATCGCGTGGGTCAATTGGTTCTTGAGCGGAAGTGTACGGCGACGGAAAACGGCCGCGATCGGCGTCGGAGCAACCAACAAAAAACCCACCGGCCTTACGACCGGTGGGTTCCGAAGTCGGGGGCTGAGCCCGCCCACAGTACTACTTGCCCATGCTGCTGCGAACGGCGGCGGCATCCAGGTCGCGGTCGTCGTCCTTCATGTCGCCCCAACTCATGGTGGCGTGCGCTTCGAGCCAGTTGCCTTCTTTCTCGGCTTCGCCCTGGCACTTGACACACATCACGCTGTACGGCACGGCGTTGAGCCGACCGACGGGGATCTTCTTCTCGCACACGTCGCACACCCCGTACCGCCCTTGCTTGAGCCGCAGGAGGGCGAGTTCGGTCTGGGCCAACTCGTGCGATTCCAACTGAGCCAACTGCGAGGCCATTTCCTCACCGGTGGCAACAAACGATACGTCGGCCACATCGCCGCTACCGCGAGCGCCGCCGAGGTCGTCGAGTTGCATGCCGAGCCGTTTGCGGAGTTCGTTCCGCCGGCCAAGCAGCATTTTTGTGACCTTCAAGAGTGCATCTTTACGGGCCATAGGGCACCTGGGGAGGATCACACCTCCCGATCGGTCGGTGGTGGTGAGTGGCGGTCGGCAACTCGGGTGCCATTCCGCCGATCGTTGCCGAAGTATAAGCCGCCCCCTCGGGCGAGACAAAAACCGGCAGGGCGAAGGCGGCCAGCAGAACAGTCGGGCCGGGGTCTTCAAACAACAGACGCCGTTCCCCCTGAGGAGTTACCGCAAAAAGGGGGCGCTGTTACAACTGACGGCGGGTAAATGTGTTGGGAAAAACAGGGCAAGGCG
>JALOQR010000197.1 GCA_025459365.1 Fimbriiglobus sp.
TGTCAGCTTGCCGGCGTCGGCGTCGTACTCGAACCGCACCAGCGTCGAACCTTCCTCCTGAATCGAGTACAACCACTTGCCGTTCGGCGAGAAGTGGACGTGCCGCGGGCCGTCGCCGGCGGGTAGCGACACACCCGCCGGGTCGTTGGCCGTCAGCGTGCCCGCCTTCGCGTCGAACTTCCACACGTAGAGTTTGTCCAGCCCCAGGTCGACGTGCAGCACGAACTTGCCGGCCGGGTCGGGGAGAATCTGGTGGGCGTGGGTGCGGTCGTGCCCGCTGAACGCGAAGCTCCCGGGCGGGGCGTTCTTGGCTTTCGTCGGGCCGATCTTCCCCTCATCGACTCCCGCCGAAGTAGTTGGCCACGAACAGCCACTGGCCGGACGGGTGCAGGCTCACGAACGTCGGCCCCGCCCCGCCGGATGGCACCGTGTTCAGCAATTTTAGCCCGCCGGTCTTCGGGTCGATGCTGAACGAACTGACGCTCCCGTGCGGCGGTTTCTCCTGGTTGACGCAGTCGGTCTCGTTGGCCGAGTAGAGCCGGGTGCCGGCGGCGTTCGCCACGAGGTGGCTCGGGCTGGTACCGAGTTCGGCCACACCGGCGGGGGTGAGTGCCCCGGTGCCGCGGTTGACGTGGAAGATGTGAATGCCGCGGCCGTTGCCCGGCGGTAGATCGACCTGCGTGGGTAGCGTGTCCTTGAGCGGTGAACTGAACGTGCCGACGTAGGCGACGAGCGGCTTCGCCTCCTTCTCCTGTGCCCCCACGACGGCGGTGGTGGCGAGGGCGGCAGCGGACGCGAGGAACGTGCGACGATCAGGCGGGGTCATGGCGGAACCTGAGTGCGGGGGGTGGCGGGATTGTATCCGATGGGCACCCACCCGCGATGAAGGCGTCAACCGGCGTCAGCGGTAGGGGGAGTTTCCGGGTCGGTCGATGCGAGTTGCGTACGGGCCTCTTGCCACTGCTCCCAGACAGGTTCGGGATCAATGTCCTTGTACCCCCGCTTCTCATCGAGGGCGATTGCGTGTTCGACCCGCATCTCACCGGAACGTGCGTGAACCTACCCGGTCGGCTACGGGGTGTCAAACAACAGCGATGAGTCTGGCGCGTGCCGTTCACCCCGGCATCGCACCCCCCACCCGGTTCGGTGGCTGCGCCACCTGAACCGACCTCCCCCGCAAGGGGGGAGGTGGGGGCTGGCGTTCGCGGGTTGGTCACGAACCGGGAGACGCAACCACAACACCTCCCCCCTTGCGGGGGAGGTCGCCGCGCGGAGCGGAGCGACGCCGGCGGGTGGGGGGTGTTGCCTCCAGGAACAAACCCCACAATACCCGCCTGCATCCACGCTCCCGGATTCCGCCATGCCCGAGTTCGCCTCGCCCGCCGACGCCGTGTCTGTCCTCCGCAGCGGAATGAACGTGTTCGTTCACGGGGCGGCGGCCACGCCCACGCCACTGCTCGAAGCGGTGGCCGCCCGCACTGATCTGGAGGGCGTCACCTTCTACCACATGCACACCGACGGCCCGGCCCCGCACGTCGCGCCGGGTGTCGGCGGGCGGTTCAAGGCGGTGTCGCTATTTACCGGAGGGCCGTTGCGGGAAGCCGTGGCCGCAGGCCGGGCCGACTTCGTGCCGGTGTTCCTGTCCGACATCCCCGGCCTGTTCACCTCCGGGCGGATCAAGCTCGACGCGGCGCTGCTCACGCTCTCCCCGCCCGACAAACACGGCAATTGCACGCTTGGCACAAGCGTCGATTCGGCCCGCGCCGCCGCCGACACCGCCCCCATCCTGATCGCCGAGATCACCCCAAGCATGCCCCGCACACACGGCCACGCGGCGGTGCCACTTGGCCGACTGACTGCCTACTGTCACTCGCATCGCCCGATCCACGAGCACCCGCCGGAGCCGACCACCCCGGTCGAAGACGCCATCGGTGCACTGGTGGCCGACCTCGTACCCGATCGGGCGTGCCTGCAACTGGGCATCGGCGGCATCCCGAACGCCGTGCTGGCGAGACTGAAGAACAAGCAGGATTTGGGCGTTCATTCGGAGATGCTGGCCGACGGGTTCGTCGATCTGGTGGCGTGCGGGGCGGTGACGAACAAGTACAAGGCGGTCCACCCCGGCCGCAGCGTGACGAGCTTCGTGAACGGCAGCCGGCGGCTGTACGACTTCATCGACGACAACCCGCTCGTCGAATTCCACCCGTGCGATCGCACCAACGACACGGCCCTGATCCGCAAGAACGATCGGGCGGTGGCCATCAACTCGGCGCTGCAGATCGACCTGACCGGGCAGGTGTGCGCCGACTCCATCGGCCACCGGATTTACTCCGGCATTGGCGGGCAGATGGACTTCATCCGCGGGGCGGCGCTGTCGAAGGGCGGGAAGGCGGTGATCGCACTGCCGAGCACGGCGAAAGGCGGAACGATCTCTCGCATCGTGCCGGAACTGGACGCCGGGGCCGGGGTGGTGACCAGCCGCGGGCATGTGCACTGGGTGGTGACGGAGTTCGGGGCGGTGGATTTGCACGGGAAGAGCTTGCGGGAGCGGGCCGGGTTGCTCCTCTCGATCGCCCATCCAGACTTCCGGGACGAGTTGCGGAAGCGGGTGGCGGCCCTGCGACACTTCGTGGTGTAACCGCCGCGGGTCACTCGAAGAACCGTTTCACCGGCACGGCGAACCCCGGCAGCACATCGGGCAGGGTCAGTTCGTCGCCGTTGTGGAAGGTCTGGTGGAATTCGTTCAGCCGGTACACGGTGGCGGTTTCGTCCTCCGGGACCACCACCATCACCGCCGTCACGCCAGCGACGATGTATCCGCGTGCCTTTCGTTCCATTAACCGCCACGGATTCGTCGGCATTGCCACCTCAACGACCAAGTCCGGGATGACATCACACACGGGGGCAGAACGCTCTTCCCGCGTCAGCCGGTCTGCGCTGAAATAGCACAGGTCAGGGCCAAACACAGTGTCCGGGTTGCGTTTCAAGCGGATGCTGGTGTTGTTGCTGCATACGGTTCCCAGGCGGTTCGGTTTCACGAAATCGAACAACACGCTCCCGACTTTCGCGCACACCTGGCCATGCAGCACGCACCGGTCCGTTTCTTCCACCACCGGCACGCCGTCCACCAGCGACATCAATTCGTGCCCATCAAGTAGGGCGAACTCCTCACCCGTCATCAAGACGGTTGGGGTGGCGGTGGTCATTCGTCTTCCTCCGGGAACGTCCCCACGCTACCAGTTACCCGCGGCCTGTTCCAGATCGACCGCCCACCCCTTACAATCCGCCCACCGCCCCGGAGCCTGCCATGCACCGCCGCCAGTTCCTCTCCGCTGCCGCCGCCGGCGTCGCCGCCCCGCTCCTGGCTACCGACCCTCCCAAACAGGACGCCAAGAAAATGCTCCCCGCCATCGACACTCACCAGCACCTCTGGGACCCGAGCAAGATCAAGCTGAACTGGCTGAAGAAGGGCGACGCCCTGGATGCCAAGTTCGGCCCCGAGGAGTACGCCGCGGCGACCAAGGGGCTGAACGTGGTGAAGAGCGTGTACATGGAGGTGGACGTGGTCGCCGATGAGCGGCAGAAGGAGGCCGACTACATCACCGGCCTGTGCAAAGAAGGGAAGACGACGATGGCCGCGGCCGTGCTTGGTGGCGACCCGGCCGACAAAAGCTTCGGCACCTACGTCGCCCAGTTCAAGGACAGCAAACACGTCAAGGGCTTCCGCCGGGTGCTGCACGTCGACGCTACGCCGGCTGGCTACATGCTCAAGGACGACTTCGTGAAGGGAGTGCAGTTGCTCGCCGATCTGGGCATGCTGTTCGACCTGTGTGTCCGCCCGGGCGAGTTGCCCGACGTGGCCAAGTTGCTCGACCAGTGCCCCGACAACCGGTTTGTGCTCGACCACTGCGGGAACCCGCAGGCGAAGTTCACCGCCAAACAACTCGACCAGTGGAAGGCCGATCTGGCCGAGGTGGCGAAGCGGAAGAACGTGATGGTGAAGGTGTCCGGGTTTATCGCCAACGGGTACGAGAAGGGGAAGTGGAAGGCGGACGACATCGCCCCAGTGGTGAATACCACCATCGACACATTCGGGGTGAAGCGGTGCATGTTCGGCGGCGACTGGCCGGTGTGTACGCTGGCGGGGAGCTACTCCGACTGGCTGACCGCCCTGCGGCAGATCCTCAGCAACCGCCCCGAGGAAGACCAGAAACGCATCCTGCACGACAACGCCGCGCGGCTGTACGGGATCTGATCGGTAGGGTGGGTCCGCCGATCGGTAGGGTGGGTCCGCCCGGGCCGACAGGCCCGGCGCGACCCACGGTGGTCGGCCGGCGTGGGTCGCGCCGGGCCTGTCTTTGTGTCGGCGATCTTGTCCCGCTCGCCCTTCGCCAGGATGTCGCGGTTCAGTAGCACGAAGTCGGCCACCTTCCCCACACTCAGGCTGCCCCGCTCCTTCTCCTGGAAGGCCGCGAAGGCACTGCCGGTGGTGTACGCCGCAACCGCCTCTTCCACCGTGATCTTCTGGGCGGGGAACCAGCCGTTCGGTTCTTGACTGTCGAGCGGGCGGCGGTTCACGGCGGCGTCGATGCCCGCCGGCACGTTGAGTGGGGCGACCGGCCAGTCGGAACCGAACGCCAACACCGCTCCGGCGTCGAGCAACGAGCGGAAGGCGTAGGAGCTTTCGCACCGCTTCTTGCCGATTCGCCCCTCGGCCCAGCGGGCATCGTCGATCACATGAAACGGCTGCATGCTCGCCACCACGCCGATCTCCTTGAACCGCTTGTAGTCCTCGGGCCGCAGGTGCTGAACGTGCTCGATGCGGAAGCGGCGGTCGCGGTCGCCATTCGCCTTCGCGGTAGCCGCGAAGAGGTCGAGCAGCCGGCCGTTGGCCTCGTCGCCGATGGCGTGGACGCACACGCTCAGCCGGCCGCGATCGGCCGATTTCACCAGGGCCAGCATGTCGTCCGGGGGCGTGACGAACACGCCGGTGTTCTTGGCGTCGCCCTCGTACGGGGCGTACATCTTGGCCGTGCTGCTGCCGAGCGAGCCGTCCATGAACCCCTTCACCCCGCCCACCCGCACCCATCCGCCGTAGTTCGCCTCGGCCCCGAAGGTGGTCAGTTCCTTGTGCAATGCGATCGGCCACCGCAGATCGATCCGCACCGTCAATTCGCCCTTGGCGGCCAGTCGTTGCAGCACTTTGAACAGGGTGCGGCGGGTCGCGGATCCACTGCCGTCCATGTCTTGCACGCTGGTTACCCCGCTCTCGGCCAGGGCCTGGCATGCCGCCTTGACCGCCTCCGTGATCTCCTCTTCGCTCGGTTCGGGGATCAGTTTTTCGAGCAGGTCCATTGCGTTGTCTTTCAGAATTCCGCTTGGCGTCTTGCCGTCGGCGAGCCGGCCGATCACCCCGCCGTCGGGGTCCTTCGTGGCCGCCGTGATGCCGGCCATCTTGAGGGCTGCCGTGTTCGCCAGCCCCATGTGTCCGTCGTACCGTCGCAGGAACACCGGCCGGTTTTTGACGTACTTGTCGAGGGTCGCGGCGGTCGGCAGTTGGCTGGCGAATGTGCGATCGTGGTCCCAGTTGCCGCCGAGCATCCACCGCTCGCTCGGCGTCTTGTCGTCGAACGCTTTCAACCGCTTGCCGAACTCGGCCTCGTCGGCGCAGTCTTTGAGTTCTACGCGGGAGAGTTGCTGCCCGCCGCCGAGAAAGTGGAGGTGGCTGTCGTAGAAGCCGGGGAGCGCCCGCCGACCGCCGGCGTCGATGACCTTCGTCTTCGGGCCGATGAGCTTCTTGATGTCGGCGTCGGTGCCCACGGCGAGGATGTGGCCGTTCCACACAGCGAGCGCTTCGGCCTCGGGCTTGGCCGGATCGACCGTCCAGACTTTCGCGTTCGTGAGCACCAGATCGGCGGACACGACGGGGTCGGCGGCGAGGGCGAAGGCGAGGAGGAGTGGGAGCATGGGAGCAGTTGTGTTGTTGGACCCAGGGCTTCCGCCCTGGGCTACGGACGCCGGCCGCTCCGCGGCGGGGGTAATTGAGTTGTATTGCGTCCCGGAGGGACCACCGTCCGTAGCTCAGGGCGGAAGCCCTGGGAATCAAGGCCGCCTCACCTCTTTCCGTTCCATTCCGCGTGGGCGAATTTCTCCGCGGCGATCCGCTCTGCATCCTTCCACTCGTCTGCTGTCCAGTCGCCGGGTTCGAGCGTCCAGCCGGTGGTGCGGGCCAGGGCGGTCAGGATCGGGTCGCGAATGGCCTTCGTCACGTTTACGCCGGACTGTTCCGCGATGCCGGGGAGGACCGGAGCGAGCGGGGAGCGGCTGAACAGGATGCTACCGTGCTGCAGCAACGCCCCCTTCCACTTTCGCTGGGCACTGCCGGCGACCTTGTGGCTGTTCACGGTCAGGTCGCCGGGCGTCTGGTGACGGAAGCAGAGCACCGGGCCGTGCTTCACCTCTTCCCCACACACCACCGCCCGCGCGCCGACGCCGAGTTCATTCAGCACGTCGCGGATGACATGGTGCATCCGGCAAATCCACGACTCGTTGCGGGGTTGCCATTCGTCGCCGGGGGGTAGGGCGAGCGAGTAAGTGATCTCGTGGGCGGGGTCGTGGACAATGGCCGCCCCGCCGGTGGCCCGCCGCACCCACGCCATTTGCGACAGGGCGGGGTCGGTCAGGCGGTCGGCGGACGCTTGGAAGTAGCCGAGGCTGAGCGTCGGTTCGGCCCAGGTGTAGAAGCGGACGGAGGCAATCCCGCGGTCGGACGCGGAGTGCAGGAGGGCCTCGTCGCGGGCCATGTTCTCGGCCCCAGACGCAGCGGCGAACGGCAGGAGGCGGACGGAAGGCATAGCAGTATTCTAGGATGGCTAGCACTTGGCGAGTGCAGGCCACCCTACATGACGGCCACCACGTTCGGCGTTTTCCCCGGTGAGCGGGTGAGGGTATATCCCATCGCCGCCAGCATTTGTTCGGCCTCGGCGTTTCGCTCCAGGATCACCACCGGTTTGTCCCGCATGAGCACGTTCCGCATTCCCGCGAGGACCTTTGGCTCGTACCCCTCGGCATCGACCTTCACGAGCCGTACCGGCCCCGGCAGGTCGAGCGAATCGACGGACAACACCAGGCACTTCAGCCCCGCGTCTGGATCGACTCGGGCCAGGTAGCTGCCCTCCGCCCCCGTCGGCACGCTCATCCCGACGACGCCTACGGTGTCCCCCACCGCCGCGTTCACCAGGGTGACGTTGGAGAACGGGAAGTGTTTGCCGTTGGCGGCCAGGGCGGCAAACGTGGCTGGCACCGGCTCGAACGCGACGACCCGCCCAGCGGGGCCGACCAACCGGCTCATGCGGCAGGTGTAGTGCCCCACGTTCGCGCCCACATCGAGCGCCGTGTCGCCGGGCCGCAGGATATCGAGCGCCGTGTCGCCGGGCCGCAGCCATTCACTCAGGCGGTCCCACTCGGGTTCCGGCGAGCGAAACCGATCGCGCGCCATTTGTCGGCGGTGATGCCAGGCGCGCAACGGTGCGCGGCACGATGCGGGTAGGAGCGAGCTACTGGGACGGACCACAAACGACCTCCGCGACGGACCACCGGATACTACCCTCGGCCCGCATTTTGTGGAAAGGGCAACCTGACGCCGTGCAGTCCCCGCCTTCTTGGCTCGAATCAGGGGTGGGCCACCCCCTCCTGGATACGCTTCCGGTGATGCGGTTCGCTCTCGAATTCGCCGGCCGGTGGCTGTATCATGGGCATCTGATTCGCTACGCTTGCTGGCCATCGCTCTATGGGTCAGATTGTTTTCCACCTCCCCGCCGATCTATCCCCCGCCCACCGAGACGCTGTCGAGCGGGTGTGGCTATCGGGCGGGTACGACGGCGCACCGGTGCCGACCCGTCGTCACCGGGAGAAGGGCCGGCTCACTCTCACCCGAGCCGAGAATGAGAGTGTGCTGGCCGCTGCTCCGTGGCCGGGGGCCGATGGCCATGAGCGAGTGGTGACCAGTGGAACGCTTCGACTGGCCCGCGACCCCTATCAGTTGCTCACCGAACTGGCCCGCGGGGCGGTGAACCGAGTGCGATCACTCGTCGCCATGTTCCACGCGGTCGGTCTGCCGGTGCCGCAACCGCTCATCGACGCTGTCGGGCGGGTCAGTAAACAGTTCGGCCGGGTCGCTCTCAAGTCGGAGACCGACACGGCGGTGGTCTGCGAAGTGATCGACGCGGCGTGCGAACTGGCCGACAACTGCGCCAGCCGCCTGACCGACTACCGCCTGCAGGCTCGGCTGGAGATGGACGGCCCGCTGACCACTCGCCTCGGTGTCCGCCTCGCCCACCTTCCTCCGCCTGCGGAGCGGGAGGCACTCGCTGCTGCATTGCACGCGGTTCGGATCGTCCCGCGGTGGCGAGACATCGAACCGCGGGAGTCGACGTTCAACTGGGCCCCCCTCGATGCGATGGTCGAGTGGGCATCGGCGGCCGGTCTGGAGGTGTCGATCGGCCCACTGATTGACCTGGCCGATGGGCCGTTCCCGGACTGGCTCGCCCCGTCGCACGGCGATCTGCCCAATTTGGCCGCTTACCTCTCCGACTTCGTCGCCACGGTCATTCACCGATACAAGGGCGACGTGCGGCACTGGCAGGCGTTCGCCGGGTTTAACCACGCCGACGCACTTGGACTGAGTGAGGACGACCGCATTCGCCTGGCCGCGCGGGTGCTGGAGGCCGTCACCGAGTCGGATCCGAAGGGGGAACGGTCGTTCGCCGTCTCTCAGCCGTGGGGCGAGTACCTCAGTTCCGAGGACCATACCTACAGCCCGCTAGTGTTCGCCGACACCCTGCTCCGGGCCGGGTTCCAGGTGGCGGCCGTCGATCTGGAGTTGCTCGCGGGGGCGGGGGGCCGGGGCGGGTTCAGCCGCGATCCACTCGACGTACTGCAACTGTTCGAGCAGTATGGCCAACTGGGGCTGCCGCTGGAATTGACGATGGCCAGCCCGGTGCCCGATCTGCTCAAAACAGTGGTGGGTGCCCCATCGGTGAGGGCGGTGTACTGGGATACCTGGTCGCCGAGCGACCCGGCCGGGCGGGTGCCGCTGCTCGCTCTTTGCGGTGCCGATGGAGCCGACGAACGGTTGGCCCACATGCGGTCTGTCCGCCGCGACTGGCTCCGCGGCCCGGTTGCCCTGCCCGCGCCCGGCGAGTAACATCATCCCGACTTTGCTGACCGACTTCCCGGCCCGCTGCCCCTCCCCGTTCGCTGCCACCGGGAGATCATGCGACCGACCGGCCCAGCCCCTGCCGCGCCCGGTGGATCTGACCGCCCACGCCCGAACGCCGTCGGCGGCTATCCGCTGCTGCGGTTGCTCGGCGTCGGGGGTATGAGCCGGGTCTATCTCGGCTATAGCCACGACACTGGCGGCCCAGTGGCAGTGAAGGTGCTGGCCAACCACTTGAGCGGTTCGCAGCAGTTCGTTGATCGCTTCTACCGTGAAGCCGTGCTCTCGCGAACTCTCGCCCATCCCGCTCTCGTGCGGGGAATTGCCCACGGCTTCGATCCGACCGCCGCCGCACACTATCTGGCCCTCGAATTCATCGATGGCCCGACCGCACGCGCGGTGGTGGTCAACACCGGTCGCCTGCCAGTGGCGGTGGCCGTGCGGGTCACCGCCGACGTCGCCACCGCTCTGGGGTATCTGCATGACCGGGGGTACGTTCACCGGGATGTGAAACCGGAGAACGTGCTGCTCCAACCCGCCCCGCCGGCGAAACTCGGCGATCTCGGGCTGGCCAAGCGGACGGCCGACGATGCTGCCCTCACGGCGGTGAACCAGGGTGTCGGCACCCCGCACTACATGAGCTACGAGCAGTCGCTCAACGCCGCTCTGGTCGACGGCCGCTCGGACGTGTTCTCCCTGGGGGCGACCCTTTACCATCTGCTCACTGGCCAGGTGCCTTATCCAGATTCGGAACGTCGCCCCGATAGCCGGCTGGCGGCGGTGCTGCCGGCCAGCCGGGTCTGTCCGGAGGTTCCCCTCGCCCTCGATCTGGTGCTGGAGCGCATGCTGGCCGCCGACCCCCGCCGCCGGTATCAAACTGCCGCCGACGTCATCAAGGCTCTCGCCGCCGCAGGCCCGCCCTGCTCGGCCGCCGAGTACACCGAGTACGTCACCCGCACCCGCGACGCCGCCCCGCCGCCGGCGGAACACCCGACGCGGGTAGACGCTATCCCCGGCGAGCGGCCCGCGTGAGCGGACTGGTCGTTGCTCCACCTGCCCGCTCACACGGGCCGCCCGCCGTGAACTCTCCCCTTGCTGCTCGCCTGCTCGTGGTGCTCGCCGCCGTTCTGTGGAGCGCCGGCAGTTTCATGAAGGTGTTCAACCACCCGACCTCACTCGGCCTGCACGAGCCGGAATTGAAACCGGTGCCGATCGCATTCTGGCGAGGGCTGTTCGCAGGCCTTGCTCTCCTCCCGTTGGTGCGATTCCGATACGTCCGGTTCACTTCGCTCATGCCCGGCATGGTGGCCTGCTTTGCCGTCATGAGCGGGCTGTATCTCTCCGCTCTCGGCCTCGGCCCCGCGGCCAACGCCATCCTGCTCCAGAACTCCGCGCCGGTGTGGGTCTACCTGATTGGCGTGTATTTGCTGAAGCAGAAAGCGGACGGGCGGGCGGCCGTGTCGGCGGTGCTGGCGCTGGGTGGGGTGGGGGTGATCGTGGGGGGGAACTGGCCGTGGGGCGTTTCGGGTGGAGAGCAGACAGCCCAGGTGGTGATTCTGCTGATGGGGGCGGGCAGCGGCCTGACCTACGCCGGGGTGGTGCTGTTCTTATCGCAGTTGCGGGCGCACTCGCCGGCGTTCCTGATGGTGCTGAACCTGCTCGGTAGTGCCGCGGTGCTCGGTGTGTATTTGTGGCTGACCGGCGGGTTCGTCCTGCCGACGCCGTTACAGTTGAGCTACCTGGCGCTCTTCGGGGTGGTGCAACTGGCGGTACCGTACTGGCTGTTCGCCCGCGGTCTACGGACGCTCACCGCACAGGAGGCGGGCATCATCACGCTGCTGGAACCGGTCCTGAACCCGGTGTGGGCGTATCTGATCGCCCCGGACACCGAGGTGCCAACGGGATGGACGTTGGCGGGCGGGGCGGTGCTACTGGCGGCGTTGTCGTGGAAGTACCTGCCGAATCGAAATCGAGCGAACAGCACGAGCGGGTAACACCACTCGAACCGACCTACGCGACCGCCTCCGCCCACATCTGCCGGTAGGCTGCCTCCAGATGACGCACGAATCGGCGGTGGTCGCACAGTGGGGATTCGGCCGAGAGCGAGGTGCTGATGATCGTGCTGGGGATTTGGTTCTGTCAGCCCGAAACCCTCCGCAGGCGGGTGGGGTGATTCATCGTTGTTCAGCAAGAGAACGAGGTCCCTCACTTGACATCCGTCGTCGGTCGCCTTCGGCTTGGTGAAGGAGATGATGAAATCGACCGTCCCCTTCGCATATTTTTTGGTGTAGGTGAACTCGAGCCCGACAGTGTTGACCCCTTCCTTCTCTTTGTCGGGGTCTCCGAGTTTCTTCTTCACGTCCGCGGGCGAGTCGGCGAACGACAGTTTGTCCGGCAGTTCGCCGGCATATCCGGGCGACTTCGGGTGAATAAGTTTGCCTTTCGCGTCGAACATCGACATTCCGTCTTTCGGCGTCAGGCGGACGGCGTTACAGATGTGATCCGAGCGTAACGTCATTTCCACCCCGCTTTCGACCCAGAAGAGACGGAACTCGCCGAGTTCCTCGGTGTCCGCGTCGTCGTCGTCAAGCCAGCCGAGCATACTGTAGGTCGCATCGGTGCCGAGCAACTTGCGGAACTTGACGTGCCCGCGGCTCAGGTGCGACTTGCCGAGCAACGCCACCACCGCATCGAAGGGGATCTTCCCACCCCCCTTCGGCACCGGGGCGGTCTGTCCGGAGAAGGGCGCCAGGGCGATCAGCAGGAGCGCACCGGCCCAGAAGCGGGAGAGGGGCATGGCGGTATCCGGGGTGAGGGGGTGGCCCCTGGCATGAGGCCACCCCGGTGGAAGTCCGAACGAGTCACTTCGGGGCCTTCGCCTTCAGCCCGTCCACCTTGTTCTGGAGGAGTTCCAGCTTGTAGCGGAGGATGCCCTGCTCCCGAGCCGCCGTCCCCAGGCCGGCCGTTGCGGCCTCGTTGATGGCCTGCTCTTCGGTGTAGCCGTACTCGGCACCGCTGTAGACCTTGACCAGATCCTTGAACTTCGTGTACCGCCCCTCGTTGATGTCGCCCAGCCCCTTGATGGCGACACCGATCCCGCTGCTCAGGTACTCGAAGTACCTCTTGATGCCCAGGTTGGCCCACCCCTTCGACTTGTCCGCCCCCTTGTCGATGATCTTCGCCAGCAGTTCGAGTTCGCCCTTCCCCTCGAACTTGATGCCGTCCGTCTCCATCCGCTTGATCAGTTCCAGAGCGCGAGCTTTATCAGCATCGCTGACCGTCTTCTGTTCCAGAAGCCCCACCAGCGTTTTCAGCTCTTCGGTGGTGAGCGGCTTCTTGTCCGCGAGGGTGCTCGGGTCGCCGGGGGTGCCGCCGATGATCTGGTACGTCGGGATGCCCGGCGGGGGCACGGTCCAGGTCGAGACTTGGCGGAGCAAGAGCAGTTCGTCGGCGGTGAACAGAGGCTGGTGCACGTCCGCATCGCCACCGATATCCACATCGACAGCGACCTCGACCGCCACAGCAGCGGGAGCGGGTGCGGCGACCAAAGGTTGGGTCGCGTCCGGAACGAGACGCCCTTCGATTTCCTCCAACCGCGGTTGCACGCGATTGTTTCCCCCAGACTTCCTAACCCCCCCCCGTTTGCCAGAGACCGAGCATCGTGTTTCTCCTGTGAGGTTTGGCTGCCGCGTCATGCGGCCAACACCACAGTAGGAGGTCCGAGGGATTCGAGACCAGCAGAATCGAATCTTTCCGCTCGGCTTCCTCTCACCCCGAAATGGCCTCCGCCCACATCTGCCGGTAGGCGGCCTCCAGATGACGCACGAATCGGCGGTGGTCGCACAGCGGCGAGTCGGCCACCCGTTCCCGCAGCTCGGCCCGGATCGTGGCCAACTCCGCCCGGCGGTTCATCCACCCCTTTGCGGTCGCCGGGAGTTCGTCTGGCTCGCTCACCACAAATTCACCAAGCCCCACTGCCAGCATCAGCATGACACCCTGCCGCCCCGCGGCGGTCTTGCCCGCGACCGTGAGTACTGGCACCCCCATCCACAGGGCGTCGGCCGTCGTCACTCCACCGTTCGTCGGGAATGGGTCGAGGCCGATGTCGATGTCGGTGTACTGCGTGAGGTACTTGTCTCGTGGCATCCGCGGCACCAGTTGCACGCGGTCGCGGAGGATGCCAGCCTTGACGAACCGCTCAGCCAGCCGCCGTTGCCCCGCACCCGATTGCCCGCCGAGCAGCACCAACCGCGAGCCGGGCGTCTTCTGGAGCAGGCTCACCCAGAGGTCCAGGCATGCTGCCGACACCTTCGACGAGTTGTTCAGGCAGCCGAAGGTGAAGGGCCGGCGGGCGAGGGCAGGGAGTGGGTTCACCGCTGGTGCAATCGTCGGTGGGCGGTAGACCCACGGCACATCGGGCAGGCGGATTAGCCGCTCACGATAGAGATGGTCGGTCGCTCCGGGTGGGTCGGAGATGGCGTCGGTGAGGCGGTATCCCATCGTGGGCAGGCCGGTGGTGTTTGGGTATCCACCGAGGGACGCCTGTACCGTCGCCGGGCGGCGGGCGAAGGTGAGCAGGTTCACCCCCTGACTATGCCCGCCGACATCAATGAGGATGTCGATGCCGTCGGAGCGAATCTGCTCGGCCAGCATTGTCGGGGTGGTGCCGGCCGCTGTGTGCCAGTGGTCGGCGAGCGGTCGGAGAGCGTCGGTGGTGGCATCCGGGCGGTGGACGGTTGCGTAGACGAACACCTCCACCAAATCGCGGTCGTGGTGTTCGAGCACTGCCCGCAACAGGCCGACCTGGGGATGGTCGCGGAAGAATCCGGAGAGGTACCCGACCCGCAGCCGGCGAGCGGGATCGAGCGGTGGCCGTGGGGCGGCGGGGGCCGGGTCGGCGTAGCGGTCGCCCCAGGCGAAGTGCTCGTCTCGCACTTGTTCGGGAGTGAGCCGAGAGGAGTAGTTCAGGTTGAGCAGCAGGTTGCTGTGGATGAGTGGGGCCTCTTCGCGCACGGCGAGAGCCTGACGGAACGCATCGACGGCTTCGTCGGTGCGGCCCTGTTCGGCCAGACAGACGGCCAGGTTGCTCCAGCCCTCGGCCATCTCGGGCTTCAGGCTCACGGCCCGCTCGAAGTGGTGAACGGCGTCGTCTTGTCGGCCGAGGGACGCCTGAGCCAGGCCGAGGGCGTTGTGTGCGTCGGGGTCGTTCGGTGTCCGCTTGAGAGCGGCCTGCAAAAGGCCGATGGCGTCGGCCGCCTTGCCATCGGCAGCCAGGGCGAGGGCAAGCTGGAATGGCCCGGTGGGGTCGTCGGGGAAGGCCTCGGAGTAGGCCCGCAATGGCGGTACCGCTTCCCCTGGCCGGCCGAGCCGGTGGAGTACTTCGCCAAGCCGAAGGTGTGCCCGCCCGACGCTCCCTTCGACCTCCGTGACCCGGCGGAAGGCGGCCTCGGCCCGGGCGAAGTCGCCGAACTGAGCCGCCACCACGCCCAGGTTGAACTGGGCCGGGGCGTGATCGGGGGCGGCCTTTGTGCAGGCGAGGAACAGGTCGCCGGCCTGCTCCAGCCGCCCCGCCCGACGGTGGATGTTGCCGAGGTTGTAGAGGGCGTCGGGGAAGTTTGGCTGGGCCGCCAGGGCGAGTTGGTACAGGCGGATTGCTTCGCTCTCGTCGCCGATTTTGGCCCGAATGGCTCCGAGGTTGCACAACGCCGGGGCATGGGTGGGGACCGCCCGGAGCAGGTCGCGGTAGGCAGACTCAGCAGCGGCCAGGTCGCCCGAGGTATGAATCTGGACGGCGGCAGCGAAAAGCTCATCAGCCGACGGGGCGGGCATGGGGCACCGGGAGTGGAACCGAGAACGCGGGAGTCGGGGGGTGAGGGGGAAAAAAACAACCCGGCCGCGGGGCCGGGTAGGGCGGAGGGCGGCAGTGCCGGCCAGACTCACTCGCCGACGTACGGCATCAGGCCGACGAACCGAGCTCGCTTGACGGCCAGAGTGGCGGCCCGCTGGAACGGAGCGCAAAGCCCGCTCCGCTTGCGGCTGAACAGCTTGCTCTGGGCGGAGACGAGCTTTTTCAGCGACGCGACATCTTTATAGTCCACGAACGCCGGCCGGGGGCAGCCGTCCTTGGTGCAGAACTTACAGCGGTTCTTGGTGGGCCGCAGCTTCTTCGTCCGGATCATGAGCGCCGAGTCCTCGCCGGGTCGCCGGGTGGGGGTGTGCAGAAAAGAATTATCGTACCGGGGAGCGTCGGTGTGTCAACCGGCCGGCGAAAATGTGCGGGCGGACGACACAGGATCAACTTCGCGGTTGCGGTTGCTCCCGGCATTCGGCATGGATATACGCCCAACTCTCGGACTTGAACTTTTTCGCCAATCGCACCGACCGGGGGGAACGGGCATGCGGCGGGTCGCCTGTTGGATCGCCGTCGGTCTTGGGGGGGCCGCGGTTGCGCAGCCACCCCCCCCGCCGCCCCCTCGGGTACTCATCGCCCAGTCGCCCAGTCGGGGATCACGCCACCGCCCGATACCCTCTTTACCGCCAGCCGGCCGCCCGCCAAGCCCGCCGCTGACCCGGCCGATGCTGTCTACCCCATTACCCTGTCGGCCGCTCTCAAACTCGCCGGATCTCGCCCGCTCGATATCGCTGTTGCCGATCGGCAGGTGGCCCTGGCCGCCCAGCAGTTCGACCGTGCCCGCCTGGCATGGGTGCCAAACCTGGTCGTGGGGGCCGACTACTTCCGCCACGATGGCGGGCAGCAAAACTTCGTTGGCGACATCATCCGCAGTGGGCGAAGTAGCTACATGGTCGGTGCCGGGCCGAACGCCGTGGTGTCGATCACCGACGCCGTCTTCGGCCCCCTGGCGGCCAAACAAGACCTGAAAGCCCGCACCGCCTTTCGCCAGGCGGTGGAAAACGACACCGCCCTGGCCGTGGTGGAGGCGTACTTCAACACTCAACAGGCCCGCGGCGAACTGGCTGGTGCGGTGCTGGCCGCCGACAAGGCCCGAGATGTGGCGGCCAAGGCCGAAAAGCTGGCCGAGGGGCTGGTGCCGCCACTGGAGGCGAGCCGGGCGAAGGTCGAGTTGGCCCGCCGTGAGCAGGCGGTGGCCACGGCCCGCGAACGCTGGCGGACGGCCAGCGCCGAGTTGGTGCGATTGCTCCGACTCCAGCCGGGCTTACTCGTCGAGCCGGTGGAAGAACCGTATCTGCCCGTCACGGTGATCGATCCCAACGCCACCACCGAAACATTGTTACCGGTGGCGCTCGCCACCCGCCCCGAACTCGCCGCTCAGCGGGCCATGGCCCAGGCGAACGCCGAGCGGTTGAAGCAGGAAAAAGCACGACCGTTTCTGCCGACTCTGGCCGTGAGGAGCGTCTCGACCAATCCGAGCGGCTCGCTTGGCTGGGGCGGGTTCGGTGGTGGGCCGAACGACACCACGCAGGCCTTCGGCAGTCGCTTCGACGTGAGCGCCCAACTGCTCTGGGAGTTTCAGGCGTTCGGGCTGGCGAACCGGGTGCGAGTGGGCGAACGGCGCACCGAACAACAGTTGGCCGTGCTCGAAGTGGCCCGCATGCAAGATCGGGTCACGGCCGAGGTGAGCGTGGCGTTCGCCCAGGCGAGGGCGGCCGGCGAGCGATTGGCAAAGGCTGAACCCGCCCTCCGCGAGGCGGTGAGCCTGGTGGAAGAGAGCCTGAAAGGGATGGGGCAGACGAAGCGGACCGGCGACACCAACACACTCCTCGTGCGACCTCTCGAAGTGGTCGCGGCGGTGCAGGCCCTTGCCCTGGCGAACGCCGACTTTTATGCGGCGGTGGCCGACTACAACCGCGGCCAGTTCCGCCTCTACCGTGCGCTCGGTCATCCCGCCGACGTGCTGAGTGGGGCGATCGAAGGGAGGATCGCCGCAGCGGCTCCGTCGGCTCCGTCGGTGGCACCATCGGTTCCGCCGGCTCATGTTGTTCCGCCCACACCCCCGGCCGTGGTGGCCCCTCCCGCCGTACCACCGACTGATGCACCTCCGACGCATCTTCCACCGATCGGGAGTGCGGCACCGACCGACCGATTGATCCATGCCACGGCGCGAGTGATTGCCCCGCCACCGCTGCCGGTGGCTGTAGTGCCAACCCGATGGCAGGATTTGCCGATTGGTCGGGAGGTGGTGCTCCGGCGGTCGGCGGTTGGGATGGCCGATCCGCGGACGGAACCAGGCACGCTACCTCCGGTGAGCGGCGAACCGTTACGGTTTGAGGCATCGCCATCGGAGCCTCCGAAGCCGAAGACTGAACCGGTGGCCGAAGTGCTGAACTGGAGCAAGGCGAAGGAAAAGTAAACTTCACCCGGATTCAACGCCGCGGGGGCGGTGGGCCTTGCGACCCACCGCCCCCGCAGCTCGTTGCTCTTTACCTCATCCGATTACTTGCCGGCACCGGGCAGGAGCATCACCTTCGGCAGCGGGATATCGACCGCTTTGCCCGTGAACACCGGTTGAGCGAAGTACTCGGCCACTTCACCGCCGGGGGCGATGCGGGCCTGTACCCGCACGCCGGGCAGGGCCGGGGTGATACCGGCGTAGCGGATATCCTGCTTGGCTCCGGTCAGCGGGGCGACGTTCTTGGCCGAGGCCGGGGTGCTGGCCATGTGCAGGGTCGCCGCGTCGGCAGCCCCGAACCCGGCGGCGATCCCAGTGGGTGCCGCCACCTGAGCCGACCGAGTCGCGATCTGACGGTCGGCCGTCACCTCGTCGGGGGTCACGGTGGCCAGTTCGGTGCGGGTCCCGCCATCGAGGGTGACTGTCACCGGGGCTGGCCTAGCCAGATCGACGGTGTACACCTCCACCTCTTCCTTGTCGGTGCCGGCGTACTTGGTCACCTTCAGGCTGGCCTTATTGCCCAGCGGCCGACCGAGGGCGGGGTTGACCGTCACCGTGTACTTACCGCTGAACCCGACCGCGGCGGTATACACCTCGGATCGGTTGTCGTCCTTCTGATCGAGCAGGTCGGAGAGAAGAACCCCGCCGCCCGCCGTGCGCTTCTGGGTGGCATCGCAGTCGGTCCCGCTCGGCTCATGAACCGCCAGGTCGAGGTCGGCCTGGCCCTGCCACCGCAGTTCGATCACCAGATCGCGGTGTTTTTCCTCCGCGACGGTGGCGAGGATGGCCTCCGCGTCGGCCTTGCGATCGGCCGCAGTGAGCTTCTTGGCGATCCGCTCCACGGCATCCTTGGCGGTGCGGGAGTGGTTCACCCCGTCGTTCGCCCAGTCGCGGCGGAGCAGGTTCTTGCTGGCCCAGCTCACCACGTCCGACTTGACCGCTGCACCATCGGCGGCATCCGCATACACCAGGGCGTTGGTGTAGATGGCCGGAAGGTTCGGCTCCAGGTCGGCAGCTCGTTTGCACAGATCGACGGCGAGTTCGCTCCGGCCCAGATCGTGCTCGGCCTTGGCCGCCCGCAGGTAGGCTTTCGGGTCGGTCGGGTCGAGGTCGATGGCCGAGAGGGCTGCCCGCTCGACTTCGGCCGCATCGGCCTTGTCGGCAGCCAGTGCCAGAGCCAGCGCTTCGTAGGCCCAGGCACCGGTGGCGTGGCCACGCCGCAGGTTGGCCTTCAGCGACTCGGCCGCCTGGTGGTACTCCTTGGCTTCGAAGAGGATATCGGTGGCAGTGATCACCAGCCCAGGGTCGTTGACCACCCCCGGCTTGAACACCTCGTTCCACACTTTCTCGGCCTTCCCACCGGCTGCCTTCACGATGGCGGCACCGTTGTTGGCCGGGAGGTTCATCCCGCCCGGCTCGCCGGCTCCGTTGGGGTTGGCCTGGGCGAAGTCGCCCCGCCGCGGTGCGGCGACCATTGCACCGATTTCGCCCTTCTGGAAGCGGAACGACTGAGTCGGGTGGTAGCGGCTGGTGGCCCGCACGATCAGGGCGTTCGACACTGGGTAGTAACCGAGCGAGTTCAGTTGGTCCGGCCCGACGTAGTACGTCGGCGGCTCGGCGTCGGGGTCGTTCGGGTTCTGAACAACACCAGCAAAGTTGTTGTCCCACTCCCCTCGGGCGACCATCTGCGAGATCACCTGGATGAGAATGTTCGACTGGTTGTTGCCCTGGATACCGAACTGTCCGCCGAGGTTGCCGAACTGGCCGAGTTGGCCGCCGGTCACCCCCGCGATACCCCCGCCGACGCCCAGGTTCGCCTGACCGCCAAGCTGCTGGAGGCCACCACCGCCGGGCATACCAGCTTGCCCGCCGCCCAGACCACCAGCCAAACCGCCGGCGAGACCACCGGCCAAGCCACCGGCCAGACCCCCACCGATGCCCCCACCCAGGCCACCACCACCAAACCCGCCACCGAATCCGTTGGCCAGGAAGTTCGCAGCACCCGCGCTTTGGCCGATGAACTGCAACTGCGAACCGAACACAGCCAGGTTTTGTTGCAAGGCGGCCTGGTTGATCGAACTCGGCACCGCCAGGGCCAGGTCGCCGATCTCGAAGGCCTGGGTCACCTTCTGGTACAACCGCTGCTCGGCGGTGGTGATCTCGATGTACTCCGGACGGACGATGAACGACCCCTTGACCTCGCTTAGCAGGAGGTCAAGGAAGGCGCCGATGGTCAGCCCGTTGAGGTTTTCCTCGCGCTTGAACTTGTACTTGCGGATGTTCTCAAAATCAGGCACGCCGGTCGCGCGGAACAGGTCGTCTCGCACCTGGAACTTCAGCTTGCGATCCTGGAATTGCGTCTCCAGGGAGGTGAGGATCTGCTGGAGTTCCTGCCCGCCCACCGGCCCGACGCTTGCCACGCGGTCGTTGTCCGAGACACCCTCAATGAGCGACCGCAACTGGCGGAGGCTGTCGGGCGTGTTTACCCCGAAGCCCTGGTTCTGGAATTCGTACTGGGAGCGGCGTTCCCGTAGTTGCCGCCACACCGTGGCAGGCGGGAAGTGAACGGGCGGCTCGTCCGGGTACGGGATGTGCGACTTATCGACCTGAAGCATGGTCAGCAGGAAGCGGTCTTCGCGGAGTCGCTTCAGTTCACGCTGTTCACGGAGTTGGGTCGCCGACTGACCAACGCGGTAGGTGGTGTACACCTCCGGCGGAACAGTCAGCCCACGGTTCACGCGTTCCTGCTCCATCACCTGGGCCTGACGGTAGGCCAACTCAAACTTGGCCTGGTTCATCAGGAAGCGGAAACGGTCGATGCGGGCCTTGGTGCGGCTTTCCTCATCCATCTGGATGTCGTACTCGTTGAGCAACGCCCGCGCCCGGCTGATCCGCTCGCGAACGGCTTCGTTCTGCCGGCGGATCTCCACCGCCCGCGTCGAGACATCCCGCATCTGGGCATCAAGTTCGGCCACCAACCGGGTGCGAACGGTATCGCTCAGCCGGTCGTTGGTGCGGAGTGCTTCCCGCTGGCGTTTCAGATCTTCGTAAGCTCCATCGGGGTCGGCGTTCTTCAACTGCCGCACCCGGCGAATGGTTTCTTCCACGAGTGCCCGAGCCTCGGCGTCGGCCGCTTCCCGAGCCGCCAGGGCGTTGCCTAGCGGAGCGGCAGGGGCAGCGTCGGGCGGCGGAGCGGCTGGCACCGGCATCGGGTTGGCCGGGTTTTGGGTGGCGATTTGCTCGCGGAACTGCTTCTTGGTCATCTCGCCGTTGCGGATGCGAGTGACTGCTTTGTCCCCGGCTCGCGCTTCGGGGAAGGTCGGATCGACCTTTAGCGCCGCCTGGAACAGCTTCTGAGCGTGATCGAGCTTATCTGCCGTGATGGCCTGAAGGGCGAGTTCGACGAACTCATCCCGATACAGGCGGAACTGCTCGGAGGCGAGGGCCAGTGCCCGGTCGGCCGGCAGGATGACCGGTGCTTCTTTGGCCTGGTCGGCCTGCCACTGCTCCAGCATGGCCGAGAGGAAGTAATGATCGGCCTTCGATTCGGGCAGAGCCGTGGCCAGGGTCGCGGCGTGTGGCTTGCCGGCCACCGTACCACTGACGGTCAGTTCGAGCTTGGCGGCGGCGTCCTTCACCCGCCCCATCACCAGTGTCGAACGGTCGGCCCGGAGCGGGGGGAGTTGAGCCGGGAGCAGGTCGGTGCCGGCCGGAGCCAGGGTGACCTTTTCCGGGGACAGAACGGGCACATCAAACGACTCATTGAGCCGGCGAACGAAGTCGAACCGCCCGCCCGGGGTGTCGAGGTCTTCCTTCACCCGCACCACCGCCCCGCCGGTGAGCATACCCAGCCCGTGCAGGTTGTTGGCGGCGATGGTCAGCCCGAGCGGAATGGAGAAGAACTGCACGCCTTTTTCGGCCAACCGGCGGCCGAGAGCCACCCGGCCCGCCTCGGTCACGGGTGCGCCAGCAGCGCTCTCCCCGTCGCCCACATACACCACCACCTGCTGCCGCCCGGCCTTGTGCTCGAACGCCCCGAGGACGTTCTCCACACCGGCTTTGAGGTCGACCGCCCCGGAGGCATACTCGCGGTCGGTGAGGGTGGTGACTGCCTTCTTTACGGCAGGATCGGCAGCCGGTTTGAACCCGCCCGTGAGCGAGCGAGTATGGTCTTTGTGGTTCAGGTTCACCGTCCAGACGTCCAGCCGGTCGTCGGCCCCCAGTTCAGAGGTCATGGCCAGCACGATCATTGCGGCCCGGCGGAGGGGGTCGCCGGCCTGGCTGGCCGACGTATCCACCATCACTGCCACGTCTTTCGGGCGGGCGGCGGCGGGCGGCAGGGTCGGCTTCAACTGCCAGGCGAAGGCGGTTTGGCCGTCCGCCTGTTTGTAGGCAAGCACCGGTTTGTCGGTGAACACCGTCCGGGCCGTGTCGTCGATTGGCTTGGACGGGAGGACGGGTTTGGCGGGGGAGACCGGCTTATTCGCCGGGAAATCCCCGAACACGAGCGTGCCGACGGCCACGCAGGCGGTGACGGCCGCCACGGCGGCCGTGGCCCACCGGAGTCGTTTCAACACCCTCATACCGGGCGCTCCTCACGCGGGATGATGCTCCACCGGGGCGACCGGGGAGCCGGACGGGATAACAGGGAGTGTACCAGGGCGACCGGGGGGGGCGGCAGTGGAACGAGCAAAACCCCGCGTCGGCACTGGGTTACGGCCCGAGACGGGGTGCGGAACCCACCCGGACGGAACCCATTCGATTCACTCTACCCGGCTGAACACGGCTCGCCGGGGGGCGTTGGCGGGAATGTACGGCTGACCGCCGGGGGGCGGGGGCGCACCCGGCGCCGCAGCACCAACCGCTAAGGCCGGATAGGGCGATTACGCGGGCCGGGGCTTACTCAGTCAGCGATGACTTCGCCACCCGCGGGGGTGACCGACGCCCAGAAATTGATCGAGGAGATGAAAGGAGAGGGGTTGCCAAGGGCTGGTGATACTTTGTGTTCGCTCCATGCATGTCTTACGCATCTTCTCGACTCTGGGGGACACCAGAGCGCCCGCGGCGCAGGCGTTCAGGCCGGACGGGAGGATTTTAACTTGACTGGCCCCCCGGTGGTTCTAACTTTCGGCGGGCCGCAACCCGTCCCGTCGCGGCAGTAAGCCCTTCCACGGGCGATGGAGCCGAGTTGGTCATGAGCGAACGAGACGTGCTCGCCGACCCCGCACAGTCGATTTCCGCTGCAGAACTGCGGCGGCGACTGCTTGCCTCCACACCCCCGCCGTTGGCGACCGGCGAGCCAGCCGAATCGACTGCACCCCAGTCTACCATTATGCCTGCAGTCGCCCGCACCCGCCTTCTGATGCCGGGGGCGAATGGCCCCGTTCCGGCGGCGGATGCCGCTCCCGCTGCCGCGCCCGATCACGAGCCGATTCCGGAAGTGACCCTGCGGTCGAGTGCGCGGTTCATGCCGGTGGATCCAATGGCCGCCCCGATCGGCGGGAGCGTCCTCGGCCCCATGCCCGGCACGCTTCCGGCAGTTCCACCGCCGGCCGATCCGGTGCCCGCCAATCTGCCCGCCGGCAAGACTCCGGACGACTACAAGCGACTGAAGCAGGAGAACCGCGAACTCCGCAAGCTCCTCGACGAGATGAAGCAGCTTCTCCAGGAAGCGAGCGACAACGAACAAAAGGCGGCGGCCCGCGAGAGCGAGATGCAGGCCCAGTTGGCCGCCAAGACGCGGCAGGTGGAGGAGGTCACGGCCCAACTCCAGAGCATCGAAGAACAGTTGGCCTCGGGTGCCCTCACCGCCGCCCCACCCCAGCCCAAGACCCGCACCGAACTGGAGGAGTGGGCCGACGACCTGGAGCGGGAGGCGGCCAAAATCAACAAGTCTCGCCGTGAGCTGGACGACGAGCGGAAACAACTTCGGGAAGACGAGGAGTCGCTCGAACAGCAGATGCGGCAGATGGAAGTCTCGATGGCCAAAGAGCGTGCGCTCATGGCCCGCCAGGAGACGGAATTGAAGCGGCTGAGCGCCGAGATTCAGCACGAGTTGGAGTTGATGCAGCGGGGCGACGCCACCTTGCGGGAACAGTTGAGCAAGTTCCAGCGGCGGGCGGCCGACGTGATGCAGGGCCGGCTCGGTGGTGGTAACCCCCCGCCCCCGAACGGCAAGCGCTAACCCCCCCGTGGTTCACACGGAAGTGTGAACCACACCCCCTTCCGTAGCGCTCCGGCGGCATTTTCGTCGAAACCACGGAAAGACATCGACTCCCATCGCCCCTGTCCGGGGTTGGTCGATTTTCGAGCGTCGGACGTCTGTTCGGTGATCGGGGGATGAATTGCCCCCCCCTCTGCCACACTGCCACCTGCCACGCATATACCCCCCCCTGCCGCCACCCGCCGTTCGATGGCGGAAATCCGCCTCTTTCTGCACTCGACCACGGCCACGGC
>JALOQR010000198.1 GCA_025459365.1 Fimbriiglobus sp.
AGGAACTTGCGGCATGAAGCCGACAAGTTTCTTCTTCGACAGGTGCTGCCCGCCCAAACTCGCGGACGTCATCCGTGCCTTCGAAGATGACGTAGAAGTTCGTCATTTCAATGACGACCTGCGTTTTGTCCACAACACACCCGATATTGAGTGGATTGGGACGCTGGCCAAGGATCCCGAATCTGCTTGGGTAGTGCTGAGTATGGACGGGAAAATTCTCAAGAGGGCCCACGAAAAGGAGGCTATTCGTGAGTCTGGTCTTCCGTTTTTCCTGCTGGGGTCCGCTTGGATGTCGATCGAGATGCACGAGAAGTGTTGGAAGTTGCTCAAGGTGTGGCCAAACGTTGTCCGCACAGCTCGCGAGTCGCGACATCGCATTTTCGAGATCATGGGCGGCACCGGCCTGAAAATCGACCCCAAATAATCACTTTGCGTTCGATTGCGACCACCCGACCCAGGCATCTGAATGAACCCGTTCTGGATGGTCTTCGCGAACGTTGGCGGGGTGGCGGCGTTCTTCGGCGGAATCGCCCTGCTTGTGTGGATGGACCACCGGGCAAAGCACCGCCGCCGCGAGTTCGAACACGTCGAGCGGATGAAGGCGATCGAACTGGGCCGACCGCTGGAGGACGCCACCGTCGCCCGGTACAAGGCGCTCGGTGCCATCGGGGTGGCAGTGCCGATCGTCGCCTTTTCTGCCGGGCTTCTCGGGAGCGTGATGGCGCTAGGGATCAACGAACCGATGTGGAAGGCGGTCGCCTTCTGCATCAACTGGGTAGTGTGCGGGGCGGTGCCGGCGGCCGTCGTACCGATCGTGCTCCAGCGCATGAAAGACCACCCGCCCGACCCCGACGCCGAAGAGTGAGGCTCACGCCCCGAGGTTCTTGATGATCTCCGCCGTGATGGTCGCCGTGTTGCCGGTGCCGCCGAGGTCGCGGGTCAATCCGACGCCCGCCTGGAGTGTCGTTTCCACCGCTCGCTCGATCCGCTCAGCCGCCTTCCGCTCGCCGACGTAGTCGAGCATCATCGCCGCGCTCCGCACGACCGCGATCGGGTTCGCCAGCCCCTTCCCGGCGATGTCCGGGGCACTGCCGTGGACCGCCTCGAACACCGCGTAGCGGGCCCCCAGGTTCGCCCCCGGCACGACCCCCAGCCCACCCACCAGCCCGGCGCACAGGTCCGAGATCACGTCGCCGAAGAGGTTCTCCATCACCAGCACGTCGTACTTCGTCGGGTCGAGCGCCAGTTCCAGGCAGACGTTGTCGATCGACTTCTCTTCGAACGCGATGAACGGGAAGTCGTCGGCCACTTCGCGGGCGCACTCCAGGAACAGGCCGTCGGTCAGCCGCATCACGTCGGCCTTGTGACAGAACGTCACCCGGTGTCGGCCGGTCCGCACGGCCAGGTCGAAGGCGTACCGTACGATCCGCTCGCACGCCGCCCTGGTGATCACCCGCAGGCTCTCGATTACGCCGGGAACCACCTGGTGCTCCAACCCGGCGTACAGCCCCTCGGTGTTCTCGCGGACGACCACGAGGTCGACGTCGGTGTATGGCGTCTTCACCCCCGGTAGTGTCTTCACCGGCCGCACGCTGGCGTACAGATCGAGCCCTTTCCGCAATCGCACGTTGATGCTGCGAAACCCTTTGCCCACGGGGGTGGTGCATGGTCCCTTGAGGGCGACACGGTGTTTGCGGATGAGGTCGAGGGTCTCTTCGGGAAGTGGTTCGCCGTGCGTCTCGGCGGCGCCGAGGCCAGCGGCGGCGGGCACCCAGTCGATCTTCACCCCGGCGGCGGAAATGATTTCCTGGGCGGCGGCCGTTACTTCCGGCCCGATGCCGTCACCCGCGATAAGCACGACCTTCATAAGAGAACCCCGTGGGATGCGGTTGGTGTAGGGAAATGGAACCGGGAACGGAGTGACCGGATGAGGAAGCGCCTCACCCGGTCACTCCGTTCCCGGTCGATGCCAACTCGGCTCACCACCGCCCGAAGCGGAAGCGGTTGTAGTTGTACGCCCCGTAGAACGGGTTGAACCCGAGGCGGTTGCCGTAGTAAGCGCCGGTGTAGTTGTTGAAGTTCGACACCCCGCGGCCGAAGCCGAGGCCGTACACGTTCTGGTAGGCGAAGTTGCGGGTGCCGAACCCGCTCCACGGGTTGTACCCGACGGTGTAGGAGCCGATGTTGCCGGTGTACGGGTTGTAGGCCGTGCCGAACCCAGTGGTGTACCCGGTGTACGGGTTGGTGAATGTGTACCCGTAGCCGGGGTACTGGGCGGAGGCGGTGCCGACGAACGCGACGGCGGCGATGGCGGCGGCGATCAGACGGACGCTCATGGTTGTCCCTCGGAGTGATGAAAAGAGATACCGGCCGGGACGTCCGGCCTTTCTCAACGGTTCAGACGGTCGCACCCGGCATGCCGTTGGTGATGTACAACAACCCCGTCCCGAGTGCGAGGTCTGCATGTCCAGCAAGGTTCCTATCGTCGGCGTTGGCCCGGATGGGCTGGCCGGCCTGACTGCCCGCTCCCGCGAACTGCTCCAGGCCGCCGATGTGGTGTTCGGCTCTGATGCGGCACTGCGGCTGCTCCCGGAACTGTCTGCCGAACGGGTGCGGATCGGCACCGACCTGCCCGAAGTCGTCGCCCGGCTGAAAACCTTGATCGGGGCGAAAAAGGTGGCTGTGGCGGCGGTCGGCGACCCACTCTTCTATGGCACCGCCCGCTACCTCTGCGAGAAGATCGGGCCAGACCAGTTCGATGTTGTTCCGCACGTCAGCAGTATGCAGCTCGCCTTCGCCCGCCTGAAGCAAACGTGGGAAGAGGCGTACCTCACCGACCTATCCGCGAAGAAGCTCGATGACGTGCTCGACAAGATCCGCACGGCCGAAACGGTCGGCCTGTTCACCTCCGAGCAATACACCCCGAACCGCATTGCCCGCGAGTTGCTCGCCCGCGGCATCGATTACTTCCGCGGGTTCGTGTGCGAGAACCTCGGCGGGAGAGATGAACGCATCACTCAGGGCGAACTCGCCGAGATTCAGGATTTGCGATTCGACCCGCTGAACGTGCTGATCCTGGTGCGGAAGCCGAACACCCCGGACAAGCCACGGGCCGGCTCGAAGTTGCGACGATTCGGCAACCCGGACGACATCTTCGCCCAGAGCCGGCCGAAGACCGGGCTGATCACGCAGGCCGAGGTACGAGCGGTGGCACTGGCCCAGCTCGATCTCCAGCCCGGCGACGTGGCGTGGGACGTAGGTGCTGGCAGTGGCAGCGTGGCCATCGAAATGGCCCAACTCGTGGCACCCGGCGTGGTATATGCCATCGAGCAAGACGCCGCCGACTTCCACCTGATTCAGGCGAACCTCGAAACCTTCGGGGTGCCGAACGTGAAGCCGGTGTTCGGCACCGCGCCGGCCGTGTTCGCCGGGCTACCAGCCCCGGACGCGATCTTCGTCGGCGGCAACGGCGGAGAAGTGGCCCGGCTGCTCGAAGCCAGTTTCACCGCCCTGCGACCTGGTGGCCGGCTGGTGTCGAACGTCGGCACGCTGGAAATGATCTCGGCGACTTATGCGGTGCTCAAGCGACTCGCCCCGACGGTCGACGTACTCCTCATGAACCTGAGCCGAGGGGTCGAGCAACTGGAAAGCCTGCGGTTCGAGGCTGTCAACCCGACGGTGCTTCTGCGGGTGCGGAAGGGATGAGCGTCCTCCGCATCCGGAGGGTGCGGAGGACATTCTCGTACTCCTCGGGGGTGTTCACGTTCTGGAGCGACTCCAACTCCGCATCGACAGTAGCGAAGTCGGCTTCGGTCAGGAACCGCGTCGGCACGAGTTCGGTCAGCCGGGTCATGCGGAGGTCGCCGGCCGCGAGTTGTGCCAGCACAACGGGGAGAACATCGAGCGAATAGACCGCGGCGAGCGGGTGCAGGCGGCCTGCAATCAGCGGAACGGTGAGCTGCGTACCTTCGGCGAGCGCGGACACGGCTCGTACGAACTCCGCCTGCAGGAGCGGCACGTCGCACCCACTCAGGTAAGCCGCTTCGCACTCCCCGGTGAGCGCGTGCAGCCCGGCGGCCAACCCACCGAGCGGGCCGCGGCCTTCTACGTCGTCATGCACCACGCGCACGCCCGCCGGCAGTACGGGTACCTCTTGCCCTGGTGCGGCCACTACCACCACCGGGTTTATCACACCCCTGATTACCCGCACCGCCCGGTGCAGCATTGTCTCGCCCTCGAGCGGCAGCCACGCCTTCGGCTGCCCCATCCGGCTCGACCGCCCGCCACACAGCACGATCCCGCCGGTTGCTCTCACGGCCGCTCCTCGTCTGCCCTGTACCGTAACCAGTATCCCGCCGCCCTGAGGTCTGCCATGCCCCGCTTGCTCGCCGTGCTGTTGCTCGTCGCCGTCGCTCCCGTGGCCTCTGCCCAGGCCGACCCGAAGGCTGAACGCGAAGCCGCCAAGTATGTTGCTGAAGCGGGCGGTATCGTCATCCGCGACGAAGACCCGAACTCCAAACTGCGGGGCGTGGTCATCACCGTCAAGCTCCCTCCCGACGCTGCCAAGTTCGAGTTGAAGCGGCTGGCCGTGTTCCCCAAACTCGCCACCCTCAGCCTGTCGGGGGTGAAGAACGCCGACGCCGCTCTGAAGCAACTCGCCGACCTGCCGGGCATCAGCACCATCACTCTCGAAGACTCCGACTGCACCGACGCCGGCCTCACGGCGGTGGCCGCCCTGCCGGGCTTGAAGCGGCTGGATGTATCGCGGGCAAAGCTCACCCCGGCGGGGTTCAAGGCACTCGCGGCGAGTAAGACCCTGGAGCGGCTCGACGCCACCGGCACCGCCATCGACGATGTTTCCATCAAGGAACTCGGGAAGGTGAAGACCCTCGCCGAACTCATCCTGAAAGAAACGAAGGTGACGCTCGTTGGCACCGGGTCGGCGTTTGCCGGGTGGGAGAAACTCACCCTTCTCGATCTGTCCGACACGGCCGCGGCAAACAAAGCGCTCGAACCGGTGGGCGTGGCAAAGAACCTGGAGGTGCTGAACCTGACCGGCGCGGAGGTGACCGACGTAGGCCTGCGACCACTCGCCGGGTGCAAGAAGCTGAAAGTGCTGACCCTGGAAGGAGCGAAGAACATCACTGGCAGCGGGTTCGCCGATCTCGACACCCTCACGCAGTTAGACAAACTCTACCTCGGTGGGAGCGGGGTGACCGACGCGGGCCTGGGTGCGATCGCCCGGCGAACGAGCGTGAAGACGCTGAGCCTGGAGCGGACGAAGGTGACCGATGCCGGGGTGAAGGAACTGGGCACCCCGCGGGCACTGGAGACGCTCGGACTGGAGGAAACGGCGGTGTCGGATGTTGGCCTTCTGGTGATGGCCGAAAAGTGTAAGAAACTGACGCTGGTGAACGCCCGGAAGTCGAAGATCACGGCCAAAGGGGCCGCCGACGCCGGGAAAAAGCTGCCCGAGTTGGTGGTGAGCTTCGACTGAACAGTGATCCGACCCCGGTTCAGGGTCGGATCATACCCGACGAGCCAGGTCGTTGACTCTGATCACGCTCAGCTGAACTCACCGTCGGGGTCGCCGACGTTGCGGCCGTAGCGGGCGAGGAGCATCTGCACGGCCTGGATGGTCTGCCACTCGTTGAACGCGATTTTCACCTCAGTGCCGTCATCGTTTGCGTCGATGTTCTCGACGGCCGAGGTGAGCGCCCGGTGCAGGTAGTCGAACACCTCAGAGAGGCGGGCCGCCTGGGCGCCGGTCATCTTCTGTGGCAGTGGCGGCACCTCGTCGTCGCGGTAACGCCATTCGCCGGGGGAAACCGTCTCGGCAGGTTTTTTCACGAGCACATCCGATCCGCGGCTATCGACCGATCCGATCTCGGCTGCCTGGATCGTCTGGACCCCGTTTTCCACAATCGGAGCAGCCCGCCCGCTGCGGCGGGCCTCGATTTCTTCCATCGTCCCGTACAGCAACAGGGTTCGCCCGATCGAGACTTGGTCACCGGCCCGGAGTCGGCGGATCTGCACCGTCGCCCCGTTCACCCGTGTGCCGTTCGTGCTGTCGAGGTCGGTCAGGATGACGTCGCCGTCTTCGGTCTGGATTTTGGCATGGAAGCGGCTCACCCGCTCGTCGTTCAGCCGCACCGCATTTCCCTCTTCCCGGCCGAGGGTCACCGGCACCGGCAGGTTGCGGTACACCCGCCCCTTATCGACGCCTTCAAGTACGAGAAAGGTGACGTTGCGCATGGAACCATTCCGCGAGAGGGTGTGCCGAGGGGCGGCCCGCACACGACGTCGATTTTCTTAGAACACAACGCTCCGGTCGTGCGGAATACTGGGCCGAATTCTTCTGCCAGCATAGCCGGTATTCCGGCGGAGTGGGAATCTTTAGTTCGGGCGGGAAGCGAGTATTCGTTCCAGTTCGAGGAGCAGATCGGCCTGTCGCGGGTCGATCGCTGAACACTGTGCCAGATTCCGGAACCACGTCAACTGCCGCTTGGCGAACTGGCGGGTCCGCAGGCGGATGCCGTCCGCCATCGCTTCCGATACCGCCGACCCGGCGGGCCGCGACAGCAACTCCCGATATCCCAGCGCCGCCGACGCCTCCTTGCTGAGCGGGCGGGGGAGGAGGCGGAGGCGATCAGCTTCTTCGGCCCAGCCGGCGTCGAGCATTGCCCCCACCCGGGCATCGATGCGGCGGTACAGTTCGTCTCGTGGCCAGTCGAGGTACGCACAGGGGATGCGAAGGCCGACCTCTGGGGGCGACTCCCACGTCTGCTGGTGGTCGCTGATCGGCCGGCCGGTGCCCTCGAATACTTCCAACGCCCGCACCACCCGCCGCACGTCGTTTGGGTGTAGGCGGGCGGCGGCCTTCGGGTCGACGGCGGCGAGCCGACGGTGCAGCGCCTCTGGCCCGAGTTGCTCAGCTTCGGCTTCAAGCCGCGGGCGGATGGCGGGATCCACCGCCACGGCGTCGAACAGCCCGCACCGCACCGCCTTCAGGTAGAACGGAGTGCCACCGACGAACAGCGGACGCCGCCCCCGCCCGCGGATCTGCCGGCACGCCTCGGCGGCCCGTTCGAGCCACCAGGCCACGCTACCCGACTCCCACGGGTCGAGGACGTCGAGCAGGTGGTGGGGCACGCGGGCCTGCTCGGCGGCGGTCGGCTTGGCAGTGCCGATGTCCATGCCCCGGTAGAGGGTCATGGAGTCCATACACACGATCTCGGCGTTCAGCCGCTCGGCCAACTCCAGGGCAACAGCCGATTTGCCCGAGCCGGTCGGCCCGGTGAGGATGGCAGCGTCGGCGAAGTCGGCCGGGGTGGGCATCATGGCGGGGGTAGGACATACACGCGGAATGTGCCGACGACAGCGGCGGGGATCTGGCCCTTCAGCCAGTTTATCACCGCCAGGGTGCCCGGTCGGCGGTCTGGGCAGGCGGTGAAAAACGACTCGCCGACAGCGAAGTATCCGCCCGCCGTGCGCCGTTGCACCTCATCAACGCTTGGATTCGGTATCTGGTTCACCTGCACCAGCTCGAACGGCGGGAGCAGGCATGCCGGGTCGGTGCCGTAGTACCACAGGCGGAGGGGGCGGGTTCCGTCGTACCACTGCCGAAGTTCTGGTAGCCCCTGGCCCCAGTCGTAGTTGGAGTCGGTCAGCACCTCCGCTGCCCGTTCGCGCCCGCCCCATAGATGATTGGCAAACCGCAGCCCGTGCGGCCACGAAAGCAACGAAGTGAGTGCGGTGAGGGCGACAAAGGCTGCCAGGAGGGCTTGCTCTCTCCGAGAGCGGCTACCGATCATGCTCTCTCCGCGAGCGGGCCACCCGGTCGGTCGGGCCACCGCCACCACTGCCGCCAGGTTCAGCATGGCCACCAGCGGGAACACCAGCCGCACACCGAGTTGCACCCGGCAACTCAGGCTGAACAGCAGGTACGCCACCGCGATCAGCCCGGCCGGGTTGAGCCACCGTTTCGGCCGCAGCACCAGCAACCCGGCGGTGAGCACCAGCAGCGGCTCGGGCAGTTTCGCGCTCAACACCACCGGGAAGTAGTACCACACCGCCCGCGGGTGCCACTCGCCGAGGGAGTAGCTGCCGTGCCCCCGGAAGTTGTGTTTCACCTGCTGGATCAGGCCTTCGCCGGCGTTTGGGAAGATGCGAAGGTGGTCGGCGACCCAGCGGAGGGTGTTGCCGGTGGCGTTGTCGGGGAGAGTATTCGCCCACTGGATGAACGAGGGTTCGGTGGCCCAGTCGGTGCCGACCACAGCGAACAGGGTGACAGCGGCGACGAGGAATTGCTTCGCTGCGACCCCTAGTGGAGCGCGGGCGACGAGCAGCCACGCCAGTGGCACGAACGCCACCGCCGACGC
>JALOQR010000199.1 GCA_025459365.1 Fimbriiglobus sp.
CGCCCAGAGTGCGGCGGATCAGGTGGGCACCGGGCGCGACCACAACAAATACGGGTTCAGCGTGTGGCTGGCCGGGGCGGGCTTGAAGCCGGGGATCGCCTACGGGAGCACGGATGAGATTGGCTGGAAGGCGGCCGAGAACCCGGTGGCCTGGCACGACTTCCACGCCACCGTGTTGCACCTGCTCGGCATCGATCACGAGAAGCTGACGTTCTACCACAACGGCATCCAACGCCGCCTGACCAACGTGCACGGCGAGGTGGTGAAGGGGATTCTCTCGTAGGGTGTGACCGCCCGTGCAGGCCCACCCGACCCCGCCGTTACCCCAGCACGCCCTTCACCACATTCGCCTCTTCCACGCCGGTGAGTCGCTGGTCGAGGCCCTGGAACTTGTACGTGAACTTCTCGTGGTCGATGCCCATGCAGTGCAGGATGGTGGCGTTCAGGTCGTTCAAGTGGACCGGGTCCTTGGTGATGTTGTAACTGAAGTCGTCCGTCTCGCCGTACACCGTGCCGGGCTTCACCCCGCCGCCGGCCATCCACATGCTGAAGCACCGCGGGTGGTGGTCCCGGCCGTAGCTGTCCTTGCTGATGCCACCCTGCGAGTACACCGTCCGCCCGAACTCGCCGCCCCACACCACCAGTGTGCTGTCGAGTAGGCCGACCCGCTTCAGGTCGGCGAGCAGAGCCGCCGTCGGCTGGTCGGTGTCCTTGCACTGGTTGCCGATCTCCTTCGGCAGGTTGCCGTGCTGGTCCCACCCGCGGTGGAGGATTTGCACCACACGCACGCCACGCTCCACCAGCTTGCGGGCGACGATCGCGCTGTGAGCGAAGCTCCCCGGCTTGTTCACCTCCGGGCCGTAGCTCTCGATCACCTTTTTGTCTTCCTTCGTCAGGTCGACCAAGTCCGGCACGCTCGTCTGCATGCGGAACGCCATCTCGTACTGGGCCATGCGGGTGCGGGTCTCGGGGTCGCCGAACTTCTCGGCGGTCATTTCGTTGAGCTGGCTCAGGCTGTCGAGCATGGCCCGGCGGTCGGTGCGGTCCACGCCGTCCGGGTTCTTCAGGTAGAGCACCGGGTCGGCCCCGGCCCGCAGCGCTACGCCGGTGTACTTGGTCGGCAGGAATCCGCTCGCCCACATCCGCGAGAAGATCGCCTGGCCGTTGCTGCCGGCGGGGAAGCGGGGGGTGAACACAACGAACGCCGGCAGGTCGTTGTTCTCGCTGCCGAGGCCGTAGGCGAGCCACGAACCGATGCTCGCCTTGCCCGGCACTTCGCTGCCGGTCATCACGAATGTGCAGGCCGGGTCGTGGTTGATGGCGTTGGTGTGGACGCTGCGGATCAGGCAGATGTCGTCCACCATCTTCGACGTGTGCGGGAACAACTCCGGGTTCGCCCACGTACCGCACTTCCCGCTTCGCTCGAACTTGAACTTGCTCGGGGCGACCGGGAACTTGCCCTGTCCGCTCGTCATGGTGGTGAGCCGCTGGCCGAGGCGCACGCTATCGGGCAGATCTTTGCCGAGGTGATCGACGAGCTTCGGCTTGTAGTCCCAGGTGTCGATCTGGCTCGGGGCACCGTTCATGTGCAGGTAGATGAGCGCCTTGGCCGTCGGCTTGTGGTGCGGGAAGCCGGGCAGCGGCGGGTGCTCGCGGCGTTTGGCTTCCGCGGCACGGGCTTGGCCCCCGAGGAGAGCCATAGCGATGCCGCCAGCGCTCAGCCCGGAGGTGCCGAAGAACTGCCGGCGGGAGAGATGCTGAAGTCGTTCAATCAGGGGGTTCATGGCGTGATCATCTTTGGTAGGGGCACCATTCGTAGGTGCCCTGTGTGTGTGGGCGGGCACTCACCAGGGGTGCCCCTACAGGTCGGGTGTCAGTTCCTTGTCAGTGTCTCATCGAGGTTGAGCAGCATCGACGCCACGAGCGTCCACGCCGCGACTTCATTTGGCTTCAGCTTGGGGTTCGCCTTCCGCTCGCCGATGGCCAGCAACTTGGCCGCGTCGGCGGGCATCTTGGAATACTTCTCCAGGTGCTTCGCCAGCTCACCGCTCACGATGGCCAGTTCCTTCTCGCCCGGCGCTCGGGCCAGCAGCAGTTGGAAGGTGAACTTCACCCGCTCGTCGGTGGTCGCCCCGCCTTCGCTCACGATCCGCTCGGCGAGCAGGCGGGCCGCCTCGACGTGCTGCGTGTCGTTGAGCAGTTGGAGCGCCTGCAACGGGGTGTTGCTGCGGTCGCGCTTGGGGCAAGGCTGCTCGCGATTCGGGGCGTCGAGGTTGGTCATGTACGGGGCGGGGGCCGTCCGTTTGTAGAAGGTGTACATCGTCCGCCGATACAGGGCGTTGCCGCCGTCTCGCTTGTAGTGCTGCGTGTTCGACCCGGTGAACGCCACCGGCTCCCAGATGTTGTCCGGCTGATAGGGCTTTACACCCTTTCCGCCGATGGTCGGGTCGAGCAGGCCGGCCACGGCCAGGGCGTTGTCGCGGATCTGCTCGGCGTCGAGGCGGAACCGTGGGCCGCGGGCGAGCAGGCGGTTCTCCGGGTCGGCTGCCAGCAGGGTGGATGTGGCCTTCGAGCTACGGCGGAAGGCATCGGAGAGGATCATCCGGCGGAACGTCGCCCGCACGTCCCAGGTGGTGCGGAAGTCGGCGGCGAGCCAGTCGAGCAGGTCCGGGTTCGCCGGTGGCTCGCCCTGCACGCCGAAATCGCTACTCGTTTTCACCAGCCCGACGCCGAACGCCTGCTGCCACAGGCGGTTGACGTACACGCGGGCGGTGAGTGGGTGGTCGGCCCGCACCAGCCAGCGGGCGAAGTCGAGCCGGGTCGGCCGGCCGGCGGCATCGAGCTTGGGGAACACAGCGGGGGTGTTCGGCTCCACCTTGTCGCCCGGCTTGCTGTAGTCCCCGCGGAGCATGACGTGCGCCTGCCGCGGCTTCGGTAGATCGCGGAAGATCATCGACGACGGAATGCTGTCGTCCAGCTTCTTCCGCTCGGCGGCCACCGCCTCCCGCTCCTTCTGGAGTGGTTCGAGCTTGTCCTTCGTCGGCGGGTGAATGGCCCGCAAGAAGTGGTCGCGGAGTTGCTGGAGTTGTTGCGGGTTCGGCTGCTTGTCCTTACCCAGAGCGGTGAACAGGTCGGCGACCGGCTTGGGGAACTTCGCGTTGTTCGCCCCGCGGCGGCTGGCGACCCAGGCAAGGAGCGATGCCTCGGGGTCGGTGGCATTCGGCTGGCTCGCCGGGCCGGCGACAGCGGCGACGAGGGCGGGGTCGGCGTATTTCGTCAGTTTGCCGATGTCGGCATCGAGCGTCTTCAGCTTCGCGTCGAACTCGGCCAGTTTCTTGTCTTGCTCGGGCGTGCTCAGCTTCACGCTCGGCTCGTGGTAGAGTTGGTTGCCGTCGAGCGGCGACCCGGCCGACGAGTAGAAGAAGGCGTACAGGGAGTAGAACTCCTTCTGCGAGATCGGGTCGAACTTGTGGTCGTGGCACTGGCTGCACCCGGCGGTCAGGCCGAGCCAGGTTTCGGCCGCCACCGCTGCCCGATCGACCGCGTTGCGGAAGTACCACTCGGAATCGATGCTCCCCCCTTCCCCGGTGCTCACGTTGCAGCGGTTGAAGCCGGTGGCGACGAGTTGGTCCTTGGTCGGGTTCGGGAGCAGGTCGCCGGCGAGTTGTTCCACCGTGAACTGATCGAACTTCATGTTGGCGTTGAACGCCCGCACCACCCAGTCGCGGTAGGGCCACACGCCCCGCTCGTTGTCGAGGTGCAGGCCGTGGGTGTCGGCGTAGCGGGCGAGGTCGAGCCAGTGCTTGGCCATCTCTTCGCCGTGGTGCGGGCTGGCGAAGTAGCGATCGACCATCCGCTCGTAGGCGCCGGGCTTGGTGTCGGCCAGGAACTCCGCCACCTCCTTCGGCGTCGGCGGCAGGCCGGTGAGTGCGAAGGCCACCCGGCGAACGAGTGTGGGCTTGTCGGCCTCGGGGTTGGGGGTGAGGCCCTTGCGGCCGAGTTGCTCGTACACGAACGCATCGATCGGGTTGGCCGCCCCCTGCGGCACCGGCGGGGCGGTGAGCGGGGCAAACGACCAGTGCGGTTCGTACACCGCCCCTTCCTCCACCCAGCGCTTGAGCACTTGCTTCTGGGCGTCGGTCAGCTTCTTGTGGCTATCCGGCGGGGGCATCAGCTCCTTGGCGTCGGCGGAGAAGATGCGGTTGAGGGCTTCACTTTCGGCTGGCTTTTTCGGCACGATCGCGGCGACATCGCTCTTCTTGTTCTTGGCGGTGGCGTGTTCGAAGGTGTCGAGCCGCAGCCCGCCCTTCTGCTTGCCGACACCGTGGCAGCTCAGGCAGTTTTCGGCGAGGATCGGCTTCACATCGCGGTTGAAGCGGACAGGCTCGGCGAAGGCGGCGGGCAAGGTCAGCAGCAAGACGCCGAACGCGGCGATCGGTCGCATGGGGCACACCAATTCGGGAGGGCGGTCAACGTGGGCTCCGGCAGAAAGTGTAAGCTATCCGACCGGCGACCCGGAGTCACGCGGAAAGAGGGCCAGGGAAGCGCAAGAGCGGCAGGTTTCGGGGGGGGCCAGGTGTCGAGAATTCGGATGGGGTATGTGTGTGGCAGGTGGCAGTGTGGCAGAGTGTCCTGAACTGGTGTCCAGTTATCCGACAGGCGGTTTTTCGATGGCGTTCGGCGGGTTGACTTTGTTCCACCCGCTGAGGAATGGAGACGCCGACGGTGGGTGGTATAATGCCGGTTCCGCCTCTTGGAACACCGTGCGATGAAGATTGTGAAGTACCCGCACCCGGCATTGCGGGCGAAGTGCCGGCCGCTCACCAGCCTGGACGAAGGCGTTCGCACGACTGCCGCCCAAATGCTGGAGTTGATGTATAAGGCCGAGGGGCTAGGCCTCGCCGCCCCACAAGTGGCCCTCGACTACCAGATGATCGTCATCAACTTCGTCGGCGATCCGAACGAGAAAGACGCCGAACTGGTGGCCATCAACCCCGTCATCGTGGAAGGTCAGGGGGCCGTCAAGGACCGCGAAGGCTGCCTGAGCTTCCCCGATCTGTATCAGGACATCCGCCGATTCAAGACGGTGAAGGCCCAGTATTACGGGCTGGATGGCCAGTTGCACGAAATGACCTGCTCCGACCTCGCCGCTCGCATCTGGCAACACGAGATCGACCACCTGAACGGCACCCTGTTCATCGACAAAATGGGGCCGCTCGCCCGCATGAGCAGCAAGAAAGCACTCGAAGAACTGGTCGCTCAGTTCGAGGACGGGCTGAAGAAGGGCACCATTCCGGCGGGAACGGCGGCCAAGCTGTAGATTGTCCCCCTCACCCCTCTTCCGCCACGGAAGAGGAGAACAAGTGCCGGGAGCGGTCATGTTGGTTGACTTGTACGGACTGAAGATGGAGGCCGCCGGGGTGACGTTCCACCTGTGGTCAGCGTGGCGTTGCTCGGCGCTTGAGCATCGGTTGTTCGACGCTGTGAAGGCGGTACCGGGAGCCGAGTTCGAGACTCAACCCGACGAACTACGGGTGTACATCGAGGACGCGAAGGCGTGGAAGGCAGCGGTTCAAGGGATGGAGCGGGTGCTGAAGGGGTGGCAGGAAGAGGCGACCGAAGCGGGCACCGATCGGCGGAGTTGGCGGTGGATGCTGGAATCCGACGTGGACGCCGACGGGTACGACCTACACGGTGAGCAAGCCTGCTTTTGGGTGTACCTGCGGCTGGCCCTCGATCGCGGTGGGCCGAGCGACGGCGAAAAGGGGGAAGACATCGACCTGAACGGCTTCGGAATCAGTGTCTGGGCCGAGGAGGAGTGACGAACCCCGCCCGCAACTCTGCCGGCAATTCGGGCATCCCGCCGGGTTGCGTACAGACGAACGCCGCCACTGCCGCCGCCCGCTCGTGAACCACCTCTGCCGGCCAGCCGGAAAGCAGTCCGAGGGTCATTGCGGCGGTGAAGGCGTCGCCTGCCCCCACCGTGTCGATCACGGTCACCGGAATTCCCGGCTGTTCGCTGACCTCCTCACCGACCACCAGTACACTGCCGCGTTCGCCGCGTGTGCAGGCCGCCGCCCTCCACCCGAACCGCCGCACCAGTTCAGTTAAACCGGCCACCTCGCCGGCCGGTAGCCCGAACCACCCGCTCAGGTGCCTCAACTCTTCGTCGTTCAGCTTCACCACATCGGCCAGGGCGAACGACGCCTCGACCACCTTACGGGAGAAGAATGGCTCGCGGCGGTTCACATCGAGCACTCGCAGGCTGCCAGCGTAGGTGTGCTTGAGGAGCGATGGAATCGTGCCCCGGCTCGGCTTGCTCCGCTGAGCGAGAGTGCCGAAGCAGACCGCATCGGCGGACGAGATCACCTGTTCGGCGGCGGGTTCAATGGCGATGCGATCCCAGGCGACGTGTTCGTGAATGGTGTAGGTCGGCGGTTCACCGACCACGGTGACGCGGCCGGTCGGGTCGGTGGGGTCGATCTGAATCGCCGAGGTGTTCACCCCACGGGCGGTGAGCAACGCGAGCAGATCGCGGCCGGGGTCGTCGTCCCCGATCCGCGACGCGACGAACGCCGACGCCCCGAGCTGGGCGGCATGGACGGCGAAGTTGGCCGGTGCCCCCCCGGGCCGGGCAGACTCGCCCTTCACGTCCCAGAGCAGTTCGCCGATTCCGACGAGGGTGAAGGGCATGGGTCATGCCTCCGGGACGGCGAGCGGGTCGTCAGCTACTTTATCCCGATGCATACTGTTCGTGTTGACCTTGGCCCGCGGGCCTACGACATCGCCGTCGGCATCGGCTCGGCGGGTTTGGGTACGTTCGCCCGCCGTTGTTTGCCGCACGCGACCGCTGCACTGGTGGTCGGCGATACCAACGTCGAGAAGCACGTTCAGGTCGCTCGCGGCCAACTGGCGTCGGCTGGGTTCACCACCGAAACCAGCCTGATTCCCGCGGGTGAAACATCCAAGAACCTGTTCACCGCCGCCTTCCTGTACGACAAACTGGCCGACATGGCGGCTGACCGCCGCACTCCCGTGGTCGCCGTTGGCGGGGGAGTTGTCGGCGACCTGGCGGGGTTTGTGGCCGCGACGTACAACCGCGGGCTGCCGCTACTCATGGTGCCGACCACCTTGCTCGCGATGGTCGATTCCAGCGTCGGCGGCAAGACTGGCGTGAACCACCCGAAAGGGAAGAACCTGATCGGGGCCTTCCACCAGCCGGCCGGCGTGTGGATCGATACCGGCATGCTCGATACCCTGCCGATGCGGGAGTTCCGCAGCGGGTTGGCCGAGGTAGTGAAGTATGGGGTCATCCTCGACCCCGAGTTGTTCGCCTTCCTCGAACGAAACGTGCTCGCGGTTCTGGCGAAGGACCCGATCGCGGTCGCCCACCTCGTAAGCCGGAGTTGCCGGCTGAAGGCCGACGTGGTGGAGAAGGACGAACGCGAGGAAACCGGGTTGCGGGCGATCCTGAACTACGGCCACACCTTCGCACACGCCTTCGAGGCGGTTGGTGGGTACGGCAGTTGGCTGCACGGGGAAGCGGTGGCGGCGGGGATGGTGTGTGCGTGGCAGCTGGCCGAGCGGCTGGGGCGGGTGAGCGGCGATGCGGGTGAACGCCAGACAGCGTTGCTCCGGGCGTTCGGCCTACCGACCACCGTGAAGCCGGAGTGGGACGCCGACTCGCTGCTGGCGGTGATGCGGCGAGACAAGAAAAACCAGGGAGGCAAGCTGCGGTTCGTACTGCCAATGGCCGCCGGCGGGGTGGAACTGGTGGGCGATGTGCCCGAGTCGGAGGTTCGGGCGGTGATCGGCCAATCCCAGAAGTGAGCATGGCTTCGCCGTGGGGGAGGCTGGGCGTGCGAGTTCGTCGTGTAGAATAAATCGTCCCACCTGAATGTCCCGCGCTCTTTCTCCCGAGTGCCCTGTTCATGTCTTCCTCGCGTCGTGTCGGGTTGTGGCTGGTCGGTGCGTTTGGCGGCGTCGGAAGCACCACTGCCGTTGGTCTGGCTGCTCTGGCCCGTGGCCTCACCGATTCCACTGGTCTCGTCACCGCTCTGCCGAAGTTCGCTCACGTTCCGTTCGATGCCCCGGCGGGCTTCGTCGTCGGCGGGCACGACATCCGCCAAACCTCGTTCGGCCGGGCAGTGGCCGAGTTGCACCAACGAAGCGGAGTGTTTTCGGAATCGATGCTGTCGGCGGTGGCGGGGCAACTCGGCGAGTGGTCAGCGAACGTGCGGCCGGGGGTGGTGTTCAAGCCGAATGCCGTGATCGCGGCGCTGGCCGACCGCCCGGACGTGCGAAGGGCCGAGACGCCCATGCAGGCCATCGAGGCCATCCAGCAGGATTTGAAGGCGTTCGCCGCTGCCCACAA
>JALOQR010000200.1 GCA_025459365.1 Fimbriiglobus sp.
GGGAATGCACTTCTCAGCGACACTGCGGAAGTTGTATCCAATCGATTGGCAAACGAAACGGTACGATACACTGCTGTCGCATAAGGCCACGGCTGACGCCGTGGAAACCGGCACTCCGGTGGCGGAAGTGATCAAGGCGTGGGAACCAGGGCTGTCGAAGTTCGCCGAGCGGCGGAAAGCGTGCTTGCTGTACGAGTAGCGTCCATGGCGAGATCGGGTGTGACCAACCGAGCGGATCCGAACGATCACCACCGTGCAATCTGCACTGCCGCCCGTAGTTCGTCCACTGAGCAAGTGGCCGTGCCTACCTTGGCGACCACAACCGCAGCGGCGAGGCTGGCAAGCCGACACGCTTCGTCGAGGGTAGCCCCGACTCCCATGCATAATGCCAGGGTGCCAGCAACAGTGTCGCCGGCGCCGGTTACGTCGTACACCTCGCGGGCCTGAGCGGGGATGTGGACTGGCGAGCGGGAGTGCTCAAATAAGCTCATCCCGGCCGGTCCGCGGGTGACCAACACCGACGACTTCGGCCCAAGCAATTGAAGCAACTCGGCACCGGCCTGATCCACGTCATCGCCGGTGTAGAGCGTGCGGTTCAGAACCTGCCCGGCTTCGAGTTGGTTCGGTTTCACCAGTGTCGCCCCGCGGTACTTGGCGTAGTCGGTGCCCTTTGGATCGATGACGACTGGAATTCCAAGATCGTTCGCCGCCGCGATTAGCCGTCGAACCAGGCCCGTCGTGACGACACCCTTGCCGTAGTCCGACACCACACACGCGCAAACTGATTTCAACTGTGTCGCGATAGCCGCGTACAAACGGTCTTCCACCTCAGCCGCGACTGACCCCGGTTGTTCATGGTCGATCCGCACCACCTGCTGACTATGGGCGACGACGCGTGTTTTGGTGGTTGTTGGTCGAGTTGTGTCGGCGATCACAGCGTCAGTATTCACCCCCTGTTCTTCAAGTATGTCACGTGTTCGCCTACCTCCGGCATCGTCTCCCAGTACTCCAGCCAGGCTCACACGCCCACCGAGGGTGCGAACGTTGGCGGCAGTATTTGCGGCGCCGCCGGCGGTCCAGGTCTGTTTTTTGACCTGCACAACGGGTACCGGGGCTTCCGGAGAAATACGGGAGACGTTTCCCCAGATAAACTCGTCGAGCATCAGGTCGCCGACGACGAGAACGGGGCAATCGTGGAAGCGTATCAGCAGTTCGGTCATGATGTCGCCTGGATGCGGTTCAACAACTCCGTAGTAGAGAGACCCGGTACCAGCGGCAGGTACTCAATGCGCCCACCGTAGGTTTCGACCACCGTTCTTTCGGGCACCGGCCGACCATGCGGCGGGGCGTACTCGGCACCTTTGCAATGCACCTCGGGTCGTAGCCGCGCGAGACTCTCGGCCGGGGTGTCTTCGTCGAACACGATCACGTAGTCAACGCATTCGAGTGCAGCCAGCATCGCCGCTCGCTCAGCTTCGTTAAGAATGGGGCGAGTCGGCCCCTTGTAGGCTTTCACCGAGCGATCGGAGTTTAGACCCACCACCAGCACATCTCCGAGCGAGCGGGCTTGTTGAAGGCTGCTCACATGGCCGGGGTGCAGTAGATCGAAGGTGCCGTTCGTCCAGACGACGACTCGACCAGCAGCCCGATGCGACTCCCGGACCACGAGTAGGTCGGACCAGTTGAGCAGTTTGTTGCGTGGCGACCACAAGTTAGTCAAGCTCCTCTACGATCGCTTGCGCGAGGAGCGGGAGCATGATCTCGTGGCGACCAATCAAGTTGTACCCCTTCCCACCAACAGTCGGCGGGCGGCGGACGACGTTCTCGCCACTCCTGTAGTGGGCGATCATGTCCATGTTCACCGTGGTGAACCCAGTCAGATTGGCTCCCAGGTTCTGGGCTACGGTGAAGGCCTTCAGAAACACCTCGGGCAGCACGACCGCCGAACCGACGTTTAGGTAGACGCCGCCGCTCAGTTCTTTCACTACCCCGCACAGCCGCTTGAAGTCGTTGAAACTCGCCCGACCTAGCGCCGCCCCGTCGGCCTGTGGGTGCATGTGGATGATGTCGGTGCCCACTGCCACATGGACACAAAACGGGAGAGTCAATCGACGCGCGGCAGCAGCAACGCTCAATTCTCGGTTCGGTGCTGCAATCAAGTCAAGCTGCTCACCAAATAGCTCGCCCAGCCCTGCGTCGGGCCGCTCCCACGCTCGATGGATGGCGGAGTGCATCAACTCACCCGTCTCCCTTACCATGCCGAATGTGCCGTCCTTCAACCCCGCTGCCACGTCCTCCGAGGTTTCGCCGATGAGGGCTAACTCGAAGTCGTGGATCGCACCCGAACCGTTAGTCGCCGCTGCGGTAATAATGCCGCGTTCCATCAAGTCGATGACGACCGGACTCAGGCCACACTTGAGAACATGTGCTCCAAAACCAAACACCACCGGCCGACCATTCCGCCGCGCACTCACCACAGCTTCCACCACAGCACGAAAATCGGCCCCAGCGAGAACAGAAGGGAGCCCGACAAGGAATTCGGCTGCCGACTGCCCTTTGCGTGGCGGGCGGGCAAAAGCAGACCGCGACACCTTATTCGGACGCAACTGGAGCGGTACCGTTCGGACACGGGACAGGTCAACCGGCTCAGGCGGCACGTGGTTCCTCCGGTGTGGTGGGAAGCCCATTCACGGGACACCTTAGTCCAGTCAGGATGGGGTTCAAGAAGTCGGCCCAGATTCGGAAACAGTGACCGGAGCGGCAACGTCCAACCGGCACGGTCTGATGACAACCCGTTGGCACTGTGGAAACGAGTCGAGACAAATCGCGGTAAATTTTCTCGCCCACAAGCCATATGCTAGAGTGGCAAAAATCCCGACAGTCGAAATTGCAACCTCAACGAACACCCATGCCCGCCGACGCCAGCAACCCATATAAAAGACTGATTCGCACGGTGGTGGCCTTGGGAACCCGACCTGAGGCAATTAAACTGTCACCCGTCATCACTGCCCTCGCCAACGCACCCGCATTCCGCCCGATCGTGGTTTCCTCCGGCCAACATACCGACCTGCTAACTCCGTTTATCGCCCACTTCGGCGTGACGGTCGATCACCAGTTGAACGTCATGGAACCGGGCCAATCGCTCAACCGCCTGTTCGCTCGGGTTCTCACTGAATTTGACGCCGTGCTCGGCGCAGACGTCCCGGATGTGTTGATCGTACAGGGCGACACAACAACGGCCGCTGCAGCCGCCCTGGCCGCATTTCATCGAAGAATCCCAGTCGCCCACGTTGAAGCAGGGCTACGAACAGAAGACCCGGACAACCCATTTCCCGAGGAGATGAACCGCCGGTTGGTGTCGCGAGTGGCCCGTTGGCATTACGCCGCAACCAGTTCACACGCCGAGAATTTGATTCGTGAGGGAGTACCGTCGGATGCGGTGGTGGTCACCGGGAACCCCGTCGTAGATGCCTTACAGGGCATCCTGAGTCGCCGCGAGCAGTCGCCGGAACTCTCAAGATTACTCTCCGCTACCGCAGGGTTGAGGCGGGTGACGGTGACCACCCACCGCCGGGAAAGCTTTGGCGAGCGGATGGAGGCGAATCTGCGGGCGCTACGGCGTTTTGTTGAAGAGCACCCCGATGTGGCGGTCATTTTCCCCATGCACCCAAACCCGGCCGTGCGAGCGGCGGCGGGAGTACTCAACGGCGTGGAGCGAGTGTGGCTGACCGATCCGCTCGACTACTCCGACTTCATTGGCCTTCTGGCCGAGTCGTGGGTCATCGCGTCCGACTCGGGTGGGGTACAGGAAGAGGCCCCGAGCCTGGGCGTACCGCTGCTGATCCTCCGTGAAAACACGGAGCGGCCAGAGATACTCGACACCGGCCTGGCCAAATTGTGCCCGACCAGCGACGACCTGACGGTGATGCTCGAAGAGATGCATCGGACCGATGCTGCCGCTCGACCGACCGACAACCCATTCGGCGACGGGCGGGCGGCCGAGCGGATCGTGGCAGCACTGGCGGCCGCCTTCGGAGTATCTGCGGGGGTGCCAGCGTGAACGCTCCACCACGCCACATTCTCACCGTCAACTTGGAGGACTACTTCCAAGTTGGCGCATTCAACAAGTTCATCCAGAAGAACCGCTGGCAACGCTTTGAGTCGCGGGTCGAGGTAACCACCGACCGCACTCTCGAATTGCTGGCCAAGCACGGGGCCACCGCCACTTTCTTCGTTCTCGGTTGGGTGGCGGAACAATTTCCCGAAGTGGTCAAGCGGGTAGCCGACGCCGGGCATGAGGTAGGCGTCCGAGGGTACTACCACCGTGGAGTGCGCGACATGACCCCGGACGAATTCCGGGCGGATGTGGTGCGCGCACGGACAGCGGTGGAAGGGGCGACCGGGCGTCGAGCATTAGGGTTCCGATTGGCCGACGGATGGTTCGGACCGGACGACTTGTGGGCGCTTGACGTACTCGCAGACCTCGGCTTTGCCTACGACTCCAGTATTGCCCCGATGCGAGGAACTTTCGGTGACGACCCCCGGCGGTTGACTCCACATGAGCACCAAGCTGGGGGTCACTCCATTCTTGAATTACCTGTCAGCACCGGGGCAGTCTTGGGCATGCAAGTGCCGGTGGCCGGTGGCAACTACCTCCGGCAACTCCCGCGATGGTTCACACGTCGGGCGGCTGAGCGCTGGGTCGCCAACCACCCGCACCCGCTTGTTGCTTATTTCCACACCTGGGAACTCGACGCCGACCAGCCAGAGTTGAGCGGCATCGGCTTCTTCCGCCGGATGCGACACTATCGCAACCTCAGCCGTATGCCAGCCCGCATCGGTGAATTGCTCGTTTCCTTTCCATTCGGGTCGGCCGCTGACTACCTCGGTCTGTCTCCCGAACCAGTTCCACCGCGGACGGCATTCGCCCCGATGGCCCTCAACGAGACAGACACTCAACGGCTCGCACACACTCCCACCGGTTCACTCCTCCCAGTGTCGGTCGTGGTGCCCTGTTACAACGAAGAGTTGCTCATCGCACACCTCAAGAACACCCTGGAGGAAGTCGACGAGAAACTTGGGAGACGTTACGAGGTCGAGTTCGTCATCGTTGACGACGCCAGCACCGATGACACCTGGAACCGCCTCTCGACCACATTCGCCGACTGTCCGAAAGTGCGACTCGTGCGGCACGACGTCAACCAAGGAGTGGCAGCGGCGATCCTCAGCGGCATCCGGGCCGCTCACGCCGAGGTTGTCTGCTCAATCGACAGCGATTGTAGCTACGATCCGCTCAAACTAGGCGAGATGATCCCCTTGCTCACACCGGGTATCGATCTGGTCACGGCATCGCCTTACCATCCCGGCGGTGGGGTAAAGAACGTCCCCGAGTGGCGGCTTGGCCTTTCCAAAGGATGTGCCTGGCTTTATCGCCGCATCCTGAACACCAAACTCCATACCTACACGAGTTGTTTTCGCGTCTATCGTCGGAGTACTGTTGCCGCCATTCCATTGAAGAATGGCCGTTTCCTGGGTGTCGCCGAACTCATCGGTCGGCTCGACCTGGCCGGAAAGAAGGTGATCGAGTTCCCAGCAGTCCTTGAAACCCGCCTCCTCGGCCGATCCAAACTGAAGACTTTCCGCACCATACTCGGCCACATGAAGCTAATGCTCGATCTGAGCATTGACCGATGGCGCCAGGACAACTCGGCAGACCGCGACCAGGTGATCCGCGGTCAACTGTCCCACCTGAAAAAGTCGCTTGAACCCTCCCGCGATCCCGATCCACCGACGCCGATACCCCTTACCCCAGCTTGAACCCACCCCACGGACACCGATGAACATCCCGATCAGTACTACCCCGCCGCTTCAGTTGCCATCCGATCAGGACGCCACCGGCCGCACCCTCGGCGACGAGGAGATTGCATTCATCGCTGAGGCGATCCGTAGTGGCACCCTCACCGCCACCAAAGGCAATTTCACCAAGCGGCTCGAAACATCGTTTGCCGCGAGCGTTGGGGCGAAGCACGCTTATGCTTGTTCGTCTGGCTCCGCGGCTGTTCACTGCGCGATTGCCGCTGTTGATCCCGAACCGGGCGATGAGGTGATCACCACCAGCATCACCGACATGGGGGCGCTCACTCCGATTCTGTTTCACGGGGCAATCCCCGTGTTCGCCGACGTGGACCCGCGGACCGGGAATGTAACGCCAGAGTCAGTTGCCGCACGCATCTCTCCCCGCACCAAGGCGATCATCGTCACCCACCTGTTCGGTAACCCATGCGACATGACCAGCATCATGGCGGTGGCGAACAAGCACGGTATCCCAGTGATCGAAGACACCGCCCAGGCGTTCGGGGCGACACACGCCGGCAAGCCGGTCGGCACCTGGGGAAGCCTCGGCTGCTTCAGTCTACAGCAAGGTAAACACGTCACCACAGGCGAGGGAGGATTGGTGGTGACCAACAACTCGGACCTGGCCCGCCGCACTTACCTGTTCATCAACAAAGCGTGGGGGTACGGCGACCCCCAGCCCGACCACTACTTCATCGCCCTCAACTACCGGCCAAGCGAGTTGCAGTCGGCCTGCGCGGTCGGCCAGTTGCCGAAGTTGCCCGGGGTGGTGGCGGCCCGCGTGGCCGCCGCCGAACGCATGGACCAGTTGCTCGCTGGAACCCCCGGAGTCAGCGTTCCGCAACGTACCCCGAACAGCAGCCACACATTCTGGAAGTACAGCGTGCTGGTCGATCCGACAGTCATCCCGGGCGGCCCACCGGCGCTGGCCAAGGAGCTCAAGCTGGCTAACATCCTGTCCGCCCCACGGTATATCCAGAAGCCAGCTTTCCGATGCCAGGTATTCCGCGATCAGCGAACGTTCGGCAACAGCCGGTGGCCGTTCACGCTCGCCACTCCAGAGGCGGTCGACTACTCGGCCGAACGATTCCCCGGCACGTTCGAATATCTTGACCGCGTGCTGGTGCTGCCGTGGAACGAACGGTACACGGCCGACCACTTGAACTACTTGGCGAGCAGCATCTATCAGGCGGCCACTAAGTTGGCGAAAGGGGGTGCCGCGTGAATACCCCAGTTTCATTCGTTCTTGTTGGGACGGGAGGTATCGCCCACAGCTACGCTGCAGCCTTCACCAACAACCCGCATGCCAGACTAGTGGGTGTGGCCGACGTGCGAATGGACGCGGCATTAGCCTTTGGTGCAAAGTACGGCGCACCGGCATTTGCTGATCACTCCGCGCTGCCACCCACCGATGTGGCGATTGTCTGCACCCCTCCCGATACGCACACCGCGATCGCGGTCGATTTGCTGCGCCGCGGGTTGCACGTGTTGTGCGAAAAACCGTTCACCCTGACGTCGGCCGATGCACGCAAGATGCAGTACGAGGCGACCAAGGCTGGACGCCTTCTCACGATGGGCTCGAAGTTCCGATACGTGTCCGATGTGGTGAAGGCTAAGCAGTACGTCGCCGCTGGCGAGGTGGGCGAGGTCATCTTGTTCGAGAATGCCTTTACCTCACGCGTAGACATGACGAACCGCTGGAACAGCGACCCGGCGGTGAGTGGTGGCGGGGTGCTGATCGATAACGGCACCCACTCGGTCGATGTCATCCGCTACTTCCTCGGCCCACTGGCCGAGGTACACGCCGTGGAAGGGCTACGGGTACAACCGCTAAGGGTGGAAGACACAGCCAAGTTGTTCGTTAGGAGTTCTGCTGGTGTGTTGGGCACGGTCGATTTGAGTTGGAGCATCAACAAGGAACTCGACTGGTACGTGAAGATCTTCGGCACCCGTGGTGTGATCAACATCGGGTGGAAGCAATCGCGTATCAAGCGAGATGGTGGCGATTGGGAGATTTTCGGCAACGGATACGAAAAGGTACAGGCATTCACCGCCCAGGTGACGAACGTAGCCAAAGCGGTGCGGGGGGAGGAGGAATTGCTCATCACCGCCGCCGACGCCATCGCCAGCGTGGAGGTGATCGAGGCGGCTTACCACTCGCTGCGGTCGGCCGCCTGGACTGGAGTAAGCGCCGGCAACCCACTCACTCAGACCCCGCCATCGGTCAAGTTCACCGATGTGGTGCGGGAGGTGGAGCGTGTCTGACGCCCGCGTTCACCCGACCGCCATTATCGAGCGAGGCGTTAGCCTTGGCCGCGGAACCAGCGTGTGGGACAACGTCCACATCCGTCACGACGCCACCATCGGCGACGACTGCATCGTTGGCGAGAAGACCTACATCGCCTATGGCGTGAAGGTCGGCCATCGTTGCAAGTTGAATAGCTTTGTCTACTTGTGTGCCGGCGTCACGCTGGAAGACGGGGTCATGATTGCCGCCGGCACGGTGTTTACCAAC
>JALOQR010000201.1 GCA_025459365.1 Fimbriiglobus sp.
CCCACGGGTAAACGGGTCAGCGAGCAAACCGCCGATCGCCTCGGCCAGTGCAGCTACGTCGCCCGGCCGCAAGAGTACGCCGGCGTCCCACAGCAGTTTCGGGTTGGCCCCCACCGCTGTCGCCACGACTGGCCTGCCGGCGGCCATGTACTCCATCACCGCATTCGACATTCCCTCGGAGTGCGACGGTAGCACAGCCACATCAAGCGACCGCAGGAAAGCGGGGATGTCTGTCACCGACCCGCGGAGGACGAACCGATCGCCCAACTTCAACTCGGCATGCAGTTTTTCCAACTCGGCGCGCTGTTCGCCGTCGCCCGCCACTTCAAATCGAGCCTGGGGAAAACGAGCGAGCACCTGCACCGCAGCCCGCAACAGGCCGTCGATGTTTTTGATCGGCCGAAGATTGGCAACAACACCGACTCTCAGGATGGCCGCCTCCCTCCGGGAATCGGTGCCGCCGTCGCTGTCCCAGAGTACGCCCTCCGCGGCAGCGACGCCGTACCGTTCCAAATCCACTCCATTCTCGATGACTGTCACCCGATTGGGGGGCATTTTGTCTGTCTTGGTGATCGCGTCGCGGCCGAGTTCCGAGTTGGTCAGAACGCCGCTCAACAATGGTCGAATCAGCCGGCTCAGGATTCGGTGCTTGCGAGTTTGCTGGTAGCCGAGGTTGTTGCGAACTCGGACGACTTTCTTTACGCCGCACAGTTTCGCTACTGGCACGCCGAAGTAGGCGGAGTCGTGGAAATAGATTTGCGCCACCTCGGGGCGATGATCCCGCCAGAACCGCCGTAATCGCTTAACGGCTGACAACGCCTTGACACTCGCAAGCCGTCTCACACCGAGACGCAACACCGGGCAGTCGGTCGGCTCGAGCGACCGCGACAACTCACCTTCGCCGTTGAGCAGTACTAGCGACGGCGTAACGGCCGACCGGTCGATACCGCGGATGAGGGCCAGCAACTGCGACTCTGTTCCGGCCCGGCTGAGATCGTCAATCATGAACGAGACGCGGACAGGACGAGCCGCGAAGGCAAGGGAGCGGACGACCGGCTCCGCTTCCTCACGGTCACGGTTCGTTGTAAGCATGACGGGCATCACTTCGCCCTCCGTTGGCGGGTCAGCCGCTCGAACAACTCGGCATACTTGGCGGCCTGGGCTTCGAAGGTGAATTCAGCCAACATCCGCTCGCGGCCAGCAGTCCCAAGTTGCGATCGCAATCCCTCGTCGGCGAGTAGTCGGTTCAGCGCCTCCGCGATTCGCCCAGGCTGGCCGCTCGGCACGAGTAATCCGCTGACCCCGTCGGCTACCACCTCCGGCGTACCACCGACCGCTGTAGCCACGACCGGCACCCCAGCAGCGCTCGATTCGAGAGCGACGTTCGGCAGGCCCTCGGTGAACGACGGCAGCACGGCAACGTCGGCCCACGGTAGGAACTTGTCCAAGTTCTCGGTGAACCCTGGCATGGCGAATCGCCAACCAATGCCCAGTTCCCGAACGCGGGCTTCCATTTTCGCCCGTTCGGCTCCTTCGCCGAACAGCACAAACGCTGCCGTCGGGTTCTGCTTGAGTACCGTCGCCGCCGATTCGACCAGTACGTTGAAGCCCTTCTCCGGACTCAACCGACCAGCCGCGAGGACGATGTGCGACACCGCCGTGTCATCAGGGAAAAAACTCCGTAGTCGGGTGAGGTAAGCTGCGTCGGGTGAAGCAAACGCTCCGAGCCGGGCGGCATTGCGAATGACGCTCATCCGGGTACTTGGCACGCCGGCTTTCCGCACCCGAACCGCCTGCCCCTCAGAGACCGCCACCACGTGATCGACGAACCGTAGGTTCACCCGGTCGAGTGCTTCATACACCCGCACCTTGAGGTTTTCCCACGTCCAGCCTCGACTCACTACCACGCACGGAATACCAACCCGTCGGGCAGCCATCCGCCCCAGGACGTTCGGCTTGAAGGTGTGGCATACAAGGACGGCGGCACGGGTTGCTCTCAGATAATCCGCGAGTTCGGCGACGGCGGTGGACACCTGCGGGGTATCGGCGGTGAGCTGGGTCGCAGGGAAGCCTGCTTCACGCACTTTCTCCAGGAATCCGCTACAACGCCCGCCTTCGGGGAAGCTGACGTAGCTGCTGGTGAACGGCGGGGGGAGGTGCTGGCCCAGTCCGAGCATTTGCCGCTCGGGACCACCGAAGAAGGTACTCGCGGTCAGGTGAACGACATGCATCGGCCGCGACTTCCTTGTCGGCGGGAGAATGGGCAGAGTGCAAAGTTTACAAACACCGGTGGAGCGCTGTCGAGAGCGAAACAGGGGGGCAGGGTCCGTCAGGTCCGTGCGGAGGACAATCGGCTTGATCCCGGTGCAAACACACAGGCCAAGAATTCCGCGTTTTTTTCCCGTCGGTGTCGGCTGGCCAGACACTCCATGAGCCGGTCTGCCACGCTGCCAACTGCCACGTAGATACCCCCGTCCGAAATTTGGACATGCGTCCACCTCAGCCTCGGTATACCAGACACCGACGGCAATGACACGGGGCGGTTTCGTGAGCTTCTTGACCGACTTGCTCGCACCAGAATCGCCTCTGAGCGGTTCCGAGACGACGACGTGAGTGAGTGGATTGTGCAAACTCCACCATCAACGCACGCGGGCCGGAGGGTTTGCCTCCGGCCCGCGGGGGAACGATGGGTAGACTGCCGGCGGTGAGCCGGTCCCGTGCGGCGGCGGATCGGGAACCCGATCCGGGGATGGACGGCGGTCGCCGTGTCCCTTCGGTAGCTCGGCCACCATCGATCCCGGTGAGGGGGTGGGATTGAAGGCCCGAAGCTTTGCGCCCCCGTCTTTCGAGCGGGTTTGCCTTTTCGTGGTGAGTGGCGTTGGCCCACGGGCGGGCCGGCCCAGCGTTCCGGATGACGACGCTAAATCCGTCGGCACCCTTCCCAACAGGCTACCCGCCGCCGACCACGGCACAACAGGGGAATCATCCACTCCGTGAGTTTTTTCGCACGATCACGAATTCCGGACGCCAGCGTACACTGGCGGAAACGTCACTGTTCTGCCAAGGCCTCAAATCTCCATCCCGTTCGCAGTACCATAACCGCACCTTCTACACCCACCTGCATGCCACATGTCGATCGCTCGCCGGAATCGTCAACCCGAACTCATGGACGACCCAGCCCTCGATCCGGCGGAACACCGGCGTGCTCTGACCGACCTCGCCCGGATCAATGCTGTGTCGGGCAGTGCCAGCGTGCTGTGGCCGCCACTTCGCCGGTTGGCCCGACAACTTCGTCGTCCGGTACGAGTCCTCGATGTGGCCACCGGTCGGGGCGACGTACCCATCGCCCTCCACCATCGGGCGGTCCGTCGGGGCTTGTCGTTCGAGCTCACCGGATGCGACCTGTCACCGATCGCCCTGCAAGCCACCGCCGATGCGGTGAGGGCTGCCGGCGTGCCCATGCAACTGTTGCCGCTCGATGCCGTCCGCGACCCCATTCCCGGCTGCCGCTCGATGCCGTCCGCGACCCCATTCCCGGCGGGTTCGATGCGGTCATTTGCTCGCTCTTCCTGCACCATCTGGACGACTCCGACGCCGTGGCGGTGCTGCGGAGGATGCGGGAAGCCGGCCCGCGGTTGATCCTGGTGAATGATCTGGAGCGGGGCCGGTTCAACTACCTGGCGGTGTGGCTGGCCTCGCGGGTTTTGTCAGGCTCGAAGGTTGTCCACGCCGACGCGACGCTCTCGGTGGAGGGGGCATTCACGGTCGGTGAGATGAAGGCGATGGCCGAGCAAGCAGGGCTGAACGGGGCGACGGTGCGGGCGAAGTTCCCATGCCGGATGCTGCTTGAGTGGTGGCATGGATAGCACTGCAGCCGACCCCGGGAGTGTTCTGGTGATACTGCGACCCGATTCCTTCCGGAGTCGGCTCCACAATGGTCGGGGATGAGTTCCTTGCAAACTTTCGACATCGCGGTCGTCGGTGCTGGCCCGGCCGGGTCGGTGGCTGCGGCGTTGCTCGCCAGTGCCAGATGGAGGGTAATTCTGCTCGACAAGGCGAAGTTCCCACGACGCAAGGTGTGCGGCTGCTGCCTGAACGGGCTGGCACTGTCGTCGCTCGCGGCGGCGGGATTAGGTGAACTGCCTGCTCGCCTCGGGGCGGTGCCGCTGAGCCGGGTGAAACTGGCGGCGAACGGCCGGACGGCGACGGTCCATCTGCCCGGCGGAGTGGCTCTCAGCCGCGAAGCAATGGACGCGGAGTTGGTGCGGCACGCCCAGGCGTGCGGGGTGGAGGTGCGAACCGGGGTGAAGGTGAAACTGGGTGAAACGATTGACCAACCGGCCACGCTCGGAGCGTCTGGCACTCCCACTTCTCCCCGTTGGGAAGAGGTGGGGATGGGCGGCTGGACTCTCCACGCGGGTGACGACACCCTCCGGGCGAAGGTTGTCATCGACGCGAGCGGGCTGAATGGCCAACTCACCTCCACTGATACCGGAGTGTCTGCCACCTCTCGCATCGGTGCCGGCACTGTGCTCGATTCGCAGGCTGACTACCCCACGGGCGTTATCCACATGGCGACTGGCGGCGGGGGTTATGTCGGGCTGGTGCGTGTCGAAGACGGCCGACTGGATGTGGCGGCGGCTTTCGATCCGGCATTCGTGCGAGATCAAGGTGGACTCGCGATCGCAGCAGAAACGGTCGTCGCTCGCTCTGGGCTGCCGTCCTTGCACGATCTGCGACACGCCGAGTGGAAAGGGACTCCGCCACTCACCCGCACCCCTCACGCGGTCGCCGGCCCACGCTGGTTCGCCGTCGGCGATGCCACCGGGTACGTCGAGCCGTTCACTGGCGAGGGAATGGCCTGGGCGCTCGCGGCGGCTGTCGCGGTGGTGCCCATGGCTTCCCGAGCCGTCAGCGGTTGGTCGGATCGACTCGCCCAGGAGTGGACCGCCACTCACCGCCGCGTGATCGTTCGCCGGCAGGCCATTTGCCGCATGACGGCTCGCGTGCTTCGTTCGCCAGTGCTCTGCTCGTGGGTCGTCCGCGGGCTGAACTGGTGTCCGGCCCTTGCTGGTCCGGTTGTCCAGCGATTGAACCGCCCCTTCCCGAGAGTCTACTGATGCCACTCGAACTGCTCGGCCTGGGCACTGCCAACCCGCTCAATTCCATCTCGCGCGAGGAGGGGCTGGGGATCGCCCGCGTGCTGAGTGATCCGGTCGTTGGCCGTTCCACGTTCCTCCCGGATATCTACGCCGGGAGTGGGGTTCAAACCCGCTACATGGTTCACACTCGTCAGGTGGTACGAGACGTCCTTGACGGTACACGGCATTCTGGTTCGCCGTTCCTCCCCGGTCCCGATCCACTCGGCCCTTCGACCGCCGCACGCATGAAGATGTACGCCGAGTTCGCTCCGGCTCTGGCCATCCAGGCTGCCGAGCGAGCACTCGCTGACAGTGGGCTGTCAACGGACTCCGTCACGCATCTTGTACTGGTATCGTGTACCGGGTTCGTGGCGCCGGGTGCCGACGAAGCGTTGATCCGAGGTCTGAAGCTGCGGCCGGATGTGCAGCGGGTGCAGGTCGGTTACATGGGCTGTCATGGAGCAATGAACGGCTTGCGGACATGCTTGGCGTTCGCCTCCGACGCCGCGGCGGTGGTGCTGATGGTCGCGGTGGAACTGTGTAGCCTGCACTACTACTACGGCATGAGCGCCGACAAAGTGGTCGCGAATGCTCTCTTCGCCGATGGGGCAGCGGCCGTGGTGGGGAAGGGGAGCCGGGAGCCGGAAAATCCGGAGCGGCCTCACGTCACGGCCACCGGGAGTTGCTTGTTTCCTGGCACCGCCGGATTGATGGGGTGGGTGATCGGGGATCACGGTTTTGAAATGGTGTTGTCGAAAAAAATCCCTACGGCAATCGAAGCCGGCCTGGGAGTGTGGTTGTCCGATTGGCTGAAAATGCAAGGGTTGAGCGTGTCGGATGTGGGGAGTTGGGCCGTTCACCCGGGCGGGCCGAAGATCCTCGATGCCACCGAGTCGGGACTCGGCCTGCCGTCGGATGCCCTCACGGAATCCCGCGGAGTTCTGGCGGACTTCGGGAACATGTCGTCGCCGACAGTGCTATTCATCATTGATCGACTGCGGAAACGGAACGCACCGCGGCCGTGGGTGCTCCTCGGCTTCGGGCCGGGATTGATGGCGGAGGTCGCGTTGATCCGGTAGCCGTGTGCCCTGATCCGTCACGTTGCTGAGTTGAGCCTGACCTGAGGCAAGTTCTTTTGAGTAGCGAGGTGCTCGACTGCACGACCTGGGTCCAGAAACCATGACGCCTTTTTCTCCCACGTCCGAGAACCACGTCTTCCGCATTCCATTCTGGCGGATGTACCTGACCGCGGTGGTGTACGCCCAAGTGTTCTTCGTCCCGGCCATGTGGACGGTGTTCTACCTGATCTCACGGGTTAACGACGATCCCTTTCCGAGCCTTCCGATGGCCGGGATGTATGTGCTTGGGAGCCTGGCGCTCACACTGGTGCTTGCTCCGGCCTTCTGGGTGTATGTCCGTCGGCTCGTGGTGAAGGTGACTCCCGAATCGCTCACCTGTTCGAACGGGTTGGGGAAACTGGTCACCGTGCCGTGGAAGAGTGTGGTTGGCGTGCGCCCGATTTACCTGCCAGGGTTTCCATACCTCCTGCTTCGGAACACTCGCACCCGGCTTCAACTTTGGCTGCCGTTGTTCCTCGGCCGGTTGCCGGAGTTTACCGAGTTAGTTGGTCACTTCGCCGGCACCGACCACCTGCTCTATCAGGCGCTGTGGCCGCGGGTGGAGCAGAAATAGAACCGGGAACGGAAAACCCGGGTGGCTTCACTCCCACCCGGGTTCTCCGTTCCCGGTTGCAGACCCATCAACTCAGCACTTGCGGATGACGCCGACCAGTACGCCCAGCACAGAGACACTTTCTTTGGCGGTATCGACGATGATGGGATCCATGCTGCTGTTGCAGGGTTCGAGGCGGACGTGGTCCTTCCGCCGGTAAAATTTCTTCAGAGTCATTGCTTTGTCGACCATCGCCACCACCTTTTCGCCGTTATCAGCCGTCTCCTGACGCTTGATGATGACGTAGTCGCCGTCAGCAATCTGGCTCTCGATCATCGAGGTGCCACGGACCTTGAGGACGTAGAGGTTGTCGTGGGCGAATAACTCCTTCATTTCTAGCCGCTCGTTCTGTTCGACTGCTTCGAGCGTTTTTCCGGCCGCCACCACCCCGAGGAGCGGCAGGCTAAACCCGCCGGAGGTAACACCCGGAATCGTGATCGCCCGCGCCCGCCCGCCCCGCTTTTCCTCCTCGTTCTTTTCGTCTCGCTTGATGTAGCCCTTTTTCTGGAGAGCACGCAGGTGGCACATCACCCCGTTCGGTGACTGGATTCCGAAGGCGTTGCCGATGTCGCGGATGGCCGGTGGGTAGCCAGTTTCCTGGATGTACCCCCGGATGAAGTCGAAGATCTTCTGCTGTTTGTCGGTCAGGCCGGGTTTGGTCAGGTCGTCCGAGGCCACGGGGGTCATGCGATGCACTCCCTACAATTGTCCACTAGGTGAGAAGAGTATAGACAACAGACGTACAGATGCCAACGATTTTTCACTACTTTCCGTACCGCGTGAACCGCCATCACCGTCACAATGAGTCAATTCGGGAAAGTGGGGGCCTGAAGAGCCGGTTCCTGAAGCGACAGTGGGTCGTGGTTTGTTGAGCGGTCATCACGTTCCGCCTGGTCGTGGGGATTGCTGGCACTTCTGATCATCTGGCTCGGAAGCGGATTCTGCCACTCGGCCCTGCCATTGCTCTGGTCGCGTCCCTATTTTCACCTCCACCCACGTCCGCGAAGACTTTATCATGGAACTTCCCCGTCCATCGTGGTTCGATCCGGCATTCTCTGCACTCCTTTCCAAGTCTGATCTGCCGTCTGGCCTGGCCGATGCTGCTTTCCGCGACTTGCTTCATGGCCGCGTTGATGATGTACTCGCTTCGGCCTTCGTCACAGCTCTACGCATGAAGGGCGAAGCTCCGGGCGAGATAGCGGCCGCTGCTCGTGGCCTCCGCGAGCAGATGATCCGCCTCGTGCCGGTGAGCGGGCCTGTACTCGATACCTGCGGCACCGGGGGCGATGACTCCGGTACGTTCAACATCTCGACTGCGGCGGCACTGGTCGTGGCTGGGGCTGGGGTGCCGGTGGTGAAGCATGGGAACCGTGCGGTGAGCAGCCGGTCGGGAAGTGCGGATGTACTGCGACAACTCGGCGTGCCGATCGAACATGGGCCAGCTTGGGCGCAGCGCTGTCTCGACCGCATCGGGTTCGCCTTCTGCTATGCGCCACAGTTTCATCAAGGCATGGCGAACGTGTCCGCACTGCGGCGCAAACTTGGGGTGCGTACCGTCTTTAACCTGCTTGGCCCGCTTGCCAACCCGGCCAGTGCCGATTTTCAACTGATTGGTGTCGGGAACCCTGATTTGCTCGACGTGCTGGCCGCAGCGCTCGCCGAACTGAACGTGCGGCGGGCGATTCTCGTTTGCGGGTTTGACGGGCTCGATGAGGTGAGCCTGGCCGCCCCGACGATGGTACGGGTTGTGGAAGGGGATCAGTTCTACTCTGATGAATGGGATCGGGCTGACTTCGGATTGGAGCCGGTGACGATCGACCAGATCCAAGCGGCCGACGCGGCTGAGAGTGCGGTTCTCATCCAGCGTGTCCTCGATGGTGAACAGGGGCCGGCCCGCCGGATCGTGCTGGCGAACGCGGCGGCGGCGCTACTGGCGGCGGAGGCAGTGCAGAACCTGCACGACGGCGTGCTGGTGGCTGAGTCGAGTATCGACAGCGGCTCGGCTCAGGCGGTGCTCGAACGGCTCCGATCAGGGGTGGTGTAAGGCAAGGGCGGGAAGGAGAAGTGCTGGCCCAATGTTCGGGCTGTGCCCAACGCACCTGGGTGTATCGTGTTTGGAGTCCCGGCCTGAACCGGTACTGGGCTGATGACCGCCTGAAGCCGGGACTCCAACCACACGACACCGACCAGGCGAAGGACCATGACGGCCGTCGGGAGTCATTTTGCTTGCCCTAGCCTCACGCCGTTCGTTGGCCCGACCTGTCGTGAAAAGTCTGCCGGGTGAGCGACGGATCACTTCAGATGCTATGGTCCCCAACAGATGAATATCCCTGACGCCGGGCCACTCACACCCTTTGCGAATGGGTTGTGCGGCACGGCCGACTACGGTCACACATCTGACAGTTGGCAAATGGTGGATATGAGTGTACGTCGGCTCGGGATCTGGTTCCTACTCGTGCAAGCCGTCGGCGGTGCCGTTTGGTGGGGTATCCTCATGCTTTGGCCATCGGCCCGGCGGCCGTTCATGGCCGTCGATGCCCCTGACGTCACATTGCTCGCCTTCAGCGTAGCCGACAGTTTGCTGTTCATTGGGGCGTCCGCCGCGAGCGGGTATGGCTTGTGGGTTGGTCGAGTCTGGGCCTGGCCGTTGTTGTGTGTGCATGCGGGTGCCGCGGCCTACGCCTCCCTGTACTGTTGGACCCTCACCGCACTCACCGGGGGGGATGGGATGCTTGGTGCCGTGCTCATGTCCCCATCACTCGTCATACCGGGTGTTCTGGTCTGGCGGCTTCGACCGCAGGGGAACAACCCATGATGAGCTATCTGCGTGGGAGGATGGCACGGCCCGCCTCGGCAGGGTGGAACTTGCTCAAGACGTATGCCCAGTCGGTCGTCTTCTGGTCTCTCTTCCTCGGTGTGATACCGGCGGGGTTGTACGCTGCTGAAGGGGCCGTGGGGCTTGGATCGTGGCGGTTCGGTGGGCCGATCTCGTTGTGGGCCGGTGTGATTCTGTTCGCCCTGGGTGGCACACTCGGATTGACCAGTTGCACCGTGATGGCCTTGTGCGGTCGGGGTACACCACTCCCGGCCGACTGCCCGCGACAATTGGTCATCGCTGGCCCTTACCGCCACATCCGTAATCCGATGGCTGTGGCCGGCCTATCGCAGGGGTTGGCAGTGGGCCTTGCCCTGGGTTCACCGGCGGTCATTGCCTATGCCCTGGTCGGTGGCCCACTTTGGAACATCCTGGTTCGCCCGTGGGAGGAGTACGATTTGGAAATGCGGTTCGGCGATGCCTACCGCCGCTACCGTGCAGCCGTTCGATGCTGGTGGCCCTGCCTGCGGGGGTACAACTTGCCCGCGTCGGTTGGGTCACCTTCGCTCAACGCCGGAGTAGGAACTCTTTCGAGTTCAGAAGTCCCCAACTGATGTCTTCCCACGCGTCACGCTTCGCTTTCGCCAGATTCACATAGGCCAGGATTTTTTCTCGTTCCGCGGTTGTGGCCGTGCGACTCAGTGCGCTGAGGTATAACTCGTCCAGCAGTTCGGTGTCTGGCTTGCCAGCTTCCAGCAGTTTGCCGAGGCGGTTGTTGGGCTGACGGATCAGATTGTTCACCAGATCTCCCGTCAGCATCTGAAACGCCTGCAGTACACCGGGGTCTTCGCTCCGCTCGCACTCGCACGTGAGCAGTCGTTCCGGCTTACCGAACATCCGCAGGAATCGCAGCCCGTCGCCCCCTGCCATCCGCCGGCCCGCCAGGGGAACCGCTGCCAGCTGCCCCGCTCGCGTTCCCCGTGGGTAGCCCGGCCACTTCATCTCAGTACCGGTGGCGCTCGCCACGGCGTCGAGCAACTGCTCCGCTTCGAGTGGTTGCACGATCGCTCGTGAAAAATGTGTGGTGTCGTCGGTGTTGGTGTCGTCATCGCCACCATCTGCGTCGTCACCAGCGCCGTCGCCGTCATCGGTGACCGGCTTGTCCTTCTTGCGCTTCGGGTCGGGCCGCACCTCGAACAAGTCGTCTTCGGCAAAGAAGCCGCGGAAGGACAGCAGCGACTCGTACACCGCACCCAGTTGGTTGATGCCCAGCGTGCCGTAGCTGATGCGGCCCCGGCTGCTGCCCTTGCGGCCAGTCTTGCCGCTGCGCTCGCCGGACAGCGACATCAGCCTGATGACCTTCTGCAGCACCCGGTTGCGGAGCTTGACGCTGCCCAGCAGCGGGGTCTGTTTGGGGTCGAACAGGTGGCCTTGCAGCGGGGCGATGGTGAAGCCGGTGTCCAGCACCTGCTCGCCACCGGCCAGCAATTCGTCTTGAATCTCACCTTGGGGGCCGCCCTGGGCGCCGCGCTTGGGGAAGCCCTCCCAGATCAGCGTGAAGAGCTGCTTCAGGCTTTCGTGGAAGTAGGTGCCATCCAGCGCCTCGGGCGTGGTGAGCGGCATCTGCTCCAGCTCTCGCAGGTGCTCCAGGCTGTAGCCCTTCAGGTACGACTCAGCGGTGATGGGCGCGTAGCCCAGGTCGGGCCGTGCCTCGATGTAGAAGAGGAACAGCAGCCGGTACATGTAGCGCAAACACTCGCGGCTGAGCTGGTCGGCCAGGTCGATGTCGTTGCGGTCGAAGACCTTTTCCTTCGCCACCTCGCGCTTGTAGCGAATGGCCTCGTTGCCGATCTCTTCGATGCAGGCGCGCAGCGCGTACTTCAGGTCGGTGGAGACCTCGAAGGCATGCTTGTGGGAGCTGTCGTCCAGCGTGTCCAGCAACGCTGTGCCGCCTGCGGCAGGCAGCACCGATTCGGCGCCGGCCAATGCGGCAAAGGCGCGGAACTGCTTCTCGTCACGCGGGCCGAAGAGTTCCGGCAGGTTGAAGCTGAGCAACGCCTTGCGGCCCCACTTGCCGCGCTCGATGAGCAGCCAGG
>JALOQR010000202.1 GCA_025459365.1 Fimbriiglobus sp.
TTGAACGCCATCACCGACTTCGGCCGGTTGGAGCGGATGACCGAACGCATCCTCGACGCCACCAGTTGGGACGACCTGCTCGCCACGGAGTAAAGCAATGCCCCGGATTCCGTGCTGGCAGGTGGATGCGTTCACCGATCGGCCGTTCGCCGGCAACCCGGCGGCGGTGGTCTGGCTCGAAACCAACGCCGACCCGGAGTGGATGCAGAACGTTGCTGCTGAGATGAACCTCGCCGAGACGGCGTTCGTGCGGAAACTACCGGATGGTTACTCGTTGCGGTGGTTCACGCCGACCGTGGAGGTCGATCTGTGCGGGCACGCCACCCTCGCCACGGCTCACGCCCTGTGGACGAGCGGCACCGTGACCGACGAACCGTTGCGGTTCCACTCCCGCAGCGGGGTGCTCACCTGCTCCCGCAACGGCAACCTCATCGAACTCGACTTCCCCGCCACCCCGCCGCAGGAAACGCCAGTCGAACCGACAGCCCTTGAAGCACTCGAAGTGTCGAAGACGGTGTACTTTGGTCGCAGCAAGTTCGACGTGATCGTGCAACTTCCTACCGCCGCCGAGGTGCATTCGCTCCGACCCGACCTCCGCAAACTGGCGACGGTTACGGCCCGCGGCGTCATCGTCACTGCCGCCAGCGACGACCCGGGGTACGACTTCATCTCACGGTTCTTCGGTCCCCAGTCTGGTGTGGACGAAGACCCCGTCACCGGGTCGGCCCACTGCACCCTCGCCCCGTTCTGGGCCGAACGGCTCGGGAAAACCACGTTCACCGCGTATCAGGCCTCCCGGCGCGGCGGAGTGCTGCACCTGCGGTTGAACGGCGACCGGGTCATCCTCGGCGGGCATGCCGTGACAGTGTGGGAGGGGCACTTGTTGGCGTCGAGCGAGATTAATAAGACGCAATAGAGAGTATCATAACTGAGAAAGCGGGATCGCTTACCCTCCGCCATTTCGACCGAATCACATGAACCGCAAGGGTTTCGGTTCAACAGATAGGAGTGGGGGGTATGTGTGTGGCAGGTGGCAGTGTGGCAGAGAGGGGGGGCGTTCGACTCGCCAAGCCGTCGCCCGCCACTATAATCACTCACTCTCCCTGCACCCCGGTGCTAACTGATGCCAGACGTGTTGACCACCCCCGGCCCACTCTCCCCGGCTTACAATCGGGTGCTGCTGAAGCTCAGCGGAGAGGCGTTCGGCCCCGGTGGTAAGGGCGGCGGCATCAGCCTCGACGAAACACTGACCATCGCCACCCAACTGAAACGAGTGGTCGAGAAGAAGGTGGAACTGGCCATCGTGGTGGGCGGCGGAAACCTACTCCGCGGGGCACAATTTTCGGCCAAATCGTCGGCTATCAAGCCCGCCACCGCCGACAGCATGGGCATGCTCGCCACGGTCATGAACGCCCTGGCGCTCCAAGACACACTCGAAAGCCTCGACATCCCGACGCGGGTGATGTCGGCGATCGCGATGGACGAAGTGTGCGAGCCGTTCATCCGCCGGCGGGCGGTGCGGCACCTTTCGAAGGGGTTGGTGGTGATCTTGGCCGGCGGTACCGGTAACCCATTTGTGACGACCGACACCGCCGCCGCCCTGCGTGGAGTCGAACTCGGGGCGGATGTGTTGATGAAGGCGACACGAGTGGACGGGGTGTATTCAGACGACCCCGAAAAGAACCCACACGCCGAGCGGTACGATCGGCTGACCTACCAGAAAGTGATCGATGCCCGGCTCAAGGTGATGGACCTGAGCGCCTTCGACCTGTGCCAGAAGGCGAAGTTGAAGATCCTGGTCTTCGACTACAAAATGGATCGGGCCATCGAGCGGGCCGTCTCTGGCCTTCCGATCGGCACACTGGTGAGTCACGAATAGGTTTACAAAGTGCCGGCGAACCGCAACCACGAGGGAGCGGACGACGACGGCCATCCCACCGCCGCTCCCTCGCGGTCGCGGCTCGTTAGGACACCGCCATGAGCGCCGCACAGTACCTGAAGGACGCCACCGACCGCATGGAGAAGGCGCTCGGAGTCCTCCGCAACGACCTCCAGGGCCTCCGCACTGGGCGAGCCACGCCGGCCATGCTCGACAGCATCCGGGTGGAGTACTACGGCAGCCCGACGCCGGTGAAGCAGATCGCCAACGTGAGTTGCCCAGACCCGAGCACGATTCAGATCAAGCCGTTCCAGGCGGAAGACCTCAAAGAGATCGAGAAAGCAATCCGCGCCTCCGACCTCGGCCTCGCCCCAAACAACGACGGCAAAGTGATCCGCCTCAACATCCCGGCCATGAGTGGCGACCAGCGGAAAAAGATCGTCGCTCAGATCAAGAAGCAGGCGGAGGCGGCCAAGGTGAGCTGCCGCAACATCCGCCGTGACGCCAACAAGATGTTCGATGACGCCGAGAAGGCGAAGACCATGACCGAGGACGACCGCGACAAGGGCAAGGAGAAGGTGCAAGACTTGCTGAAACAGTACGAGAGCAAGATCGACCAACTGGCGTCGGCGAAGGAGAAGGAAGTAATGGACGGATAAAGCGGCCTATCGCGAACTTTCTTGATGGGCAGGGCATTGCTCTCCCAACACCAATCTCACGGCCGGGTTCACCCCCGGCCGCTCCTTTTTCCCGCCTGAATCCATCGATGCGCACGCTGCAATCCATCTACGATTTGTTTCCAGCCGCCCGCACCGACGGCCTGACGGACGCGGAGGTGGAGCAGAGTCGGGCGAAGTATGGATCGAACCGGCTCACTCCCCTACCCCGTGAGTCGGCGTGGAAGAAATTCCTTGCCAAGTTCAACGACGCGATCATCAAGATCCTGCTCGCCGCATCCCTGCTCAAGATCGTCGTCGATTTGTTCGAGAAATCGGTGACGGCTGGTATCGCCGCCCTGGTGGTGGTCGTCGTTTTGTCCGCTGTACTGTACCTGGTGAAACTGACCGACTGGGTGCCCACCGCCCTGTTCGGCCTGGCCGCGGTACTGTTCGGTACCTCTGTTGCCTTGGGCAACCCGTCGTTCGATGGCCTGGCGGTGATGGTTGCCGTTGTACTCGCCACCGGTGTCTCGTTCCTCAGCGAGTACCGCTCCGACCAGGAATTCGAGAAGCTAAACACGCGGAAAGACGCTGTGCGCGTGAAGGTTGTGCGGCAGGGCAAGGTGGTTGCCTTACCGCTCGACGCGGTGGTGGTTGGCGACTTGATTGTGCTGGAGACCGGTGACGAGATCCCCGCCGATGGTCGAATCTCGCGGGCCAGCGAGTTACAGATTGACCAGAGCCTGATGACTGGTGAGAGCGAGCCAGTCAAGAAACTCGTGCAACCCGACGCCGACCCGACCGATGGGCCGGACAAGCCGGGGTGCGTGTATCGTGGCACGCAGGTGGTAGACGGCCTCGGCCAGATGACGGTAACGAACATCGGCGATGACACCATGATCGGGCAGATCGCCCGCCGACTGACCAGTGGCGGCGACGACACCGACGACGCCGGGGCGCGGGTGCAAAGCAAACTGACCCTCTCGAAGGAGAGCACCCCGCTCCAACTCAAGCTGGAGAAGTTGGCCAAAATCATCTCGCGAGTGGGGTATGCCGCGGCCGGTCTGATTTTCATCGCCCTGGCCGCTCGGGGGCTGTACCTCGGTGAACTGAACCCAGCGACCCTGAAGGTTCTCGACGGCGAGGCAGTTGCCCAGGGTTGGCTCGGAGTGGTCAACCACCTGCTCGACTATTTCGTCTACATGGTGATCGTGGTGGTGGTGGCGGTTCCTGAAGGGCTACCGATGAGCGTGACCGTCTCGCTCGCGCTGGCCATGCGGAAAATGACACGAGCGAACGCCTTGGTGCGGCAGTTGGTGGCCACCGAGACAATCGGCAGCGCGACCGTCATTTGTACCGACAAGACCGGCACGCTCACCATGAATCAGATGAGAGTGGCACGGCTCTACGCTGGCGGGCAGGCGGCCGAGGCGGGTGTACCTGCATTCATCCCAACCCCGTTCCGCGGGGTGCGAACCGCCATGAACTCGGCCACCGACTGGGTAGCTGTCAACGCCGCTCTGAACAGTACCGGTACCTTGGAGCAGAAGGGAGAGCGGCGCGTAGTCATCGGCAACAGCACTGAGGGGGCATTGCTCCTATGGCTGACCGATGGCGGCACCAGTTACGCCGACGAGAGATTGCACCACCCCGTGCTGTTCCGAGCGGCGTTTAGTAGCGAGCACAAACGGATGACGAGCGTGGCCGAACTACTTGGTCGGCCGACCGCCCTCGTGAAGGGTGCCCCGGAGGTGATTCTTGCCCGCTGCACGCATCTCACCGATCCCGACGGTTCGGTTCGCGAGATGACGACTGGCGACCGTGCGAAGGTGCAGGCCGATCTGTCGTCCGCTGCCGGCGACGCCATGCGGACGCTGGCTTTTGCCCACCGAACGCTACCGACAGACTTCCCACGCGATCCGGAACAAATCACTGACCGCCGTGCCGAGTGCGAGGAGGGCTTGGTTTTTGATGGCTTCGTCGCGATCCGCGACCCGATCCGTCCCGACGTACCCGAAGCCATCGCCCGCTGCCGCTCCGCCGGCATCGAAGTGAAGATGATCACCGGCGACAACGCCGATACTGCCCGTGCCATCGCCCGAGATATCGGTCTGCTCGACTCGCCCACCGCACTGGTGATGACCAGTGACCAACTTGCCGAACTGACCGACGACGAACTCAAGGCGAGACTGCCAGACGTGCGGGTCGTGGCCCGGGCAAAGCCACTCGACAAGTACCGGTTGGTTCGGCTTCTGCAAGAGCAGGAGCACGTCGTCGCCATGACCGGGGATGGCACCAACGACGCCCCCAGCCTGAAAAAGGCTGACGTCGGGCTAGCGATGGGCATCACCGGCACTGAAGTGGCGAAGGAGGCGAGCAAGATTGTCTTGCTCGATGATGCCTTCAGCACCATTGTGAAGGCGGTCCACTGGGGCCGGGCTCTCTACGAGAACATCCAGCGCTTCATCGTCTTCCAACTGACCATCAACTTCTCCGCCTTGCTCATCGCATTCACCGGACCGTTCCTCGGGCTGAAACCGCCATTCACCGTGCTGCAACTGCTCTGGATCAACGTGATTATGGATACATTCGCCTCCATTGCCCTCTGCAGTGAGCCGCCGCGGGCCGGGCTGATGGGCGTGCGTCCCAAGCGGCGAGACGAGAGCATCGTCACCCGCACCATGCTCGGAACCATCTTCGCCACTGGCTTATTCTTCGTGGTGGTGATGATCACCCTCTTGCTCGGCATGGAACTGGCCGGTTGGTTCGACCCGAACTGGCGACCGAAGGCCCAGTGGGATGAGGCCTACTCCGCGTTTCAGTCCGAACCGTTCCCCGAATTGACCGTCCGACAGGTGGCGATCTTCTTCACCATCTATGTGTTCTTCCAGGTGTGGAACCAGATCAACTGCCGAAGCATGACACCTGACGTGAGTGGTTTCCGCGGTCTGTTGCAGAACCCGTTATTCCTGATGATCGCCTCACTGACGGTGATCGGGCAGGTGCTGATCGTAAACTTCGGCGGGAAGGTTTTCGCTGTCGAGCCGCTCACGTGGCTCGACTGGGGGTTGATCGCGGGAGGTACTGCGGTGGTGCTGCTTTACGCCGAACTGGTGCGACTGGTGCGGCGGATACGGAGGAAACGCAATACCTCATGAACTCAATCACCCACGGGCGACTGGTTGTCTACACGCAGAAGTGAGTTGGCAGGCGTCGATTCCATCAACACCTGAACGGGAGCGTGCCGGACTTCGACACGCTCCCGTTGGGTCGTAGTTACAGGTCCCACGGTTGCTTGGGGCGGTTCCGCACGGCAGCCGCTTCGCCGGCTTCCTTCACGAATTTGATGGCCATCAGAGCACCGGCCACACCCGCCACGCTCAGACCGAGCACGAGCAGGTAAAAATCGTTCCGTTCCTTTTCCTTCTTCTTGGCAGCGACCGCTGCCGGGTCGAGCGCTGGTTGGCAGCTCGGCGTCCGTCACCCTGCTTCCGCTGAGGCTGGAAAGTTGAGTACGAGAACGATAGCAACCACTCCTGCAAGTGCGAACGACTTCATTAAGTGCCCCTCGGTTGAGGTGGAGACGATGGTTTTCGTCGCCGCACGAGGGGGGGTGCGGTCGGCGTGTCTGTAATTCGATCGGGAACGCCTGAGATAACGGGAAAACCGATGCAAGCCTAGCACGAACTCGATGCGTGCGTAGGCTCATCGGTCGTCCGGCTTGACTGCGGCACCTATCTTGATGGTGATGAGCGTCACGATTGTTCTCTGCACTGCCTGTGAACAGCCGTCGCGGGTGCCGGCCACCGCCCTCGGATTGGTGGTCGCTTGCCCATGGTGCGCCAGTCAGTTCGTCGCTGTCGACTGGTGTCCGCCCTCGCCGCCGCCACCGGTGGTCGTCCGAGCAAAGCCAAGCCTGCCTGACGACATCCCGGTCGTCCGTCCGCTCGCTCGCACCCCCTCAGTCGCCGAACACCCAGACGACATTCCCACGGTCCACCCGCCGCAAGCCGGGGGTGGGCCAGTGGCCCTCGCCCTGCTTCCGGTTGGTGTACCACTGCTCTGGCTCTTTCTCTCACTCGTCGCCAGGCCGTCCGCGTTTTCGTTCATGGCTCCGGTGGCCATCGCAGCCGGTACAGTCGGGTTGGGTGTAGGGTTGGCGTGCCTTCGCCGGTGGACGATGGCGCTACGGGTGCGATTGTTAGTCGCGTTGGCAGTGCTCAGCTACGGAGCGTGTGTACTGTTCTACTTCGCCCAAGATGGCTGGCTGGAACGAGTACGAGAGGTCGCAGCCGTCACCGGGCTGACCTGGGGTGAATTCCGCCCCAAGGACCAGAGTTTCCGCCTGGAAGCACCCGGCGAGGCGACCGAAACAGAGTGCCCCGTGCCCGACTGGAACCTCACCACACGCCGGTTTATCGACCCGAAGAAGGCGGTTGATGTTTATCTTGTGGCCTACGGCAACGTACCAGTGGGGCTGGGCAACTGGGGTGATAAACCAAGCCTGGACGCCGGGTTCGCCACTGCCCGCGATGCTATCGCTACGGCCACCAATGGTACTTTGCTGGAGGAACGGACCGTCGGCGTGCCGAACGCAGAGTCGCGTGAGTACGTGTTCGATCTGGCCGGAGGCAAACGGCGAGTGGTTCGGCTGGTACGAACCGAAACGCGTCTCGTGTATCTCGGGGTCGAAGGGCAGTTCCTGTCTGCGGATCGTCGGGATGTGCAACGCTACCTAAAATCGTTTCGCCTGGATCCACCGAAGAAGTAACCGTTGGGCATTTTCGGCTCAGTCGGACTTGCCGGTCTCGGGCCACCCGATATGCTCATACTTTCCTAGTTGCCACGACAATCCGCGGCGGTGCCATCATGAAGGTGCGGTCGAGCGTCAAACCGATGTGCGACAAGTGCAAGCTGATCAAGCGGAAAGGTGTCGTCCGGGTGATCTGTGAAGACCCCCGCCACAAGCAGCGGCAAGGCTAACCCCCCCGAGCCATAGCGGAACGAATCACTCATGCCTCGTATTCAAGGGATCGACCTCCCGACCAACAAGCTGCTTCACATCAGCCTGCGATACCTGCGGGGGATTGGGCCAACGACAGCGCTGGAAGTTTGCGCCAAGTGTGGCATCGACCCGACTCGCAAGGCGAACAGCCTGACCGACGATGAGGTGGCTCGGATTGCCACTCTCATCGACCGGGAGTACCCGTTGGTTGAAGGGGCGCTACGGCGTTTCGACGGGGGTAACATCACCCGTCTGAAAGAGATTCGTAGCTACCGTGGCGAACGCCACCGCAAAAATCTGCCAGTTCGTGGCCAGCGGAGCAAGACCAACGCCCGCACCCGGAAAGGCCCACGTAAGACGGTCGCCGGTAAGAAAGGCGTGAAAGACAAGTAACGGGTGAGCCGTGGGGCGGTTTAGCTCCAGATAGTCAACTGGTAGCTTGACCCACGGCGTCTCGGCATAGGCTCGTAACTTCTAGCTCCAAGCTCACGGCTCCTATGGCTAAGAACAAGAAGAAGAAGACACGGCGGAACGTGAGCAAGGGTGTGGCTCACATCCAGTCCACGTTCAATAACACCATCGTGACCATCACCGACCCGCAAGGCGACACCTTGTGTCAGTCGAGCGGTGGGGCGGTCGGCTTCAAAGGGAGCCGCAAGTCCACTCCGTTCGCAGCTCAGCGGGCTGCAGAAGAGGCCGCTGGCAAGGCTGCCAAGTTCGGCGTACGAGAGGTTGAGGTGAAATTGAAAGGCCCAGGTGCAGGTCGCGAGTCGGCCGTCACTGCGCTTCAAGCCGCCGGC
>JALOQR010000203.1 GCA_025459365.1 Fimbriiglobus sp.
AAACCAGTCGCCAACTGGTGGCTGATGCACCGTTCGAGGACGCCTGCGACGTGTGCGATTTTTTCTCCCGGTTGGAGTCGGCGGCCAAGTATCTGAAGGACGAGAAGAGTGTGGGGGTGGCCGGAGCGGAGTGGTCGGTGGTGGGGGCGACGGCAGGGGAAGTCATCGCTCACATGGAGAAGTTCGGCCTGCGGTTCGGCCCAGCCCGCCAGGGGGACGACGGTGCTTACTTCTCCCTACACCGCGGCCTACTGGCGTACTGCGTCGCCCTCACCCCCGCGAAGTAACGGGGGCAGTCAGCCCACCATTCCTTGAGGTATACTGATCGCCAGCCCTACCGGGCGGAAGGGGACGCCCATGCTCGTCCGACGCAGCGCCATGACGCTGATCGAGTTGCTGGTGGTCATCGCCATCATTGCCATTCTAATCGGTCTGCTTCTGCCGGCCGTGCAGAAGGTGCGAGAAGCCGCCGATCGATTGAGGTGTCAGAACAACCTCAAGCAGATTGCACTCGCTGCCCACCACTGCGATCAGGCGTCCGGGCGATTGCCCCCGGCAGGTGGAGTCATGCATCCACCGGGGGCCGAAGCGGCGGTCACCGCCTCCCACCACTATTTCCTTCTCCCATATCTGGAGCAAACCGCCGCTTTTGCGAGACTCGATTCTCTCGCTCCGCTGATCCAGGGATGCGGGTGCGTGCAGCACAGTCAGTACGCCCTGACCAAGTACGTTTCTGGGGTGGCGCCGCAGACCGACCCCGCCGGCGTGCCACCGCCCGTGTTCCGCTGCCCAGCCGACCCGACCGCCTCGGGCGGGCTGATGATCGGCCCGTTCGGCGACCCGATCGGTGCCACCGGGTACACCGCCAACCTCCAAGTGTTCGGCAACCACCGGTGGGACCGCGGGCGAGTGCAACTGGCCAACGGCTTCCCGGACGGCACCTCGAACACGGTGGTGTATGCCGAACGGACCGCGCAGTGCGGGGGGATCTGGATGAACTGGTTGAGCGACCTGCACCTGACGGAGGCCCCAGTCTTTGGCCTCAACAACCCCGTCACCGGCCGGTTGCGTGAGGATCTCCCGCAAGTGCGGCCGACGCGGGCCGAATGCAATCCATTCAGCGTGCAGAGTCATCACGTCGGGGTGGTACTGGTCGGCGTGGCCGATGGGAGCGTGCGCGGGGTGCGGCCGAATGTGACTGCCGACGTCTGGCAACGGATGCTCTTGCCGGCCGATGGGAATGTCGTCAACTGGGACTGAAGAGCCTCACCGCCCGCACGCAGTATTGCACCCCACTGCCCACCGTCGCGGCCAGCATCGCCCACAGCAGCCCGAGTTGCACCCATCCGAATGGCACCCAGGCGGCCGTCAGCCACTCGTTCGCCGCCAAAGTCTTCATCAAAAGCACGCCGATCAGCACTGCACATTGCAGCACGGTTTTCATCTTGCCGAACCAGTCGGCCCCGAACTTTTTGCCGGCCGCCTCCACCATCCCCCGAAGGCCGGTGATGAGCACTTCCCGCACCACCACCACTGCCACCATCCAGGGGTCGATGCCGGAATCTGGCACTGGGATCAGGAAGATGAACGCCGAGGCGATCATCACTTTATCTGTGAGCGGGTCGAGTGCTCGGCCGACCGTGGTGAGTTTGTGGAACCTCCTCGCCCACCAACCGTCGAGCCAGTCGGTGAGAGTGGCCAGGACGAACGTGACGAGGGCGATCGCCCAAAAACCAGCGGCAATCGCCCAGCAAACCAGGGCCGTCAGTGGGATGCGGCTCAGAGACAGTACGTTGGGTACGTTCCAGAACTCGGAGTGCATCGTATTCCTCGGGCAGGTGAGAAGGCTGTTGTAGCACTGCGGAGTTCGGTCAGAGTTGAAGGAAAATTTGAAATTTTGGAGTGCCCGCAGATAGCTTACCGACTCATGGCGGACCTGACGCACGTTCCGAACTGTTGGTAGCAGCAGGCCGAAAAGGAGCACGACGAGCGAAATCGATCACGGCACCTCGATGAAGGGTCTATGCGGCCCGACTGAAGGTGAGTCTCGTATCGAGAATTGTTGAGAGGCGAAAAAGGGAATTCGTTCTGTTGCGCTGGGGATCTCGTTCGCCGGAGGGCAAAAAGTGTGAGGTACGGGCGTGGACACCGGCCGGTTCACCGCGTTGGCGAACCGATGCTGTCCGCACCCGCACCTGCATACCAACTCGGAGCCGCACGGTTACTTCTTCGCCGGGGTGTCGGCCACGAGGGTGGCGTAGTGCATCACCTGATCGTACTTCTTGCCACCCATTTCGCCCGGCTTGGTTTCGACATGCTTGACCGAGAGAGCGTATCGGCCGGCGGAATCGAACGCAGGCGTGAAGCCGTCCTTGTCGGTCTTGACCTTCTCTTTCTTCCCGTCGGGCAAGGTCACGCTCGCGTCCGCTTCGGCGGCCGGCTTGCCACCAACCAGGAACTGGAACTTCATCTTTCCGCCGTCGGCCACCGGCACAAGTTCGGCTACCGCTTTCTCACCGGCGGTGGCGGCCTTCCCGGTCGCCCCGCCGAGCACGGCCTTGGGGTGGTACACCAGCAGGGCCGGTTGATCCTTGCCAAACAAACCATAGGTGACAGTGCCGAACACCACCGTCGCATCGGCCGGCAGCGTAGCGGTGAGGGCGTTGCGATCCACCTTGTGCTCGACGTCCATCAGTTTGCCGCCAGTAACCGCGCGCAATTTGAGGGCGGCGATCTTGTCGATCGGGACGTTTTCGTCGGGCTCCAGGCTGTCGCTGAACACGACGGTGACAGCTTTGCTATCCTTCGTCGGCACCACCATGACCATGTGAGCGAAGCCGCTGGCAACAGCGAACACGCCAGCCACGGCGGCGAGCAGGAACTTCTTCATCTCAGTCTCCAGAAGAGGGCGGCCGCCAGGCGACTGCTGAGCGGCATGCCCATTGAACAACATTCATCGGGACAGGGCAGGGTCACTTCCCCACCGCTCCCACCCGTGGACTACTTTTGGTCGCCAACTGAATGAACTCCACCTCAGCGGCGTTCTCCCCCGGTAGCGCCCCACCGATGAGCAAAGCGGCATTTTGGCCGTGCGGCACCAGTCGGGCGACCATCCGCTTCGTCTTCGACTCACCCACCTTCTCCCAGGCATCACCCGACTCGGTCATCCGGAATACCGCCCCGGACGACGTGTTCACCACCACCTGCCCACCGACTGCGGTTGCCGCTGGCGAAAACGCCTCTTTGTCCTTGCCCGGCAACTTCGGCCCCTCGCTCCACTGGCCGGTGGACACGTCGAGTACGTCCACTCGCCGGTCGGCCTCTTGCGCACCCAGGCCGGCGATCACATAAACCTTCGACCCGACCGCCGCCGCCGTCAGCGCCCGCCGTTGGAACGGCTGCGGGATGTTCTGCCATTTGGCATCTTTCGCTTTCAGGTCCAGGGTCAGGGCGGTGTCGTGCCAGGTCGGTTTCTCGCCCTTGCCCTTCTGCTGCCAACCGCCGACGACCACGAGTATGTCGTTCACCACGACCACCTCGTGCGACGACCGCGGCGCGGGCAGATCGGGAAGCGACTCCCACTTGCTGGCCTTTGGGTCGAACACCGCACAGGTGGCGACGGAGTGCAGGTCGGCCGGCTGGCCCGGTTCGTTCTTGGGGGTCATACCGCCGACGCGGTACACCTTCCCGCCGTGAGCGGCGAGGTTCATCCCTTGCAGTCCCGGCCCGCCGGGCAGTTCCTCCCACTTCGTGCCGCCGTCGAGTTTCAGCCGGTGGAAGGTGCCCAGCACTGTGGCGGTGTCGTAAGAGTGCGTCTTGCCGGCGTGACCGCCGTAGACGTACAGGTGACCGTCGCAGGCGATCGCCCCGAGGCTGGACACACCTTTCGGCAGCGGGGGCAGGTCGGCGGCGAATGCCGGGACGGCAAGCCATAGAAGCGTGAGAAGGCGACTCATATCAGGCTCCGTGGATTAGGTCTTGATCGAGGGTGATGACCTACTGCTGAACGACTTCCCCGCCGTTGCGGGTGCCCATCGCTCGGTACTGGTCGAGCGGGGTGCTGTTGGTGAGGAACCGCACACTGCCGTCGGCGAAGGCGAAATTGGCCCCGCCCGAGTGGTCGCTGCGGAACGTCCCGAGGCGGGCGGTGAGATTGGCCGGGGTGCCGACGACGGTGTTGAACATCACGCCGGTACTGCCGAACGAGTACGACGCGTACCCCCACGCCCACTGGGTATTGCCCCAGCGAGGGGCACCATTGAACGGCCCACTCCGGAAGGCGTAGTCCCGCAACTGGAAACCCATCTCACCGGCCATGATGGTGCTACTGGTGCCGTCGGTGATGTCGGTCATCCGCACTCCCATCTGGCCAGTCGCCCCACCGCTACCGCCACCAATGAGCCGGACAAATACGCCGTTGTCTTGGGCCGGGTTGCCAGAACTGCCGGGCGGGAAGAAGGCATTCGGCTGGCTGCCGATGCAAACCGCGTAGCTCGCCCAGCCGAGGAACGCCTGCGGCGTGGGCGGGGGCGTCATGCTCGGGCAGCGGTAGGTTTTCAGTTCGCTCGCCCCGAGGATCGCGTTGGTGAAGCCGTCGCCATCGGCGTCGGTGGTGTCGGTCGGGCTGAGCAACGGGTTGTACCGCCGGCCGATGTTTTCTTGTTCGAGGTATGGCAGCAGCGACGTAAACGCCGACGAGAACGCCGGGGTGTTGGCGGTCGGGAAACGTTCGTTCGCGTCGTGAAAGCCGTGGGCGGCCAGCCCAATCTGCTTCATGTTGTTGGTGCAACTGATGCGAGCGGCGGCCTCGCGTACCTTCTGCACCGCCGGCAGCAACAAACCGATCAGGATGGCGATGATCGCAATGACCACCAGCAACTCAATAAGCGTGAAGGCCCTTCGACGACACATGGGGTCGCCTCCGAGAGGGTTGGGGGGAGAACAGGTCTGGTCAGGAAGTCATCGCGGCGTGCATGGCGAACCCCAGTGCGGACGCCGCGACCGCACTCAGGGCGAGTACCACTGCTCCGGCTTTGCGAGTGGCTTTGATCTGCCACCACATCACCAATCCGGAGAGGCCCCAGAAGCACATCGTTCCGGCCATGAGGTCCACCACGACCGCCCAGGCCCAGCGGCTGTTCGTCTCGCTGGGGTAGCCATGCGCGGTGTGCAGCCTGAGCAGGAACCGGCGCCAGCTCAGTTCGGTTTCGGGTTTGGCATCGGCTGGGGTGCCGGTGACCGCACCAGTCTGCGGGTTGTAGGTGGTCGTCCAGATGCGGCCGTCGGCTTCGATCGGCAACACCACCTCCGGCACCGAGGTGACGATCACCTCGCCGACCGGGAAGCCGGTCCGTTCAAGAATCACCGGCACGCTGGCTTTCACTCGTTCGGCCAACGGGTCGTCGAGTAGGATGCCGTTCGCCTCCGGCCGCGGCGCCGCATTGTTGCCGCGACTCGCCCGGCCGCCTCCGTTCGCGGGGGCATTCCCGGTGGCGAACGGGGCCTTCTCCACTGGCTTCGGCTCGCGGATCGGGGTCGATCGCACCGTACCTGTGCCGTTCCGCACGTCTACCAGCACGTTTACGGTCTGGCCGTCGGCCTTCACGGTGGCGAAGGCGAACTCGCGGTTGAACTTCACCTCGCCGGCCGCGAGCGTGTAGGGCACCGTCGGATTCCGGGTTTCGTTCAACCGAGCTACCACCTGTTCGGCCATCACCCGTGGGTCGGCGGGTGTCTCGAGTGGGGTGCCGGCCAGGGCGCTGCGGCCGAAGGTGGTCGTCGGCTGGTCGCTCAGGATGGTCGGGTGGTTGAACAGGAAGGCAGTCACCCCGTACAGCACCGCCCAGGGCAAGAGGAACAATCCGAGGAACAGGTGACCACGACGGATGAGGTGTATCACCCGCTTGAGCAAGGGCCTGGGGGCGTGCGTCGGCCGTCCGAGCGACGGTGCCAGGTCGGTCGTCAGGACTGGCGTAGTCATGGTCAAAACCGGCAGGTGGGTTTAGAAGTCGCCCGGGATTACTTCCCCGCCGGCGCGGGTGCAGAGGGCACGAAACACATCTGGTGGGGTGCTACCGGTGATCAACCGCGATGAACCGTCCATGTTCAGAAACTGCGTCCCGGCCGAGTGCGGGCCGATGAACCCACCGGGGCTACCCTGCGTGCTGGGGGCACTCGTCCGCACGTGAACCAGGACCGCCGTGATGGCCGGGCGAAACTGGAAACTTGGCTGGGCCGGGTTGTACCGAGCGGCCGTCGGGGCGTACACCAACTCCGCTCCCGGCACCACGCCCACCCAACTACTCTCGGTGTGCCGGCTCATCCGCTCGCCGATGCCGATGGTCATGCTTGTGCCGTCGGTGATGTCGGTCAACCGCACGCGACTGTTACGGTGAAACACACCGTTGAACGGCAATTCCTCGTAGGCCAGCGTACCCAGGCAGGCGGCGTAGCTACTCACCGAGGCCTGCGTGATCACGGTCGGCACGTTGGCCGCGGCCGGCGGGTCGCCGCTGTTGGTGATGTTGATGAGCTTGGGCTCGGTGTCGCCAGGATCGACGTAACTCTTCACCAGCGTTTCACGAGCAGCCTGGTTCAGCGGGTGAGTGATGGGCAAGTCGAACCGGATCTGGCGGTGCAGGTTGTCTTGTTCGATGTATGGCAGGAGGTACGCGAACAGGCTCCATCCTGGCCCCGTTTCAGTCGCCGCCTGATTGCTACCAAGTGGGTGACTTGGGTTGTACACCCAGCCCGGTGACACGGCTGACACAAACCCCGGCGGGAGTGTCTGATTGGCGTCGTGGTAGGCGTGCAGGGCGAGGCCCATCTGCTTCAGGTTGTTCAGGCTCTGGGTACGAGCAGCAGCAGCCCGCACCTTCTGTACGGCGGGTAGCAACAACCCGATCAAGATGGCGATGATGGCGATCACCACCAACAACTCGATGAGCGTGAACGCGGATCGGCGACGCATCGACACAACTCCGGGATGTGAGCTCAAGGAAGGAACACCACCGCAAGTAGGGCGAGCAACACCGGCAGGGCGGTGAAAATCACACACACCCAGTGCGGATTTAGAACGGTTTGGTTGGTGAGCACTGGCAATGGTCAGCCTCTGCAAGGGGCGAACGCCGCTTGTTGAGACACGATATCATCAATTCAGACTCAATTTAGCAGTGATTCAGTGCGAGTCAATGGAAAAGAAACCAGTCGAGTGCTGTTTTCTCAGAATCCCGTTTCCCTGCGATCTGTCCCTGTCCTAAACCCCGCCCAGTTCATTAGTTGATGGGGATACGCCGTTGTCGAAAAACCGAGGTTCGCCATGAAGGCTGTTCAGTTCGACCGTCACGGCAGTCCGACCGAAGTCCTTACAACCCGTGAAATCGGTACTCTTTCGCCCGGTCGTGGCGAGGTGCTGGTGCGAATGGCGGCCAGCCCGGTCAACCCCTCCGACCTGCTCTACATCGCCGGCAACTACACAATGAGGCCGGAGCGATTGCCCTGCACTCCCGGCTTCGAGGGGGTGGGAGTGGTGGAGGCGACTGGCGGCGGACTGCTGGGGGCGCTCCGTAAGGGGAAGCGGGTGGCGGTGCTCGGTGCCCGCACCGGTTGCTGGGCGGAGTACGCGATCTGCTCTGCCCGGCAGGTGTTCCCGGTGCCGGCCGACATCCCCGACGAGCAAGCCGCCGGGCTGTTTGTCAACCCAATGACGGCGGTGGCGATGACGCGAGAGGTGCTGAAGGTGCCGGCGGGGGCGTGGCTACTGCAATCGGCCGCCGGAAGCAGCGTGGGCAAGATGGTGATCGCCCTGGGTAAGCGGACGGGGTTCCGGACGGTCAACGTGGTCCGCCGCCGAGAGCAAGTGGAGGAGTTGAAGCAACTCGGGGCCGATGCGGTGATCGTGGAAACCGACGGCCCGATCCCGGAGCAGGTGGCCAAGGCGACCGGTGGGGGCGTGGGGTATGCCCTGGAATGCGTCGGCGGGGCGACCGGCACGGGGGTGGTGAAGAGCCTGGCGACCGGCGGGAAGGCGCTCCTCTACGGGCTGCTGAGCGGCGAACCGGTGGCAGTCGATCCGCGGTTCATGATCAGCACGGGGGCCACGGTGCAGGGCTTCTGGCTGGGCGAGTGGGTGAAACGTCAGGGGGTGATGAAGATGCTCGGCATGGTGGGTGAGGTGAAGGGGCTGGTGCGGAGCGGGGTGCTGAAGGCAACCATCGCGGCAAGCTATGGGCTGGATCAGGCGAAGGACGCTGTGGCCCACGCCGCGAAGGACGCCAAGGGGGGGAAAGTGCTGATCAAGATG
>JALOQR010000204.1 GCA_025459365.1 Fimbriiglobus sp.
ACAGGTTCGGGCCAGTCCAACGGGTCGACCGGTGGCGGGTTCGAGGGGTTTTCCCGCGTTTCCAGGGATTCGAGAGACAATTTCACGGGGCGGACCTCCCTAACAGAGAAGGTGGGGTGAATTGAGGCCGTGTTTATGGGGCGACCTCAACGTCGAACTTTATCGCCGAGTCTGATATCGGTTGCAAGTCTTTTTTCATCCGGAATCGGAAAATTCGGCCGCTTTGTACGAGGGTCTGACACCGGAGGTTCACATTTTTGGCCAGAAACGAAGACAATTCTGTCGCCACCAAAAGACAACCGACCAGAGCAGAAATCGTCGTGACAAGAGAAATTTGCTTCCAAGTGAGCCTGCTACGCCCACTCAGCCCAAAAAATCAGACTCGGGCGGCTTGTTCTGCTGGCCGGATATTCACAGTGGGGAGTTGGGCAAGCGATGGTCCAGGCCCATTTTCCTCTCCCTGGCACTCAGGCAGACCCATCGCTAAGTTGGGATCGCCCGTTCCTCGTGTTGGATACCGCCCATGCGCATCGCCCTCGGCACCGACCACGCCGGCTACGAGTTGAAGGAGAAACTCAAGCGTCTGCTTGTCGAACTCGGGCACGAGCCGGTCGACTTCGGTACCCACTCGGCGGAGGCGTGCGACTACCCGGCATACGTGCGGCCAGCGGCGGAAGCGGTGGCCGGTGGGGAGTGCGAGCGGGGGATCGTGCTCGGCGGGTCGGGCAACGGCGAGGCAATCTGCGCCAACCGGGTGAGGGGGGTGCGGTGTGCCCTGTGCTGGAGCGTGGCGGTCGCCGAACTGGCCCGCCGGCACAACGACGCCAACGTGATCAGCCTGGGAGCGCGGCTGACGGGCGAGGCGGAGGCGGAGGCGATCGTGAAGGCGTGGCTGGCGACGCCGTTTGACAGCGGCCGGCACGAGAAGCGAATCCGGATGCTGGACGAGGGGTAAGAAGAGTTGTCGGGCGGTCGGCGGCCACTACTCACCTGGGACACCGAAGGCTCACGGGTCCGCCGGCCACCCCCACTTAAGTGGTGACCTGGAACCGCGATCCGCGAGGTTGATCCAGACCAGGTCACCACTTAAGTGGGGGTGGCCGATAGCGGACCTGGAACAGCCGTCGCTGGGAAGCATGGCAAGCCATGCGCTCGGCCGACGCAACATCGGCCACTGCTCCGAAGAGCAATACGCTGACCGCCGACCGCCCGACAACGGCCTCATTGTAGGGCGACGCGGGCGACGCGGCGCTACCCCTTCCGCCGGTAGTCGGCGTGCATGAACTGCACCCACTGGCCGTCTTCACCCTGGAACCGCGAGGTGAGGGTGCGGTGGTCGGGCGAGACGACCTCGATCACATCCTGGTACTTGGCCGTCTTGATCGGGTCGGCGAAGTTCGGCCCGTCGGCATTCAGGGTGAGCACCTTGCCGGCGGGGTCGAGTTCCCCCTCGTATACCCACAGATGGGTCATCATCGACCCGACGAAGGTGCCGACAAATTTTCCTTTCGTCGGGTCGAACCCGAGGGTCATGAGCGTCCGCGCTGTCCCGCCGTCGGGCATGGCGTAGGTGCCGTGGCAAAGCGCCCACACGTTCAACATGTGGGCGGACTCGGTGCCGGTGTGTTGGCTCGGGGGTTGGTCCGGCCCGGCCGGCGCCACCATCTCCCACTCCCACTCGCCGGCCAGTTGCTCCAACCAGCGGTGTTCGGCCTGCGGTTCCACTTTCATGTCGGGATCACAAGGAGGAAGTTGGGCGAAGGGGTATTGTCCGCGTGGGCCGCGGGGTTGCCATGTCGGTTGGCAGCCGGCGGTACAGAACGGTCCGGTGCAGGCGGTGGTGCCGCCCGCACCCGGCCTTCGCACGGCTGCTACTTCCCCTCGCCGTACTTCTTCTCCATCTCGGCGAACACGTCGCGATCGGCCGGGTGGACGTTGACCGCCCGCAGGCCCTTCTCCTTCGCCTCGCGGAACCGCCGGCCAGCCGCCTCGCCCCCACCCTGGAGATGTTCGGCCAGCGCCCGGTGGAACAGCCGCAGGCCGGTCGCCTCCTGCTTGAGCGCCGCCTCGGAGTCCCGCGCGGCCGCCGCGTAGTCCTTTCGCCCAATGTGGACTCGCGACCGCGTGTCGAGCAGTTCGCCGGTGAGGCCGACCGCACGGGTGGCACGCTCGATCAGCCCGATCGCCCGGTCAGCCGCGTCCGGGTTGGGCGACAGCACCCAGGCCAGGTTGCTGAGGGCCACCGCGTTCGACTCGTCCTTTTCCAGGGCGGCAGCGTAGGCCCGCTCGGCTTCGGCGACGTCTCGCCGGAGCAAGTGGTATTCGCCGGCGTTCATCAGCACCGCCGCCGACCCCGGCTCTTCGCGGAGGGCCGCTTCCAGCCACTCACCCACTTTCTTCGCCTGGGCTTCAGTTGCCCCGCCGGCCCGCAAGATGGCCAACCCGGCCAGTACCTTCACCCGACTCGGCAGGGCCGTCGCGTACTTCTCCACCCTCGCGAACCCGGCCTCGGCCCGCCCGTCGGCCGATAGCAGCCCAACGAGGGCGACAACGGCTTCAGGCCGGCTGACGAACAGCCCTTCGTATTTCTCCACCGCCGCGTCGGTCATCGTCCGCCCGACCGGGGTGCCACGCACGCCCGGCTTACGGGCCAGTTCGTCGAGCAGTTCGGCCGAGCGGGCGGTGCGGGCCTGGAGGTCGCCGGGGGCGTCCCCGGCGGTGCGGGAATAGGCGACAGCATGGGCGAGGGCGTTCTCCGGCCGGCCGGCCCGCACCTCGAACCGGCTGACCGCCTGCACCACCCGGAAGTCGGTGCGGTAGCTCTTGATGAGGAATTCGGCGCACCGCTCGGCCAGTTCGCGGTCGGCCGGCTCGGTCATCTGATCGAGGGCGGCGACGTAGTACTCCGGGTTCTTCGGGTCTTTCTTGATGAGTTCCTGTAGCAGTTCACGGGCCTTGTTGGCGGAACTGGCGGCCCGCGCCGCGTCGGCCCGCACCGCCGCCGTGCGGTACAACTGGGCGAGCAGGAAGGTGTCTCGTGGGATGTTGGTTTCTTTCGCCACCGCAGCGAGCACTTGAATGGCCCGGTCGAGCACTTGGTCGCGGTCGGCCCCTTCGAGTTGCTGCGACAACTGCACCAGCACGGCGGCCGTGCTCCGCTTGTCGTCGGCCGTGTCGCCGGGCGACTTGTCGGTGTCGGTGAGCATCTCCTTCGCTCGCGTGCGGTCGGTCGGGGTGCCACGGGCGACGAGCAGCATGGCCAGGTTGCGGCGTGCCCATGCCCGGTCAGCGTCCGGCACGGCCTGATCGGCGGTGTAATCTTCCAGCACACTCACAGCAGCGTCGCGATCGAACTTGGAGAGTTTCACTGCCAGCCGGGCCTGGGTGTACAGCTTGCGGTCGGCCGCTGACAACCCCTTTGGTGTCCAGCCGTTGGCGGCGGGGTGTTCGGCGAACAGGGCGGCGGTCATCAGGTAGAGTTGCGGCGAGTTCAATTTCCCCCGGGCGTCGTCGAGTACTTTGGCCGCGGCGTCGGCATCGCCGGCCTCGGCGGTTCGCACCGCCTTCCGCAGCCAGTCGTCGGAGGTGGCCACTTTGGTCGTGGTGGCACGGTCGTAGCAGGCACTGGCGTCGCCGGTGAATCCGCAGGCGGCGTAGCAGTCGCCGAGCCAGCCGAGTCCATCGCTTTCCAGTTCGACCGCGGGGCGGACGGCATCGAGCAACCGCTTGGCCGCCGCTGGTGCCACACGTTTCACCGTTTGGCGAACCGCCCGACGCACCGGCTCGCCACCCCAGCGGTGGTCCTGTGTCAGTCGCACGAGCAGCCGGTTCAGCAGTTCGTTCTGCCCCGCGGCCGTGAGGAACGCCAGATACTCCTGGGTCGGGCCGAACCGTACCGGATCGAGTTGAACGGCCCGGGCGAACAGGGGTGCCGCCGCACCGGGATCGCCCGCGGTCGCCCGCAACTTGGCCAGGGCCACGCACACATCGCCGCGGTCCGGTGTCGGGCCGAACTCCTTGACCAGCCCTTCGATGGCGGTGGGGGCATCGCTCGCCCGCCGGGCGTTGGCAACCTCCCATGCTGTCAGCATCGCCGCCGACTTGGCCGGTTCGGTCGATTGCAGCTTGGCGAGCATGGCCCGGGCTTCAGTGGCGGTGGCGGCGTCGCCGGAGCGGGTCGCCCGGTCGAACAGCCCTTCCCACACCGCCGGGTCGGACGGGTAGCGCCCGGCGATGCGGCGGAAGGTGCGAACCACCCCCGCCTCGTCGCCGATACGGTCGTAGATCTCGATCAAGCCGTAGAGCAGCTTGTTTTGATCCACCTCCGGCCAGGTGTCGATCTGCTGGGCCAGGGGGTCGATCGGCCGCAGGCGGGCGGGGTCGCGGGCATACAGAGCAGCCCGCGCTAGCCGCAGTTCCGGCCGGTCGCCGCACATCGCCTGGGCTTCGTCGAGCAGCGACAGGCCGGCCGGTACGCCGGCATAGTCGGCCGCGGCGGTGGCATAAGCGGCCCACAGTCGGCCATCGGTCGGCCGTTTCATCGCCTCTTCTCGCAGGACGGCGATGGCCCGATCCGGGGTGCGGCGGAGGGTGTACAACTCGGCTCGCAGGATGGCGAGGTCCGACCCACTGAAGCTCGGGGCGAACTGCCGCACCTGGGTTTCCAGTTCGTCCCACGCTCGCTTATCGGCGTTCGTCGCTCGCAACCGGGCGGCCTTCATCTTCAGCAAGGTCGCTCGCGTGCCGGCGGTGGCGAACCGGCTCCGCGCGGCCTGCTCGTACTCCGCAATCGCCTCCTCGAACCGCCCGACGTTCTGATATGCCGTGCCGAGTGTCACCCGGGCCGCCGCGTGGTTCGGGTCTTTGCTCAGCAGCGTCTTGAGCGTTTGCTCTTCCATCCCGAAGTCGCCCGTCCGCTGATAGCAGAGGGAGAGCAACAGGTTCACCTGGCACTCCAGCCCGAGCAACTCACCCGTCTCGGCCCGGAGTTGACTGAGCAGATCGATGGCTTCCTTCCACTGGCTCTCGCTCATCGCCAAACGGCCCTTCAGGTACAGCACCTGGAGTTGCACCGTTCGCTGCCGCGACCGTTCCACCTCCCGCAGCCCTTCCAGCTTGCGGATGAGTGCCTTGGCCCGGTCGCTGTCGCGGAGTTGCAGTAGCAAGTCGGCCAGCGGCACCAGGAGATCGAAGGCATCTCGTTCGCCGACGCGGGCCATGCCGTCTTCGAGCGCCGCGACCGACGCCCCGATGTTCCCGCGGTTCACCTCCAGCCACGCCAGCCCGCGGACGAACCGGGCATCGGTGGGGTGTGCCTTGATGCCGTCCTTGTAGAGATCGACAGCCGCGGGGATGTCCTTGCCCTTCTGCAATTGCTCGGCCAGGAGCAAGGTGGCGTCGGCGGACATGGGGTCGAGTTCGAGTGCTTTGCGGGCATCGACGATGGCGGCGGCGTCGCTCTCGGTGGCGGCGAAGAACCGCCCGCGGGAGGCGAGCGCGGCCGCGTCGGTCGGGCGGGCCGCCACGAGCCGGTCGAGCACTTTCTTCGCCTGGTCCCGGTCTTTTACCTCGTTCACCAGGTATTCGGCGTACTCCTGATACGCCATCGATAGCTTCGGATCGATCTTGAGCGCCGCCTCGTAGCACTCGCGGGCCTCGGCATGCTTCTGCAATCCACGGCGGGCGTACCCCAGGTCGAGCCAGAGTTGCGGCTCATCCGGATAGGCCTGTGTCAGCACCCCGGCGTGCGCCTCCGCGTCGGTGAACCGGCCGATCCGGAGCGACGCCTTGAGCGCCTCCCGGCGGGTGTCGTGGCGGTTCGGGTCGGCGACCAGGATCTTGTCGTACAGCCGGAGTAGGTCGGTTGGCTCACCGTTCTTGCGGCGGGTGCGGAGCCAACCGCCGAGTTTCTCCATGGCGTCGACGTCGGTTGGCCTGAATTCCAGATACTGACGCAGGTAACCAATGGCGGAATCGAGCTTTTTCGGATCGTCGGCCGACAGGGCGTGAGCGCGGTCGGCCTGGGCGAGCAAGGTGTCCGGGATGCGGCCCGCTTGCACCGTGTGGGCAATCACCAGCCCGCCGGCTAGCACCGCAACGACCACCACGAGCTTGAGGAGAAACTTCTTGTTGATGGTGGGAAGCATTGGCCCCGCGTCCGTGCGTGAGCCGGGGTTCGGGTTGGGCTACAGAGGAACGTCCGTGTGGAACCCCGGTGAGAGGTAGAGTGTAAAAGTTGCAATCGGGGTCCGTCAACCGCAACCGGGCGGACGTTCCACCGGCCGTTGTCAGGTTTGCCGATTGCGTGGAGGTGAAGGATCCTTCTCGGGCCAACAATTCCTTGCGGTGGCGGCTCGTTGCCCGTCACTCTCGCCCACCGATTCCACAATTCCCCTCACGATACCCGCCTCCACCCCCGGCCCGCTCGCTGCCGCCAACGCCGACAGGTACAATGCTCTCATGCCACCGAGGGCGAACCATGACCGTCACGTTGCAAGAAGCCCAGTCCCAACTGCCCGAACTCCTCGCGAGCCTCACCCCTGGGGACGAGGTAGTCATCACCCGCGATGGCAAGCCGGTCGCCCGGCTGACGCCCGAACTACCCATTGGCGTGCCAATCCCGGGCCGCGGCAAAGGGAAACTGACCATCATTTCAGACGACGACGAACACCTGAACGACTTCGCGGAGTACATGTGAATGGACGTACTCCTCGACACCCACAGCTTGCTGTGGCACTACCTGGACGATCCGAAAATCTCCGTCCGGGCCAAGTCGGTCGTCACCGACCCCGCCAATCGGGTGTTTGTCAGCCCTGTCAGCCACTGGGAAGTGGCCATCAAGGTGAACACCGGCAAGTACACCCTCACCGTCCCGTTTGCTCAGTTCATTCGAGAGGCAATTTTCGACAACGGCTTCGTCATCCTGCCGATCGAGCCGCGACACACCGAGTTGGTTTCCCGTTTGCCCCGGCACCACAACGACCCGTTCGACCGCCTGCTCGTCGCCCAGGCGCTCGCGGAAGGGTTGGCCGTTGTGAGCGTCGATACCGCCCTCGACCCCTACGGCGTCCGCCGGTTGTGGTGATCGCCCCGCCCACCGTTTCTACAATCCCCCTCACGAAACCAGCCCGCTCCCGCGGGCCGCTCGCCATCCCCTCTCGTGAGGCTCTCCCGTGCCGACCAACGCTCCACTGAATCGCAAACTCCGCATGGGTCTGGTCGGCGGCGGACAGGGGTCGTTCATCGGCCGCGTCCACGCCACCGCCGCCGTCCTCGACAACCGCGCCGCCCTCGTCGCCGGGGCACTCTCCTCCGACCCGGCCAAGGCGAAGGCGTCCGCCCCGGACTACGACATCGCCGACGACCGCGCCTACACCTCGTTCAAGCAGATGGCGGAAGAGGAAGCGAAGCGGCCCGACAAGGTCGACTTCGTGAGCGTCGCCACCCCGAACCACACGCACTTCGAGGTGGCGAAGACGTTCGTCGAGGCCGGGTTCAACGTCATCTGCGACAAGCCGATGACCTTCGACCTGGTGCAGGCCGAGGAGTTGATGAAGATCGTCGAACGGAGCGGGGTGGTGTTCGCCGTCACGCACAACTACACCGGCTACCCGCTGGTGCGGCAGGCCCGCGAGATGATCCTGAACGGCGAACTCGGCGAGATCAACGCGATCCGCTCCAACTACATCCAGGGGTGGCTCCGCACCCGGCTGGAGAGCAGCGACCAGAAGCAGGCAAAGTGGCGGACCGACCCAAAGCAGAGCGGGGCGGCCGGGGCGTTCGGCGACATCGCCACCCACGCCTACAACCTCGCCCGGTTCATGACCGGCCTGCTGCCGAAGCAGATCTCCTGCCTGCTCAAGACGTTCGAGGAGGGGCGGGCGCTCGACGATTACGGCGTCGCCCAGATCCGCTTCGACAACGGAGCGCTCGGCACGGTCACGGCCAGCCAAATCTCACACGGGCGCGAGAACGATCTGTTCATCGAGGTGGACGGCACGAAGGCGGCGCTGGAATGGCACCAGGAGGAGCCGAACAAGCTGATCGTGCGGCAGAACGGCGAACCGCACAAGGTGTACACCCGCAACGGCGGGCCGTACCTGGGGGCGGCGGCGGGGGCGAGCAGCCGGTTGCCCAGCGGCCACCCGGAGGCGTTCTTTGAAGCGTTTGCCAACGTGTACACCGCCACCTACGACGCCATCGTCAAGAAGGCGGCCGGCGAGAAGGTGGAGGCGGTCAACACGGTTTACCCGAACGTCTTTGATGGGGTGGAGGGGATGCTATTCATCCAGCAGTG
>JALOQR010000205.1 GCA_025459365.1 Fimbriiglobus sp.
CCAGACGGTGTACGCCGTCACCCCGGCCGATGTCGGCCGGCGGATCGTCTGCACCAAGTGCGATACCCCGTTGGTGATCGACGCCGACGGCTTCCGACTTCTCACGCCCCCGAAGAAACTCAAACCCATCGACCCGAAGCCGGCCCCAGCCCCGGCCGACGACGACGACGAGGCGACCGTGGACACGGGCGGCAAGCCCCCGCCCCCCCGCCCACGGCCCGCCGACGAGCCGGAACCGATGCCGGCCCGCCGGCGTGGGTGGCCGAAGCTTGACCTGCCGACGGTGATGTTCACTGCCGGCGTGGTGCTGGTGCTGTGGTTCCTGTTCATGCCGGCGTGGTGCTGGTGCTGTGGTTCCTGTTCATGCCGCTGATCGGGGTGGCCAAGGCGAAGTGGTACGCCGCCCGCATCGAAGACGAACAACTCGCCCACGATCAGGAGGTGAAGCGGCTCGACGAGAAGGGCCAGGGCGAGGTGTCGAAAAAACGGCGGGAGGAGTGGGCGAAACGGAAAGAGAAGCTCGAAACAGACGTGCAGTGGGTAGGCATCCACAACCGGCAAAGCGAGTACTGGGACCGCTACGGCATCCTCGGCGGGTTCGTGCTCACGGCCGTCGGGTCGGTCGGGCTGCTCGGCCCCGGCCGCCCGCTGGTGACGCGGATCGTCGGGGCGGTGGTGGTGTGTTCCATGCTGATCCTGGTGTTCCTCAACTTCGCGTGGCGGGGGTAGGGCCGCCCTACAGCTTCAGCGTGCCGTCGTGCAGTGCGCTCGCCACGAGTACGGCATCTGCGCCGGCGGTCTTCAACCGCGCCACGTCGTCGGCCGTTCGTACCCCGCCGCCGCTCACGAGGCATAACTCCGGCAACTCGGCCTTCAACCGCTCGACGGCTTTGGCCGTGCCCGGCCCGCTGCGGCTGCCGACATGCGCCAGATCCAGCAGGATGAACACCCGGTTGCCGAGTACTACCTCGACGCCCCGCACGAGCGCCGCTACGTCGGTCGGCTCGGCCACCCCCCACCCGGACCACGCCCGCCAGTCGCCGATCAACTCGCCATCGTAGGTGTCGATCGAGAACACGCACCCGCTCCCGACCGTCGCCCGCACGCTCGCCACCACCGCTGGCCCGCCCACCGTCTCGCTCCCTAGCACCGGCACCACGTTCGCTCGCGGCAGTGGCTTGAAGAGGTTCTTCCAGGTCCCAGGCTTGCTCAGCGGGAGGCGGGCGATGTCGGCTTCGCCGCGGATTCCCTGGTCGATCCAGATCCGCGTGCCCGGCAGGGCGTCGGCCAACTCTGCCCCCACCGTGCCGCCGCCGGTGCCGGTGATGGCGTCGAGGTCGGCCACGTACAACTCCTCCGCCCCGGTCGCTTTCAGGAGCGCCTTCGCCACCCCCAGCGGGCTGGCGCTGGCCGTGAGCTTGCTCTGCACTGGGCGGTAGTCCGCCCGTTTGCCTCCGACCGCACGTACCACCACCCCGGCCATTACGTCGATCACGGGGATGATGCGCATGAACCGCTCCTACAATCACGTTCGCCCACGGGACGCCGCCATGAAGCGTAGCCTACCGATTCTCGCCCTGCTCTGCTCGGTCGCCGTTTCTCACGCCTGGGATCTGAAGCCGGACCCGCCGGCCGGCAAGCCGTGGGAGCCGAAGGCCGGCCTGGCCGTCGCCCTGCCCGACGACGAGGGGTACGCCTTCGCCGACGCCGGCGGGCCGTTCGCCCTCGTCGCCCTCGGCGGCAACGCCCGCGGGGTGTACGACCTGACCGCCGGCGGTGAGCCGATGCGGGTGGACGTCGGGCAGGGTTGGTCCCGCCTGGTCCGCGAGCATCTCTCGCCGGACGGGCGGGTGTGGGCTGCCGCGAAGGCGCTCGACAAGGAGGTGAAGGTCTACGACGTGTCGGCTAGTCGCGCGCTCCCGGCGGTGAAGCTGGCCGCCCCGCTCGTGCAGCACGGGTTCACTCCGGACGGCCGGTTGGTGGTCGTCGCCGGCCTGGGCCAGGAGCGGAGTGTCGCACTGTACGACCCGGCGACGGGGAAGGAGGTGGCGCGGTGGAAGATCGATCCGGCGGGGTTCTTTCTGCCCGGCGGGGCCACCCGCTTGTTCGCCGTCAGCCCCGGTGGCAAGCAATTGGTGGTGGTGGGGGCGAAGGCGGTGACCGTGTACGCCGTGCCCGCCGGCAAGCCGCTGGCGGAACTGCCGCTGCCGACCCCCGAGAAGGGGCCGGGCGCGTCCCCGCCGGTCGGGGTGGCGTTCTCGGCCGATGGCACCGAACTCGCGGTGATAGCCGGGAAGTCGGCCCGTGGGGCCGGGGTGCTGAAGGTGTGGAACCTCACCGACGGCACATCCGCTGAGCACCCGATCGATCGCCCGGCGGCCGTTGTCGGGCACGACTCCCCGTGCCTCGCCCCGATCCTGGCCGGCGGGTGGGTCATCGACGGCACGCAACTCTGGGTGAAGGGTGAGTTGCGGTCGGTCCCGCACCCGATCGGCCTGCCCAAGCCGCGGCTGGCGGTGGCGCGAGATCGGTTGATCGGCGTAGTTCGGCCGGACCCGTTTGCCCGACCGCCGCAAAAGCCGACCCTCGGTGTGCTCGGCGGGGCGGGGGCGTCGAGCGGTGTTGCGAAGGACGGCACGCTGAACGGTGCTCAGGTGGTGCCGACCGACGAGCGGGCCGGGTGGGGTGGGGCGGTCGCGGCTTACGTCCCGCCGTTTGCCCCGATCCCGCTCCTCGTCAGCCTACGTCAAGCGGCCGTTGGCTTGACCGCGTCGCTCGACGGCCGACGGGTGTTCGTCGAGGCGGACGTGGTGAAGAATGCCGAGTCGGCCCGGCGGACGGTGCTGGCGGTGGACGCCCGGTCTGGCGAGTCGAAGGCGTTCACCCTGCCGGAGAAGCGGGTGCTGTTCGGCGAGGCGGCCACCGGCGACGCGGTGCTCACCATCGGGGCGAACCAACCGGCCGGCGGGGCCGAGCGGCTGGAACTGTACTCGGCCGACGGCAAGTCGCTCGGGGCGTGGGTGCCGCACGCCGACCGCGGCGGAGTAAACCCCCTCCGCAGCACCATCCGCTACGCTGCCGCTCTCTCGTCCACGGCCGCCCTCACCGTCGGCAACGGGCGGGTCACACGGTGGCAACTTCCCGAGGCGAAGGCGGTGTGGACGACCGTCATCCCCGGCGCGAACGGCGGCGGGCTTAGCCCGGACGGGAAGGTGCTGTTCGTCCCGCACACCGGGGGGATCCGCACACTGAACGTGGCGAGCGGCGGCACCCTCGGCAACCTGAAGGGTGGGTTCATCTTTAATCCGCTGACCGCTCCGAGCATGGTGGCGGTGAGCGGCGACGGTCGGCGACTGGCCGTCACCGACACCCCACCGGGTGGGCTGACGGTCGGCGTGTGGGATCTGACCACTGGCGAGCGGCTGACCGGCTTACGACCGAGTGGGTTGAGCAACTCCCCTCCGGTGCGATTCCTCGGCCCGCGGTTCGTGCTGGTCGGGGAGTCGGTGTACGACACCACCGTCGGCCGTGAGGTGTGGAAGCTGAAGCCGATGTTCGGGCTGACCGCCGACGCCGCACCGGCCGACGGGCGGGTGTGGTTCGCCGCCGGCCCGCAAGACCGCCTGACCGTTCGGGCCGACGAGTTCCCGGCCGCGGAGTTGTCCGCCTTCCTGACTCGGTACGAGCAGACGGGCACCGGCACCTTCCGCCCCGGCGAGGGGGTGAAGGTGGTGATCGACGCCCCGCAGGCGCCGCCCGGGTGGGAGGTGAAGGCCCGCACCACCGCCCGCCTTCTCATGGGCCAGCTCAAGCTGACCGACGACCCGAACGCGGCGGTGATGGTACGGGTGACGTACACCACCGTGCCGGCCACACCGGTGAAGCTGAAGTGGCAAGGGATCGAGAACTTCGGCCGGGAAGAGACGGTCAACCGCTTCGCCGTCGAGTCCCGCACGGTGGTCACGCGCGACGGGCAGCAGGTGTGGGCCGGCCCGCCGACGAAGACCGAGATGCGGATCAAGGACTGGCCGGCCGTGAACGAGATCACCGACGACAGCAAGAGCGGGCAGGAGTTCTTCACCCGGCAGGTATGGGACCAGGCCCAGTACGCCGTCGGGGTGGCGTTCGCCGCCAGTGGTAACGGGGTGAAGCTGGCCAACGGGACGACGTGGAAGCTGCCGGGGGAGGCGACACTGACCGACCAGGGGCTGGCGATGAACTGGCCGGCAGGTCAGGAACCTCCGCCGGGTGGGGCGACCGTGGGCGGTGGAGGTGTGCCGCCCCCGCCGGTGGCACCCCCGCCGGTGCCCGTGGTGGCGCCGGCGTCGGCGTGGGCGTTGTGGTTGGCCGGCGGTGGGTGCGTCGGGCTGGTGATCGCCGCGGGGGTGGTGCTGCTGGTCGTGCTGTTGAGGGGGCGTGGGAAGAAGCCCGCACCCGAGCGCCCCCGCCGGAGACGCGACGACGATGACGATGACGACGACGATGACGACCGGCCGCGGAGACGGAGACGCGATGACGATGACGACCGGCCGCGGCGGCGGCGGTAAGCCGGCTCACCCCGCGGATTTCACTCGCGTCATTCGCCAGACCACGACGCCGACGATCACCGCGGTCAGCAGCCCGCCCACGCCGAACACCCACGGCCACGGGTTGTACTCCCGCCACACGATCACCGGCGGCCGCTCCACTGCCGACTGGTCGGCTGCCGCCTCGAAATACAGTTCGTCGGTGCCCCGCCGCGGCGACGAGGGGTCGGTGAACTCGGTCAGGTGCCAGCCCCGCCCGCCGACCGATTCGGGCAGCTTCCCCCGGCTCACCGCCGCTGCGAGCTTCTCCGCCGGTACCATGTTCGACCAGTCGGTCCGCGCCGCCCAGGCCGCCCCACCGACGGTGCCGCTCACCCGCGAGTCGCTCAGCACGAACAGCCGGAGCGATCGCGGGCCGCTCATCGCCTGCATCTCGGCTGGCTCCCGGTACGGGTACACCGGCTTGTCGGTGCTGAAGCTAATCCGCACCGCCGAACTGGTGAGGGCCATTTTGTTCCCGCCGGCCCCCGGCGAGTCGGCGGCCACCTTGAACGCGGTCAGGAACCATTTCTGCTCGATGTACCGCTTGAACCAGTCGGTGAGCGTCGGGCGGGTGTCGTACCCATTCTTGGTCAGCCAGTCGGTGAGGGCAGCGGGGTCCGACGCCTGGAGCACGGCCGCGTCGAAGTCGCCCACCTTCTTCTGCTCCACCACCCGCACCGCGCTGCCGGCCATCGGGGCAGCATCAACGGAGTACTTTGCCATCGGCATCAATACGCACCCGAAGTCAAGCTCCTTCATCCGCATCCGCACCTCGACCCGCGGCTTGGTCAGGTCGGCCAGCGCTGCGAACACGTCGGCGGATGCCTCGGCCAGTTCGGGTTTGGTCGGGGTCGGCACGAGGAAGCCGAAGTCGTTCGACGTGGACTGGAAGTTGGCGGTGCGGATGAAGTGCTCGGTTTTGGTGGCAGCGTCGTACACGATGAGAGCCGACTCGCCGCTGATGCCGACGGAGCCGTTCGGCGGCGGGGCGACGGCACACCCGGCGGCCGGGCGGGGGAAACTCACCAGCACGGTGGCGAGCAGCAGGGGGACGGCGAGCGGGAGGAATGATCGCATCGGATTGGCTCTGACGGAGGTGTTCCACGTACGATCCCGCGGGGCACGTGGGTATTCCCGTGGCCGTTACATTCCCCCCCCCGACACTCGCACACAACGGGTGAGGATTTTCAAGAGGAATCCTCTGTCTTTTTCCGGGACCGAAGATATAGTTCACGCAACCTGCACGGGGTGGACCCTGCGGGCGAGAGTACGCACGGACGGGTCGTTGGCGTTCGCGTCGAGCGTCGTTTGGCGGGTCGGCTTGGAGCGATGAGCATGTCGATGGCGAGCATGTCGATGCGGTCTCATCTGGCTCTGATGGCACGGTCTCCTCACGCTGTCTGGTCGGAACGTTTCCTGGCGACTCACCCACGGGCAGAAGACTCACGAGTGATCGGCGAGTAGGCACCCGCCCGGTGCCGTCGGGGGTTCGCCCCCCCGCCGGACCACCGCGGCCGAAGGTGTGGGGATTAGCGGTTCAGCCCGTCCGGGTTGGCTCGCACCGCCGGTGGACGGCGGTGGTTTGAGGTTCGCGGGGCCTGTGCGGAGCGTGACCGCCGGCGACCCCGCATGGGGAGATGAGATGAGCGTGGTGAATCTGTACGTGGGGAACCTGCCGTTCCAGACGACCGAAGAAGACCTGCGGCAACTGTTCGGCCAGTACGGCACGGTGGTGAATGTCCAGGTGATCAAGCACCGGGACACCGGCCGAAGCCGCGGCTTCGCGTTCGTCGAGATGAGCGACGGCATCGAAGCGGCCGTCCAGGCGACCAACGGGCTGGACTACGGCGGCCGTCGGCTGACTGTCAACGAAGCCCGCCCGCGTGAAGAGCGGCCGGCCGGCGGTGGCGGCGGCTACGGCGGCGGTGGCTACGGTGGTGGTGGCTACGGCGGCGGTGGCGGCGGCCGTGGCGGGTACGGTGGCGGTGGCTACGGTGGCGGCCGTGGTGGCTACGGCGGCGGTGGTGGCCGCGGCGGTTACGGCGGCGGTGGTGGCGGCCGCGGCGGTTACGGTGGCGGTGGTGGTGGTTACGGCGGCGGCGGTGGTGGCTACGGCGGTGGTGGTGGTGGCTACGGTGGTGGTGGTGGTGGCTACGGCGGCGGCGGCGACGACCGCTACTAACGGTGAACGTCCCTGCTACTGGGAACACAGCGACCGGGTGGGTTATTGCCCACCCGGTCGCTGTGTTCCCAGTTCGACATTTCTCACGTCACTTCCCGAAGTTCTGCCGCTCGGTCTTCACCCCCTTCTTCCCCACCTCGAAGTCTGCCTTGTTCAAGGTGACGATCAACTTCGCCGGGGCGGAGAGCTTCGCCGGCACGGTCGTCGGCGTCACTTCCAGCACCACGAACCCGGTGGCCATGTCCAGCGCCTGCTTTGCCTTCTCTGGCTGGTCGGCCAGTAGCAGCGCCTTGGCGTAGTTCTTCATCGCGTCCCGCACGGTCGACTGTAACCGGTCGGCGAACTGCTCCCGTTCCGTGGGGGTCCACTGAGCCAGTTCGCCCAGCCGGTACTCCTTCGCGGTGAACCGGCCGAGGGCGGTGGCGTAGGCGTCGACCGCCTCTTTCGCCTTCCCCTGCTTGAGATGCAGGTCGCCGAGCGACAGTGCTCTCCTGTCGTCCACGGAAATCCCGCGCTGGCTGCTGGCGGCAGCCGTCACCTTGGCCGCCGGCACCTCGTCGAACGTCACCACCACCGTGATCCCTTCCTTCTCGCTCAAGTGCCGCACGTTCTTGGCGTTCGCCGCCAGCACCCCGGCGACCAGCGTTTGGAGGTTCCCCGGCTCGCACACTGCGGCCTTCGGCTGGTCGCCCTTCGCTTTGTCGGACGGCTTCGGCTGCTCCCCGCGGACGAGTTGCTTCGTCTGATCCCAGTCCGACAGAATCGGCTCGCCCTTCGGCATGTCGGAGTGGCAGGTGGTGCAGTTGGCCACCGACGCCGCCGCGGCGTGGGTGAAGGTGTGCCCCTTCGTCTGATGGCAGGTGCCGCACGAACTGTTCAGCCCGATTCGCTCGCCGTGGGTGGCGGTCGGCACTCCGGCCGGCACGTGCAGGGTGAACACGATGCCCGACCCCGGCAGATAGACGCCGTCGAACGGGCCGGCGGCGGCCGACGTGACCAGGTGCGACTTCGCGTCGCCGACGAAGTTGCCCTCTTCCAGGTTGCCGACCCCGCTGCCGCCGGGTTTGAGCGACAGTTCGGTGCGGACGCTCGACCTGTCGGGCAGACCGCACGCCTTGTTCAGCAGGCGGCGGAGGATTTCCACGTCCTCGTTCCGCTGGGCGGCCCGCTCGGCGTCGAGCTTGGCATTCACCTTCGCCACCACCTCGGCTGTTTGGGCGAGGGCCAGGGCGGGTAGAAGGAGCAACGCGGGGAGTGTTCGCAACATGGGGGAATCCTGAAGTGGGTTAAGGGAGGGTTTGCCGCGATCCGGAGGGGAGTGCGAGGGCCGCGTTTCACTCCCCGCCCTTCGCCTTCGCGCCGTCGGACGCAGCCAGGAGCAGGGCGTCAGTCACTTTCTCCGTCTCGGTCAGCCGGCGGTCGGTGTCGTCCTTGAGCGCTGCTACCCGGCCGCCCAGTTCTTTCAGCCTCGCCTGATGTTGCTTGTCGCGGTCGCTCACGTCCACCGCCAGTGTCAGCAACAAGTCCTGAAGTTCGGCCTGCTTCGCGTTTGCCGCCCGGAGTGCGGCCAGTTGCTGCGATTGCTCGTCCAGCAGTTGTTCGATGCGGGGATCGGGGGGCGGAACCGGCGGCTCGGGCGGGGTGCCCCACCGCACGGCGAACTCCTGGCCGTTCACCCTAAACTCCAACCGCGGGAGTAATGCCACCAGCAGCACACCTGCCGCCACCGCCGCCGCACCGAGGGCCGCCCGTCGCCACCGCCGACCGACGGCGGCCTGTCGCTCGGCCGCGGCACGGTACAGGGCGGCGAGAGTCGGACATGGTCCCTCCACCAGCCCGCTCACGCGGGCCGCTCGCCCAAACGGGGCATCAGCACGTCTTCCAGCTTCTTCATGGCCACCGCGAAGCGGGATTTCAGCGTCGTTGCCGGCACGCCGAGCATCCGGGCCATCGCCTCGAAACTCAAGTCTTCGTAGTGCCGTAGCACAACCACCTCCCGGAGCGGCTCGGGCAAGTCGGCCAGCGCGGCGTTCACCACGTCGGCTTGTTGCTGCGTGTCGAACGCCGGTTCGCTGTCGGTCGCCGGGTGGGCGGAGGGCAGCAGCGGCACCTGTGGGCGGCGACCGTGCCGGCGGGCGGCGTCGCGAGCCAGGTTCAGGGCGATTTGGTACAGCCACGTGCGGAACGTGCCGCCGTGGGTGTAGTGCTTCGCCCCCTTCAGGTACACTCGCAGGAACACCTCCTGCGTCAGGTCGCCGGCAAAGTCGCGGTCGCGGGTCAGGCGGACGAGAAACCGGCCGACGGGTTGTTCCCAGGCGCGGACGATCTCCTCGAACGCGGAACGGTCGCCGTCGGCCCACCGCCGCATCCGCTCGCCGTCCGGGTCTGGCAGGGCGTCGGGCATCGCTCGTCAGTCTAACGTCGGCGGGCACGGCACCGACGAAGCGATTCACCAGATGATGAGAATGGGACGTGGCGGAGGCGGGTGTCGGCGGTGCTGCGGTCGGGCCTGTCCGGCACATTCCGGCGGGGAACCAAAGTGAAGAAAACGGCTGATTTTCGCGATTTTCTGGGGTCGGTGGCAGGGGGGGGGTATGTGTGTGGCAGGTGGCAGTGTGGCAGAGAGGGGGGGCAAGCCATCCCCGGCGGCCGTTTGAGCGTCAGGATGGCCCAGCCCTTGTACTCCCGCGGTAATTCACTGCACGCCGCCCATATGATGCTACTTCCTCCTCTGGAGCCTTCGCATGACCCCATTGCAATCGATCGTCGCCGCCGGCACCAAACTGTGGCTGGATTCCGTCGATCCCGATGAGATCGCCCGCAACCGCGCCTTCGGGGCTACCGGCGCCACCTCCAACCCCATCATCATCGCCGACCTGCTCAAAACCGGCCGATTCGACGCCGACATCCAGGCCCTGGCCGCGAAAGGGCACGACGACGAAGCCATCGCCTGGGCCATGACCGACAAACTCGTGAGCGACGCACAGACGGTGTTCGAGCCGGTGTGGGCCGAGACGAAGGGGAACGACGGGTGGGTGAGCTTCGAACTCGACCCGCTGCTGGAGGACCCAGCCCGCAAGCTCTCCGCCGCCGACAAAGCGGCCCAGTACGTGGCCCTCGGCAAGAAGTGGGCGGCCGGACGGACGAACCGCATGATCAAGGTGCCGGCGACCGACGGCGGGCTGCTCTGCCTGGAAGAACTGGTGGCCGCCGGGGTGTGCGTGAACGTGACGCTCATCTTCAGTGAGCGGCAGTACCTGGCGGCCCAGCAAGCGTGCTGGCGCGGCATCCAGCGGCTGGCCGACAAGAGCAAGGTGAAGACGGTCTACAGCATCTTTGTGAGCCGGCTCGACGTGTACACCGAGAAGGCAGTACCGGACCTGAGCGCTGCCGCTCAGGGGCAGGTGGGCATCGTGAACGCCAAGCGGATCTGGAAGCTCAACCGCGACTTCTGGGCGGGCAAGGGGCTACCGCTACAGCAAGAAATGATCTTCGCCAGCACCGGCACGAAGAAGAAGGAAGACGCTGCGTGGAAGTACGTCGAGGCGTTCGCCGGCTCGGACATCGAGACGAACCCGCCGGCGACGAACGCCGCAGTGCAGGCGAGCGGGCGGACGTTCACCGCCCACGTGAGTGAGCTGCCGCCGAAGGCTGTGCTCGACGAGATCGACGCCAAGGTGGACATGCAGAAACTCGAAGAAGTGCTGATGGCCGAAGGCATCGCCAAGTTCGCCGACCCGCACAAGGCACTGCTCCAATTGATCGCGAGCAAGCGCGGGTGAAGCCCAAATGCCCCTCGGCTCTGGGGTGAGGCCGAGGGGTAAACCCTTCGCCACTTCCCCTTGCGTTCCGTACTTCCCCTCGGTATGGCGGCGGACTCGGATTGGGGAATCCGACCAGCCAGACCATTTTTCCGGGGGGATACGCGATGCGCCGGATGCTCGCGGTGGTGTGCGGCTTGGCCGCACTCGGTGGCGTGGGGTGCCAGAACTTCAGCTACGTGCAGCGGGACGCCCAGGGCGGGGTCATCGAGGTGAAGGCGAGCGAGCGCGAAGGAGCGCTGGCCAAGCTTCGGCAGCAGGAAGGTGAGATCGAGATCGTCATGGAGCAGCCGAAGAGCAAGCCGGGCGGGCCGTTCAACCCGAGCGCCCCGCCGCAGATGTCGGAGCGGATGGCGTCGACCACAACCAGCGGGTTCGGCGCACTCACGGCTAGCACCGACGATAAGGTGCAGATCCAGTACAAGAAGAAGCCAATGGGTATGGCGGGCGGACTGCCGCCGGCCCCGAAGGACGATGGCCTGGTGCCGGCCGGCTACCAGTCGAAGAGCAGTTACGAGCGGCCGACGGGTGCGGGGATGGCGACCGTCGGCGGGGCGAAGTCGAGCACGGCCCTGCCCAAGCCGGACATGCCCGGCGGCAACTGAGCGTCATGTAAGTAACCCCCGGTCGGGGGACGACACGTTCGCCCCTCGCTCGCGCGGCGGGCGAACTCACTTCAGTCGGAGGCCGATTGGCAGACTTTCGCCAAATAGGCGGTTCTGCTCGTCGCCCTGATCGGTCACCACCTGCTCGACCATCTTCGGCCACGCCTCCGGCACGCGGATCGACCGCAGTAGTTTCGCCACGCCAACCCGCACGTCGTCGTCCACGTCCACGCCCCGCAGCCCGCTCCGCCGCGACAGTTGGGCGATGCAGAACGCCCAGCCCATCAACTCCGCATCCCCCGCCGGGCGGAAGTCGAGGAGCGTTTCCAGCCACCGTTCAGCGACCGAAGGGTGCAGCACCGTGTTCAGTGGGCCGTAGAACGGCACCCGCCCGCCGACCCGTGTGAGCGACCAGAACAGGTAGTTGGGCACTGTCGGCAGTTTATGAAGTTGCGACAACAGGGTGTCACCGAGAAGTTCCTTCGTCTTCACGTCGAGCCGCTCCAGGCTGCTCGCGGCCCGCCACATCTCGGCCAGTTCGTTTGGGTGGACTTTCGCCGGCGGCTTGTTTTTCGGCGGGATGAGCGCGAGCTTCAGCCGCGCCCACAGGGCTTGTTGCAACGCCCCGTTCAGCCCGCCGGCCACCCGCCGCCACATGATCCAGTAGTCGGCCCCTCCCTCGGGCACCACGAGTTTGTTCCCCCCGCTGATGCTCCCGCTGGCGGTGGCGGTGATGAGCTTCCACAGCCCCTCCACCCGGTAGCGGTCGATCGGGTCGCCGAACCCCGGCCGCAAGCAGAAGCCGACCAGGTTGTACCAGCGCGACAGGTGCGGCGGGGTTTTCGCACGCTGGTCGGCCGCCTCGGTGAGGTAGTCCCAAAGCCGCCGGCACACGCCCGTTGGCCACTCCTGACGGTTCAGTTCGAGGGCTGCTTCCACCTGCTTCGTCAGTTCCTGCGGGGTGGGCGTGCCGGTAGCGAAGCAATTCTTGACGAGGTCGCCAGCGGCCTGGGTCTTGGCTTCGTCGAACAGGTCGAGCAGTGCCGGCTCGGGTGAAGGTTCGACCGCACTTCCCTGTGGGTCGCGGTTCACCGTGTCGCGGACGTTGAACTCCAGCCGCCAGCGGTTGTTCTCCTTGCTCACGCAGTACAGTTCGAGCGTGCCGATCTCGGTGCTCTTGGCGGCGAGCGTGACCGGCACTCGCTTTACCCCGCTCCGCTTGCCACCACGCAAGATGGTGTGCAGCGGTGGCAGTTCGAGTAACTGAGCGGGCGACACCCGCAGCACGTCGCCGGGCTTGTCGTCGCTGCGCACGGTCGATGTGTAGAGTGGGAACAACACTGGTTCACCGAGGGCCAACTCCAGTTCCGGACTTGGGATGCGTACCTCCTCGCCCTCCTGTAAACGTCGCGGGACGACGCACACCACCGACCGTTTGCCGTCGGCCTGTTCGTCGGCCACGCCGATGTAGTAGCTGCGGGCGGTGCCGCCGCCGATCCGCTGGCCGCCGCTGTGCCGCAACCACGCCGAGTACGCTGCCCCCCATGCTACCGCTAGATCGAGACTCGGGTTGGTCAGTACCACCGGCTTCCATGGCTTGCCCTTGGCTGAGAACCAAGGCGACATCACTTCAACAATCCGGTCGCGGAGTGGCTTCGGCTGGAAGACCCCACCGTTAAAGAGAATCGCGTCGGGCGACACACCGGCGGGCAACTGCTGCCGCAGGAACGCCGCGAGGTGCTTGCTCACTGCCGGGTCTGCGACGTAGGGGAGGCCCATCTCTTGCAGGCCGGTGCGGGCGGTGCGGGCTGGGTCGGCGTCGAACGGCACGGTTGGGAAGAAGCCGTCGAACAGGATCTTCTTCACGTCGTCTGGAGTGATGTGGGCCGTCACGCTACCGGCGATGACCGACCGCCCCTTGCCCACCACCGTCACGGCGTAGTCGGGTGGTGGTTTGTCGGCGAGGAGTGCCTCCTTCGCCCCGCGGCACGCCTGAACGAGCGCCCCGAATTGCCCGGCGTCGAGCTTGCCGCTCAGTTTCGCCTCGACCCCCTTCGCCAGGGCGAGGTCCATGTTGTCGCCGCCGAGCAGGAGGTGATCGCCGACCGCGTCGCGGGCGAACGTCATTTCGCCTTCTTCCTCGCCCGCCCGGATCAGGCTGAAGTCGGATGTGCCCCCGCCGACGTCGATGACCACGCATCGCATGCCCGGCTTCACCCGTCCGGCGTCGTCGGCGGTGTGCATGCCGAGCCAGCAGTAGAAGGCGGCCTGCGGCTCTTCGAGTAGTGTGACGTGCTTCAGCCCGGCTTGCCGTGCCGCGTCAGCGGTGAGGTTGCGGGCGACGTCGTCGAAACTCGCCGGCACGGTGAGCACCACCGGGCACTCTTCGAGGTAGTCGGCCGGGTCGCGGCCCTTCGCTGCGTTCCAGGCGTTCACCAAGTGCCGCAGGTATCTGGCCGATACATCGAGCGGCGAAAGGCGATTCACTTCCGGCGGGGCGGCCCACGGGAGAAGCGGCGCTGTGCGATCCACCCCCGGATGGCACAGCCACGATTTCGCCGAACTGACCAGCCGGCCGGGCACTTTTGCCCCATGCGTGCGGGCGAACTGGCCGACCACCTCCGTCGCTGCTTTGTCCCACGGCAGGGCCGTTGCCCCTTCGGGCAGGTCGTGCGGGCCAGGTAGGTATAAGAACGATGGCAACAGCGGTTGCTCGCCCACCTGCCCCGCCCCGATGAGTTGCGGTACGGCGAACGTATGCAGCTTCGGCCCGCCCTTCGCTTTCGCCTTCAGATCGACGTACGCGAGGGCGATATTGGTAGTACCGAGGTCGATGCCGACCAGATAGCGAGCCATGCCCGGACCTTGTATCTTTGGCGATAATGTCACACGTCGTTCTAGGGCTGGACATCGGCGGGGCGAACCTGAAAGCCGCCACCCCGAACCCCGGCGGGCGGGCAGTGAGCGTGCCGTTCGCCCTGTGGAGACAACCGGACAAGCTGCCCGCCGCCCTCACCGATCTGATCGCACAATTCGATGGCGTTGAAGAGCTCGCCGTCACCATGACAGGCGAGCTGTGCGACTGCTTCGAGTCGAGCGAGGCCGGCGTGAACGCCATCATCACCGCCGTGCTGAACGTGGCGCGGTCGTGGCCGGTGCGGTTCTGGTCTACCGCTAGCATCTTCCTGAACAGCAACGAGGCCCGCGAGCGGTGGCGGGAAGTGGCCGCCGCCAACTGGCACGCCCTGGCCACCTTCGCCGGTGGCTACAACCCCCGCGGCACATGCGTGCTGGTCGACGTCGGCAGCACCACCACCGACGTGATCACCCTGCTCGACAGCAAACCCTGGACGCAAGGCCTCACCGACACCGACCGCCTGCGGCACCGCGAGTTGGTGTACACGGGGGTGAAGCGGACCCCGCTGATGGCCCTCCTTCCGCCGGGCGAATTCGCCGCCGAGTACTTCGCCACCACCCTCGACGC
>JALOQR010000206.1 GCA_025459365.1 Fimbriiglobus sp.
CACACTGCCACCTGCCACACACATACCCCCCCTCGGCCACCTCCACCCTAAGTGTTGCGCCAATCAGCCTTTTCGCTCAATTCGGCCACGCTGTCATCACGCAGCCTGTGGTCAGCCGGAAGCACTGCTCGATCCAGGCGCGGAAGGCGTACCACGGCGAGTCGGCACTCGGCGACGTGAGCCGCCCACCCGGGCAGTGGAGTATGGCGGGGTATGGCTCACTTCACGCCAGGCTCTTTCGCCCCCGTTTCGGCCGGTCTGGCTCGCCGCCGGGTACGTCGCACAGCGGCACGCTCGGCGACGGCTCGGCCAACACCTCCGCCAGGGTCGTGCCGGCGAATGCCTCCTCCACGGTGGCCAAGGCATCGTCGAGCCGCTTGTGCAGCGGGCACAGTCGCACCCCGTGCGACCGCAACCCGAGCGGGCATTCGCGGATCCGGCCGATCGGCTCCACCGCGTTCACCACTTCCAGGATGGTCAGTTCGGCCGGCGGTCGGGCCAAAGTCATCCCCCCGCCTACCCCGCGTTGCGAGTTCACCAGCCCCTTCTCCACCAGTTTCTGAAGCACCTTGGAGAGATACGGCTTGGGCACTTTCGTAGCCGCCGCGATCTGGTCGGTGGTGCGGCCAACCGGCGACTGACCGGCCAGGTAGGCCACCGCCCGGAGGGCATACTCCACCGTCTGCGAGAACATGGGCGGCTCACTTGGGGATAAAATTAGACCTTGACATCCGATTTACGTCTGCCATGCTGTGCTTACTGGACGTGTCGATCCAGAATTCTCCCACCCACGACCCGCGGTGTCAAGCGGGGGCGTGACCGAGGACGTGTATCATGCGGCAGATCGACGAACCGCGACTGGAAACCGACCTGGGCTATCGCTTCAATTATGTGGCCGAATTCATGGGGTTCGGGGCAGACGACATCGCCGCCATCCATGCCGCCGCCCCTGCTCTCGCCCCCCTGGTGCCAGGTCTGGTCGATGCGGTCTATGCCAAGTTGCACAACTACGACGCCACCTGGCGGCACTTCCTGCCGCGACAGCACGGGTACGAGGGGGCAGTGCCGGTGAGCCTGGCGGAACTCACCCCGGATCACGAGCAGATCCAGTTTCGCAAACAACACCTGGGGCGATACCTGGTGAATCTGGTCACCAAGCCCTACGACGGGAAGATGCTCGAATACCTCGACATGGTCGGAAAGATTCACACCCCCAAAGCCGGTTCGCAGTCCATCAACGTGCCACTGGTACAGATGAACGCACTGATGGGATTCGTGGCCGATGCCCTGACCGCAACGATACTCGCGCTGAACCTCGACCGGACAACCGAGGCCCGCACCCTACGGGCGTTCAACAAGCTGCTCTGGGTGCAAAACGACCTGATGGCCCGCCACTACGCCGCGTGAGGCTGGCAGGCCGCCGGGTGCCACTGGCCCGGCAGCCCACCGCGTTCACCGCCCCCTGCCACCACCTCGCGCGCCGTACCCAACGCCGACCCGGCAAGGGGTCGGCTCCAAAGTCCCGGCGCTCACTCCCCCGTGTAAGGCGACGGGGAGAGGTTCTCGGCCAGGAAGCCGAGCTGGAATTTCGCGGCCGCGGCGTCCCACGTCGCCTGGTTGAACGGTGCGACCGATGGCACGTTCACCGGCGTGCGAGTTTCGACGTGCCCGTCGAGGAACGACACATTGGTCACGCGGCCGGCGAAGCGGAAGTGCGTCGCCGTGATGGCAAAGGCCGAGATCGCCCGCCCGGCCACATACGGCGAACCGAAGTACCCGGCGAACGGCTCCTGCAAGTTGCCGCTCGCCTGCAACTGCACCACCTCGCTGAACAGAAACGTGTTCGACGTGGCCTGGAACGACACCAGCGTCCGCCCTTTCACCGGGTTCGGCCACGCCGGCTCGAGGCACAGGTGGCGGTTGTACGCGTAGCCGGCAGTCAGGCCGTTGTACACCGGGGCGATGGGGAAGGTGTCGAACTTCGGGCACTTCGCCACTCGTGTGTTGTTCTCGTAGTACGGGGTGAGGATGCCGGCCTGGGGATCGGTGGCGAGGACGTTCCACGGTGCCACGGTGGCACTGGTGGTGCGGCCGAACCAGTACCGCCCCTGCGGCCAGGACACGGACGAATCGGTGTGCGGGGGGAGCGTCTGGAAGGCCGACTCGTAGCTGTGAACGGCGAGCGACAGTTGCTTCAGGTTGTTCGCCCCCTGAATACGGGCGGCGGCCTCGCGGACCTTCTGCACCGCAGGCAGAAGCAAGCCGATGAGGACTGCGATGATGGCGATGACCACCAGCAGTTCGATCAGCGTGAAGGCACGACGGGACGGGACTCGAAACTGAGCCATCGGAAGACGCCTCGCTCACCGGGTCCGGGTGAGACGGCGGGGCGGACCGACAGCGGGCGGGCGCGTGCGGACGCAGGCGCAGGAATACCGCTCCGCGGCCTGGGTCCGAGGCCCCGAACAGCATCCCATCGGGCAGGTCTTCTGGCTTTCGGCTCATCCCGACCGCGAACCGCCTTCCCGCCGGTCGCCCGGCAGTGGCATGATGTCCGCGGTCTGGCCGATCACAGCAGCGGCCCTGCGCCGGATTCGCACCGGCTTCCCTTTTCACCCCGGCTCGTCGCGCGGACGACCGGGGCACCCGACAGGTTGAGCAGACAGGATACCCGATGGTCTTGTCTTGTCCAGACAAACACCGCCGCGACCTCCGTTCCGGGGGGCTACAATTCCCTCATGGTTCAGCCACCGCAGACCCTCCCCCGCTACTTCGCCGACGATCGCCCACGGTTCGACGCAGTGATCGACGTGCGCTCCCCCGCCGAGTTCGCCGACGATCACATCCCCGGTGCCATCAACTTGCCGGTGCTGTCCGACGACGAACGGGTGCGGGTCGGCACCATCTACAAACAAGTCAGCCCGTTCGAGGCTCGCAAACTCGGGGCGGCGCTGGTGTCGCGGAACATCGCCCGCCACCTCGACGAATACTTCGCCGACAAGCCGAAGGAGTACCGCCCGCTGGTGTATTGCTGGCGCGGCGGGCAGCGCTCGGGCAGCCTGGCGATCATCCTCAGCCAGATTGGGTTCCGCACCACCGTGCTCGCCGGCGGGTACAAGACGTACCGCACCGAGGTGATGGACGGCCTACGCGACATGGCCGGACGGTTCACCCTCCGCGTGCTGGCCGGCCGCACCGGTAGCGGCAAGACCCGCATCCTCCGCGAGGTGGCAGCGGGCGGGGGGCAGGTGCTCGACCTGGAAGAGTTGGCCGTTCACCGCGGATCGTTGCTCGGCTCCGAACCCGATCGCCCGCAACCCCCACAGCGGCTGTTCGAGTCGCGGTTGTACGAGCGGCTCTGACAACTCGACCCGTCCCGCCCCGTGTGGGTGGAGGCCGAGTCGAGCAAGATCGGGGAGGTTCACATCCCGAACGATCTGTGGCGGGCGATGAAGGCGGCCGACGGGGTGGAACTGCAAGTGACCACCGCCGAGCGGGCGGCCTACCTGTTGCGGACGTATCGGCACTTCGTGGACGACCCCGAGCGGCTGAAAGGGCTGGTGCTGCGGCTGAAGTACCGTGTGGGGGAGAAGGTGGCGAACGACTGGTGCGAGTTGATCGACGGCGGGCGGTGGGCGGAGTTCGTGGCCGACGTGCTGGAGCGGCACTACGACCCGGCCTACCGCCACTCGCGGGAGCGGGACTTCCCGAAGGTGGGCGACACGCTGGAGGTGCAGAGCCTCGGCGACGACGGCCTCCGGCAGGTGGCGGAGGAGTTGGTGGCCGAGCGAGAAGGCGTCGCCTTACCAGTCGGAGAGAATTTCCCCGCGATCTCGGGTGACTGCCGCCCAGAAGACGAACTCATCGATCGAAGGGCGGAGGGTCCGCACGCTCCCGTCAAACAGCACGGTGGGTAGGCCGGCGGTAAATGGGGTCTGCGGAACCCCGCTCCAGGCGAGTTCAAGCTTCGGCCGCACCTGGAAGGTGTAATCGGGCACGGAAGAGCGGGTTCGCGGGGGTGACTCGTTTCGGAGCGTGACGGGGAACACGTCCTCGGCGATGCCTCGGTCGGCGAAACTGGCCCGGCGGAGGTTGCCAAACGAGTAGCGTCCGGAATCGGCGTCGAAATTGCTCACCTGCTCGTTGTACTTGCACTTGATCCGCATCGGCCCTTCGGGCGGGGTGAGTTGGTAGCTGGCGAAGTACCGCTCGACCCCGGCGATGGTGTTGGTAGTGCCGTCGGGGAAGCCGTTGGTCAGATTCGGCCGACCTTCGAGGGCGAAGTAGTTGAGTGCGTAGCTGCTGGGGGCGTCGAAACGTTCGGCGAGGTCGAGGGTAGGATCGCCCGGGCTCATGAACACCTTGCGGTGCGGTGCGGCCGCGTACCGCTCGTCGTCGGTCGTGATCGGCCCCTTGAACTTCGGCGGCTCGCTGTCGATGAAGGGCACGAGAAAGGCGAGGGCAGGGTTGTCGAACTTCGGCCCACTACCGAGAGTGTCCGCGCGGGTGTCCCGCACGCCGGGCAGCACACCGTTCGCCTCGTTGAACCCGTGGAGAGCCAACCCGATCTGCTTGAGGTTGTTGCAACTCTCCATGCGTTTGGCCGTCGCCCGCACCGCCTGGACCGCCGGCAACAGCAAACCTAGCAGGAGGGCGATGATACCGATCACCACCAGCAACTCGATCAGCGAAAGACCGGGCCGGCGTAGGAGTTGGGGCATCGTGGCACCTTGCATCGGGAGGGAAAAGGTGGGTGACGAACCCGGCACGTCACCCACCTGAATCACCACAAATTCCGAGCAGTCATCAGACGACCGACACGAACACCGTCAGTTATTGCCACCATTCTGCAGACCCAAAGGTATCCACGCGGTGTTGGCGACCGCCTGATCGTCATTATTGTATAGCCAGGCTTTTACGTCGTAGATGCGGGCCGAGTCGTAAGCGATGCCGGCGATCAACTTGTAGAAACTTTCCCCGTACCCGTTCGATGTGTGGAGGGTGTGTTCGGCGTCGTCTCACTTCCGGACCAGAACTGCCCATCGACCGGACAGTTCGCAGTCGTTTCGTTGGGTGGTTGGAGGATCAGAGACGCCGACGTGATTTCGATCTTCGGCCCTGCGGTGGCAGGGGCCACCACCGAGATAACTGCCAGAGTGATCAGAGTTAGGCTTCGAACGCAGATACGGAAGAGCATTTGGGCTGCCCGCCAGAGAAGAGATAGGTATGTAATAACTCTACCCCCCCCCCCCATTGGCTGTCAAGCGCGTATGGTCTACTATTATTTTTATCGATAGTACACAACGCTTTCCTGTGGCTGTCTCGCCCGCTTGACGAGTACAGATGCAGAGCATCGATGAACCCAGAGCAGGGCGAGAGTCTTACTCGCAGCCGGGCCAGTTAGGAGTGCCGCGAAGGGTTCTCAGTTTGGCAGTTTCACCACCCGCACCACATGCAGTGTGAGTCCCCGCGGCCAGCAAAGTGGGTACAGAACTACAGCAACCCGCCCTCGCCCCTCCGCTCCGGTCGGTGTACCCTGTCTGCTCTCCCACCCTCTCGCAGTTCCGACATGAACGCACTCCTCTTCTCACTCGCACTCCTGGCCCCCGCCGCCGATCCGACGCCGAAAGAAGGCGTCCGCCCGCTCGGCAAGGACGGCCAACCGCTCAACCTCGACTTCGAGGCCGGCACCCTCAAGGACTGGACCGCCGAAGGCGACGCCTTCAAGGATCAACCGATTCAGGGTGACACCGTGGCCATCCGCCGCGGCGACATGAAGAGCAACCACCAGGGCAAGTTCTGGATCGGCGGGTACGAGAAACATGGCGACAAACCGAAGGGGACGCTCACCAGCGTGCCGTTCGCCGTCACGCACCCGTGGGGCAGTTTCCTCGTCGGCGGCGGACCGCACGAGAAGGAAACTTGCGTCGAGATCGTGTCGGGGAAGGACGTGATCTTCCGCGCCTGCGGGGATGAGACGGAGAACCTGCGGCGGGTGGCGGTCGACTTGAGCAAGCACATCGGGAAAGAGATTCAGGTCCGTGTGGTGGATACACACACCGGGCACTGGGGGCACATCAACTTCGACGACTTCCGCTTCCACTCGGAGAAGCCAGCAGTGCCGGATCGGCCCGCCCCGCCAGCCGACCCGTACAAGTTCGCCGGGCAGAAGCCGGCCGACGCCGCCAAGAACATGACCGTACCGCCGGGGTTCGAGGTGAAGCTGTTCGCCGGTGAACCGGACGTGCATCAGCCAATCGCCCTGTGTACCGACGACCGCGGGCGGCTGTGGGTGGTGGAAGCGTATGTGTACCCCAAGCGGCACCCGGCGAAGGGGCCACTGCTGCCAGAGGCGGAGCGGAAGAACGGTGACAAGATCCTGATCTTCGAGGACACCGACGGCGACGGCGTTCACGACAAGAAAACAGTGTTCCTGGAAGGGCTGAACCTCGTCTCGGGCATCGAGTACGGGTTCGGCGGGCTGTGGGTGGGGGCGGCCCCGTACTTCCTGTTCATCCCGATTCTGGAGAACGACAAACCGGGCGAGGTGAAAATCCTGCTCGACGGCTGGGGCTACCAGGACACACACGAGACGCTGAACAGTTTCATCTGGGGGCCAGACGGCTGGCTGTATGGCTGCCACGGAGTGTTCACGCACTCGAATGTCGGCAAACCGGGGGCGAAGGACGCCGAGCGGCAGAAGATCAACGCCGGCATCTGGCGGTACCACCCGACGAAGCACGTCTTTGAAGTGTTCGCCCACGGCACCAGCAACCCGTGGGGGCTGGACTACAACCAGTACGGCGACTGGTTCATCGAGGCGTGCGTCATCCCGCACCTGTGGCACATCGTGCAAGGCGGGCGGTACGAGCGGCAGGCAGGCCAGCACTTCAACCCGTACACGTACACGGAAATCGGCACCATCGCCAAGCACCGGCACTACACCGGCGGGCAGTGGAATCCCACCGACCGGCTGAAGTCGGACGACCTCGGCGGCGGGCACGCCCACAGCGGGCTGCTCTGCTACCAGGGCGGGCTGTGGCCGAAGGAGTACCACGGCAAGCTGCTCATGGGCAACATCCACGGCCACCGGCTGAACGTGGACGAGGTGAAACCAAAGGGGAGCAGCTATGAGGGCGACCGCAACCCCGACTTCCTGCTCAGCCACGACAAGACGTGCATCATCGTCGCCCTGCAAATGGCCCCGGACGGGAACGTGTACTTCACGGACTGGTCCGACAAGCAGGTGTGCCACACCGGCAACGCGGAGATTTGGGACCGCACCAACGGCCGGGTGTTCAAGATCGTCCACAAAAACACCAAGCCGGTGAAGGGGCTGGATTTGCAAAAGCTGAGCGACGCCGAGTTGGTGAAGCTGCAAACCAGCGACAACGAATGGATGGTGCGGCACGCGAGACGGATTTTGCAGGAGCGGTATGGGGACAAGAAAGCGGCTGCGGAGGTGGTCGAAGCACTCACGAAGATCGTGGCCGACGAGAAGGTCACCAGCAAACGCCTTCGGGCGTTGTGGGCACTGCATGCCGCCGGCGGGCTGACCGTGCCCGACTGCCGCAAGCACCTCGCCACCCAGTTGGACTCGCACCTGGCGGCGTGGGCCGTCACCCTCGGCGGGGAGCTGATCGCCTTCGCCCCGACCGCAGGGCAACAGAAACTCCGCGAAGACCTCCTCGCTGGCATGAAGTCCCGCCTGTCGTTCGAAGAGGGGCCGAAGCGGCCGACCACGGACGAACCCCCACTCGCCCGCGCCCTCGCCTCGTTCAATCTCCGGCTCGTCCCGCCGACGAAAGAGCGGTGGGACTGGCTCGGCAAGTCGATGTTCGTGGCCAGCATGTGGAAGGGGCCGGACCCGCTGCTGGAGGCGCTATGGTGGTACGGCATCGAAGGGGTGGCGGCGGAAGACCCCAAGCTCGCCCTGAACATGGCCGGCGCGATGTTCTCGCACACCCCGGTCCACCCGCAGACGGCCCGCCGTGTGGCGGCGGCCGGCACCCCCGAAGCCCTCGCCACGCTCATCGAAAGCTACCGCGGGAGCCGGGAGGCGAACTTCCAGCGGGCGTTCCTGGCCGGGGCGAAGGAGTGGCTGAAAGGGAAGCGGACGGCCGACGCCCCGAAGGGGTGGGGCGAGTTGTACGCCTTGCTCCGCAAGAGCGAGGCGGCGGACGTGCGGGAGACGGCGTTGGAAGTGGCCGTTGCGTTCGGCGACGAGGGGGCGTTGGCGGAGGTGGCCGCGACGGTCTCGGACCCCAAACGGCCAGCCCCCACCCGGCA
>JALOQR010000207.1 GCA_025459365.1 Fimbriiglobus sp.
AAGGAGCCGTTCAAGGTGCTGGAGGTGACCGGGGCCGACGGCGGGGTGAGCGTGACCACCAAGACCGAAGGCGCCCGCCTGCAGCACACCCTGAAGGTGGACGTGAAGGCTGGTGCCGCCGGCTCGCTCAAGAAAGACGTGAAGATCAAGACCGACAACAAGGACCAGCCGGAAGTTATCCTCCCGGTGAGCGCCGTCGTCACGAAGTGACGACCGCCCCACTCCAGTTAGCCGCGAGGCCCCGCCGAGTGCGAACACGCTCGGCGGGGCCTCGCGGCTAACTGGAGGCCATTTCCCTATCATCCCCTCGGCTCACTCCGCCGCCGAGGGTTCGCCGCGATGCCGGTCGCTGTCCGCCAGTTCACCAAACTGCTCGTCGCCAACCGCTCGGAAATCGCCATCCGCGTGTTCCGCTCGGCCCATGAGTTGGGCATCCGCACGGTGGCCGTCTTCAGCCACGAAGACCGTTTTGCCCTGCACCGGTTCAAGGCCGACGAAGCGTACAAGGTGGGCAAACAGGGCGAGCCGATCCGCTCGTACCTCGACATCCCCGGCATCGTCGGGCTGGCCAAACAGATCGGCGTGGACGCCATCCACCCCGGCTACGGCTTCCTCTCCGAGAACGCCGCGTTTGCCCGCGCCTGCGAGCAGGCTGGTATCACCTTCGTCGGTCCGCGGCCCGAAATCCTCGATTCGCTCGGCGACAAAGTGACGGCCCGTGGCATCGCCCAGAAGGCCAACGTGCCCATCCTGAGCGGTACCGACAAACCGGTGTCGTCGGTCGATGAGGCGAAGCAACTCGCGGCCAAGCTCGGCTACCCCGTCATGGTGAAGGCGGCGATGGGCGGCGGCGGCCGCGGCATGCGGGTGGTGGAGAGCGAAGACAAGTTGGTGGACGCGGTGACTTCCGCCCAACGCGAAGCGGGTCAGGCGTTCGGCATCCCGGATGTGTTCCTCGAGAAGTTCGTGCGGAAGGCGAAGCACATCGAGGTACAACTCCTCGGCGACAAGCACGGGAACCTGGTCCACCTGTTCGAGCGCGATTGCAGCATCCAGCGGCGGCACCAGAAGGTGGTGGAACTGGCCCCCGCCCCGAACCTGCCGGCCGACGTGCGGCAGGGAATTCTGGATGCCGCCCTCGCGGTCGGCAAGGCGGTCGGCATCGACAACGCTGGCACCGTCGAGTTCCTCTACGACACCGACAGCAAGCAATTCTACTTCATCGAGGTGAACCCGCGGATCCAGGTCGAGCACACCGTGACCGAAGTCGTCACGGGGTACGACATCGTCCGCACCCAACTGCTCATCGCCCAGGGGCACCCGCTCTCGCACCCCGAGATCATGCTCGGTGACCAGTCGGCCATCCGCACCAACGGGTACGCCATCCAGTGCCGGGTGACGACCGAAGACCCGGCCAACGGGTTCGCCCCGGACTATGGCCGGCTGAGCGCGTACCGTAGTTCGGGCGGGCCGGGAATCCGGCTGGACGCAGGCACCGCCTTCAACGGGGCGGTCATCACCCCCTTCTATGACAGCATGTTGGTCAAGGTGACGGCGAGCGGGCTACGGTTTGTCGATGCTGCCCGCAAGATGGAGCGTAGCCTGCAAGAATTCCGCATCCGCGGGGTGAAGACCAACATCCCGTTCCTGCTGAACCTCATCCTGCACCCCGAGTTCCTGGCTGGCGACGTGACCACGCGGTTTCTCGATGAGACGCCGGAACTGTTCAAGCCGACCAGCCGGCAGGACCGCGCCACCAAACTGCTGAGCTACCTCGCCGACGTGATCGTCAACGGCAACCCGGAGGTGAAGGGCAAGGCCCGGCCGGACGTGGGCACCGGCGAAACGCCCACCAACTGGCTTGACGGCAAGGAGCACCAGCGGCCGGAAGGGACGCGGGACATCTTCAGACGGCTCGGGGCCGACGGCTTTGCGAAATGGGTGAGGGAACAGAAGCGGCTGTTCGTCACCGACACGACGATGCGAGACGCCCACCAGAGCCTGCTCGCCACGCGGATGCGGACCTACGACCTGCTGCACATCGCCCCGCGGTACGCCGAGCACCACGCCGGGTTGTTCAGCCTGGAGAACTGGGGCGGGGCGACGTTCGACACAGCCATGCGGTTCCTGAAGGAAGACCCGTGGGAGCGGCTGAGCGAACTGCGGCAGCGGGTGCCGAACATCCTCTTCCAAATGCTCCTGCGGAGCGCGAGCGCGGTCGGGTACACCAACTACCCGGACAACGTGGTGTACGGCTTCGTGAAGGAAGCGGCGGCCAACGGCATGGACGTGTTCCGCATCTTCGACGCGAACAACTGGCTGCCGAACCTGACACTCGCCATCGACGCCGTGCGAAAGACCGACGCCATCTGCGAGGCGGCGGTCTGCTACACCGGCGACATCCTCGACCCGAAGCGGGACAAGTACACGCTGAAGTACTTCGTGGAGTTGGCGAAGGAGTTGGTGAAACGCGGCACGCACTTCCTGGCCATCAAGGACATGGCCGGGTTGCTCAAGCCGCCGGCGGCCAAAGTCCTCGTGCGGGCGCTACGGCAGGAGATCGACGTCCCCATCCACTTCCACACCCACGACACCGCCGGCGGGCAACTCGCCGCCTACCTGCTCGCGGCGGACGAGGGCGTAGATATCGTCGACTGTGCGTTCGCCCCGATGAGCGGCATCACCGCCCAGCCGAGCCTGAACGCCCTGGTGGAGGCGATGCGGTTCACTGACCGCGACACCGGCCTCGACTTCGACAGCCTGCAAGAGACGGCCAACTACTGGGACAAGGTGCGGACCTTTTACGCCCCGTTCGAGACGGGTCAACTCGCCAGCAGCGCTGAGGTGTACCTGCACGAGATGCCCGGCGGGCAGTACGCGAACCTGTTCGTGCAGGCGAAATCGCTCGGCCTGGGCGACCGATGGGGCGAGGTTGGCCGGAAGTATGCCGAGGTGAACAGGCTGTTCGGCGACATCGTGAAGGTGACGCCGACGAGCAAGGTAGTCGGCGACATGACACTATTCATGCTGGCCAACAACCTGAGCACCGCCGACGTGACGGACTCTGCTCGTGAGCTGGCTTTCCCCGAGTCGGTGGTCGAATTCTTCGAGGGCAAACTCGGCCAGCCGCCGGGCGGGTTCCCAGCCGAGTTGCAGAAGCGCATCCTCCGCGGCCGCACCCCGCTCACCGACCGCCCCGGCGCCACCCTCCCGCCGGCCGACTTCGAGAAGGCCCGGCAGCAGATCGCCCCGAAACTCGGCCGCAAGCCGGCCGACACCGACGTGCTCAGCCACCTGCTCTACCCCAAAGTGTTCGCCGACTTCGCCGACCACCAGGCGAAGTTCTCGGACGTGAGCGTGCTCCCCACCCCGGTGTTCTTCTTCGGCCTACAACCAGGCGAGGAGGTGAACATCGATATCGAGCCGGGGAAGACGCTCATCGTGAAATTCCTGGCGGTGGGCGACCCGCACGACGACGGCCGACGGCAGGTGTTCTTCGAGCTGAACGGCCAGCCCCGGGAGGTGATGGTGGTGGACAAGTCGCTGGGGGCGGTGAGCACGGCCCGGCAGAAGGCGGAGGCGGGCAACCCGAAGCACGTCGCGGCCCCGATGCCCGGCGCGGTGGTGGCAGTGGCGGTGGCCAAGGGAGAGGAGGTAGCGGCGGGTCAGAAGTTGGCGACGCTGGAGGCGATGAAGATGGAGAGCATCATCTACGCCCCAGCCGCCGGCAAGGTGGCCGAGGTGCTGACCCCGGCGGGGTCGCAGGTCGACGGCGGGGATTTGCTCATCCGGTTCGAGTAACTGGCGAACGGTGCGACGGGAGTCCGCCCCTGTGTTTCCAGCACCGCCGGACTCACGCCACGCCGTTCGCCTGCTCCTCACCGTACCACCACCGCCACCATGCCCACCCGCCGGCCGCACCGACGGCGTACCAGAGGATGTCCCGCTCGTCGGCCACGCAGTACCGGCCGAACCAGTCGGTTGCCGGCAGGATCACCTCGAACACCCACGCCCACACCACCAGCGGGATGACCACCTCCATCACCTCCGGCGGGCCGTCGTGCCGCCGCAGCTTCACCTTTCGCATCACCCACAGCATCACCGGCACCCAGAACGGCAGGCAGATCAGGTCGTTCAGCGACTCGTGGAAGAACCCCATCTCCCAAACCCGCTTCAGCACCAGCCGGTTGACGAGGTAAACGCCGACACAGGCGAGGAAGAGCGGATCTCGCAAGTAGCGGAACGGCACGGGTCAGTGCCCCGACGGGATGTGAACCACGCTCAACATGAAGGCGATGAACAACGCCCCGAGGGTCGTCACCACCGCCTGAAAGATCAAAGCCCGCCCGCCGGTCTGCGTCCGGAACACGATGACCGCCGCCCCGAGGCCGGTGAGCAGGCTCACCCAGCGGAGTGGGAGCGTCGGCAGTTCGAAGGTGAAGCGGTACAGCGACGGCAGCGTCAGCGGGTGGTCGTGAAAGACGTCTTCGTTGTCGCCTTCGCCGCCCGGCTGACCGTCGGCCCCGAAGGAGAACAGCGTGAAGCCATCCGCAGTAGCGGCGTACTGGATCGGGTTCTTCCAGTAGTCAATGGGTTGCCCGGCGTCGTCGTGCTTGAAGGCGCCTTTGATCCCGTCGATGTCGGTCAGGGCGGTAGGGTACCTTCCGGTCAGCTCGCGTTCTTCTACGACGGACCTGGCCAGCAGTTGCAGGTTCGTGTGGGTCATCCAGCGGCCGCTCATGTACACGAAGCTGCCGCGGAGGAAGTAGAACGCCGTGAGGTACGAGACGCCGGCCACCACCACGCCGACGACCACCACGGCGAGCAGTCGGCGGGCGAGTCCGGAACCTGGGGCGGGGGTGGTCATGAGGGGTGTTGTAGGGCGGATGACGAACGGCGTGACGTGAGCCCACTGGATCGTGTCACTCCTCCAGCTTGCCGCTCTTCTGGATGGCCCACAGCAGCCGTGAGCCGAGCACCGCACTGACGGCCACCCCGATCGCCCCGACCACGCTGATGTCCCAGAGCAGCGGCGGTGCCTTGTTCGCCCACAGCAGCGCCGACCCGACGAACAGCGCGCTCGTCAGAAGGCCGAACACCAGCCGGTTGACCGATGGGTCGAGGTGCTGGTGCTGCAGTTGCACGGCGAACTTCTGCTCGCGGGCGAACCGCATCACGTCCCGCACCATCCGCGGCAACGACCCGAGCACCTCCTCCCAGTCCCGCACCCCACTCATCACCTTCTGCATCATCCGCTTGGGGGACAACCGCCGGCGGGTGAACCGCCCGCGGTACTGCTCCAGCACGGTGGTCAGGTTGAACGCCGGATCGAGCAGCCGGCCCGTCCCCTCCAGCATCACCAGCACCTTGGCCAGCAGGCTCACCCCCGGCGGCATGACAATGTGGAACCGCCGCACCGCCTCGGTCAGTTCGTCGAGCGCCACGCTCAGTTCGAACTGGTCGAGCGGCATGCCCCAGTAGAAGGTGAGTTGGTCGGCCACTTCCGCTTGTAGTGCGGCCGCGTCGAGGTCGGGCGGGACCTGTCCGACGGTCATCACCAGGTCGGTCAGGGCGACCGCGTCCCGGGTCATCACCGCGATCATGCCCCGCTCGATGTTCGCCCGCAGGGCGTCGTCCACCCGCCCGACCATACCGGCGTCGAGCAGGCCGATCACTCCGCCGGGCAGGATGAGCACGTTGCCGGGGTGCGGGTCGGCGTGGAAGAAGCCGTCGCGGAAGATCATGTCAAGGAACACGCGGGCGCCGCGGCGGGCCAGTTCGCCCCGCACCGCCGGCTCCACCTCGGCCGGCAGTTGGGCGGACAGCGGCACCCCGTCGAGCCGTTCCATCGTCAGCACGCGGGCAGTGGAGTGCGACGGCACCGGGACGGGGAACTTGACCGTGTCGTCGGTGGCGAAGTTGCGGGCGAACACCTGCAGGTGCCGCAACTCGCGGCGGAAGTCGAGCTCGCGTGAGAGCAGTTTACCGAACTCAGCCACCACAGCCGTCGGCTTGTACGGCCGCACCTCGGCCAGGTACTTCTCCGCCACGTCGGCCAGTGCGGTGAGGATGGATAGGTCGCTGTCGATCCGCGGGCCGATGTTCGGGTGCTGCACCTTCACCACCACTGCCCGACCGTCATGAAGCGTGGCCCGGTGGACCTGACCGATCGACGCCGACGCCAGCGGGGCCTCCTCGAAGGTGGCGAACAACTCGGCAAGCGGCTTCTTCAGTTCCGCCTCGACGGTGGCCTTCGTGACCAGGAACGGGTCGGCCGGGGCGTTACTCTGGAGCTTGCTGAGTTCGTCGGCCTGGGCCGGACCGACCAGGTCACGGCGGGTGGAGAGCATCTGGCCGAGCTTGATGAACGTGGTGCCGAGTTCGGTGAGGGCGAGGCGAACGCGGGCCTCGGGGGCGGCGTCGGTGATCGGGCGGATCGGAGTTGTCCGCATCAGGCGATTGAGGAACCGCACGTCCAGCCGGGCGATCCAGTCGGCCAGCCCATACTTGGCGAGTACGCCGGCGATCTCGGCGAGCCGGTTGCCGTTGCGAGCGAGTTGCGGAATCTGGGCGAGGTTCACGGCCATGCCGGTGTTGTACGACACGCGGGGGGCCAGCGTAATGGAACCGGGCAGGCGACGACTGGGGGATCTGTGTCACCCGGCTGTCGCCTGCCCGATGGCATACGGCAAAGTGTTATTTCTGGGCAGGGGGAACGATCTTCACGAACGGCTTGCCTTTCTTGTCGAGGTTGCGGTTCAGGTCGATCGGGTTGAAGTCCACCTTCGCCCCGCCCTCGGGCACCTCCGCGTGGGCCGTCCACAGAACGGCATTCGTCACCACGCGGCGGAACGGTTCGCTCCCCCAGTTGGCGTGGGTGTGCCCGCCGGTGAACCCGAATGCCCGCCCGCCGCCCTTCCGCTCGTAGGCCCAGGCCATCGTTTCCAGCCGCCCGAGGTACTTCTTGGCATCCGCCGTGCCGCGAGTGTTGTCCGGCGGTACCGCCTGAAGGATTGGTGTGAGACCCTTTACATCCTTCACTTCGGGGGTGTCGCCGAGCCAGTGCATGTTGTAGTACCACTCGTCTCGCAGCGTGAACGGCTTCACCCCGCTGGCGATCGGGTGCTTGGGGAGTTCGCGAATCGTTGCATCCCAGTGCGGATTAGTGGAGGTGCGGGGATCGTAGTACCCACCCATCCAACTCACGACCGTGTCGCCGTGCTTCGGCTCGTAGTCGACCGCGAAGTGCAGGTTCACCCACCCGGTGCCTTTCTCGATGTACCCCTGGAGCAGTTTGAGCCGCTCCTTCTGCACGGCTGGGTGCCCACCGCGGCCGTCGGCGTAGAACACGATGCTCGCCGCCCCGTCGAAGACTTTTTCGTTCTTCGGCCATCCGTCTCGCACCATCACGGGCCAGATGCCGTTCTGCCGGAGCAGATTGCAAAGAACAGCAGTGCCAGCGAAAAACTCATGGTCGCCGGGGCCGTGGCTCTTGGTGCCGGCCACCAGCACGACCTTCTTCCCCTGAAAATCTGTGGGCGGCTGTTCTTCCAGCTTCACCCCGCTCTGATCGTAGGGGTCGAAGCCCAACTCCTTGATATGTTCCGGGCTGGCGCCTTCCTTCGGCTGCGGCTTCGGTTCCTGGGCGAATGCTGGCAGTGCGGCGAGCAGAGCGATCGTGGTGAGAACGCGATGAAGCATGGGAGGGTCCGTGTCAACAAGATGGGGGATGGCGGGGCTTGGCATGGTTAGCACACCACGCCCGACTCTCGGTTGCAAGGGGAAACAGTGGCCGTTCGCACCCCCGTGGCTCACACTGACACCGCCCACCCCGCCGGACACACACTTCCGCCGAGGACGACCGCGGTGATCCCCGCCCCGACCGCCGAAACGCTGTACGCCCTGTTCCCCGGTTCCGCCGACCGCCCCGACTGTACACCGGTCTCCGCCGACGAGGTGCCCGAGCCGTACCGTTCGCTGCTCGTGCACACCCATCACATGACGGTGACAGTCGAGCAGTACTACGGCGGGCCGGTGAACGTGCGGGTGCTGGAAGCGACCCACAACGGCGACGAGTACGCCCGCAAAATCCTGCTCGAACTGCGAGACAGCGGGCGGGTCGTACAGTTCGGAATCGTGCGGATCGACCTGAC
>JALOQR010000208.1 GCA_025459365.1 Fimbriiglobus sp.
GGCGACGTGGCAGGAGGCGGACGGCATCGTGGTGGTGGATTACAACTGGTGCATCGGCTGCCGGTACTGCGAGGCCGCCTGCCCGTACCACGCCCGCCGGTTCAACTGGGAGAAGCCGCAAGTCCCCGCCGCCGAAGTGAACCCGAACCAGAGCTACCTGAGCACCCGCGTCCGCCCTCAGGGGGTGATGGAGAAGTGCACGTTCTGCCTGCACCGCACCCGCGAGGGGCGACTGCCGGCCTGCCTGGAGGCGTGCCCGACCGGGGCCCGCGTGTTCGGCAACGTGCTCGACCCCGAGAGCGAGATCCGCTGGGTGCTGGAGAACAAGCGGGTGTTCGTGCTGAAAGAGGAACTGGGGACGAAGCCGCGGTTCTACTACTTCTTCGACAAGTGACCGGAGCCGAACGATGACCGCGAAACAGGAGGCCGTCGGATACTTCCGGTTTCTGAGGCAGGCGTCCCGCGTGGCCACCGACGGCGGGTGGCTGTTCTACGCCTGGATGCTGGTGCTCACGGCCGTCGCCCTGGTCGGGGCGAACGCCTGGGCGGTGCAGGTGCGGGACGGCATGGCCCGCACGAACATGTCCGACCACGTGAGCTGGGGGCTGTACATCGCCAACTTCACGTTCTGCGTCGGGCTGGCCGCCGGCGGGGTGATGATGGTGATCCCGGCCTACCTGTACCACGACCACGACATGCACGAGGTGGTGATCGTCGGCGAGGTGCTGGCCATCGCCGCCATCGTCATGAGCACGCTCAGCGTGGTCGTGGACCTCGGCCGGCCGGACCGCTTCTGGCACCTCATGCCCGGCATCGGCAAGTTCAACTGGCCGGTGTCCATGCTCACGTGGGACATCATCGTCCTGAACGGCTACCTGCTCATCAACCTGCACGTGGTCGGCTACCTGCTGTACACCCGGTTCCGCGGGCGGACGCCGAACCCGAAGTGGTACGTGCCGTTCGTGCTGCTGTCCATCGTGTGGGCGATCAGCATCCACACCGTCACGGCGTTCCTGTACTGCGGGCTGGGCGGGCGGCCGTTCTGGAACACGGCCCTGCTGGCCCCCAGGTTCCTGGCCAGTGCGTTCGTGTCCGGCCCGGCGTTCATCCTGCTCGTGCTGCGGGCGGTCCGGGTCGGGACCGACCTGCCGATGAACCCCGGCCCGGCCCGGCTGCTGGTGCAGATCATCCGGGTCGCGGCGGTGGTCAACCTGCTCATGCTGGCCTCCGAGCTGTTCACCCTCTTCTACACGGGCGGCGGGCACGCGGCGGCGGCGAAGTACCTGTTCTTCGGCGACCACGGGAAGAACGGGCTGGTGCCGTGGATCTGGTCCGCCATCGCCCTCAACCTCGCGGGCACCGGCCTGTTCTTCACGCCGGCCGCCCTGGAACGCGGGTGGACGCGGGTCGTCGCCTGCGGGATGGTGATCGTCGGCATCTGGATCGAGAAAGGAATGGGGCTCATCATCCCCGGCTTCATCCCGTCCACCCTTCACGAGGTGGTCGAGTACGCCCCGAGCCTGACCGAGTGGAAGGTGACGGCCGGCATCTGGGCGTTCGGCCTGCTGCTGCTCACCGCCATGCTGAAGGTGAGCGTGGCGGTGTTCACGAATAAAATGTCCGCAACACCGGAATCGACCCCGCCGGCCGCGAGTGCCCCATGACGCCCTACGGCAAGACCGCCCAGACCGCCATCGCCGCCGTCAGCCGGCTGGCCGAGGTGTTCGACCCGGCCAAGCGGGTGAAGCTGAACTCGGCCGACATCGCCGAGAACCGACACCTGCCGCAGCCGGTGGTGGCCAAGGTGCTCACCATCCTGTCGCAGGCGGGTATCGTGAACGGCTCGCCCGGCCCCGGCGGCGGGTACTGGCTGGCCCGCCCGCCGGAGGGGGTGACGCTGTACGACGTGGTGGCCCTGTTCGAGCGGCTGGACCAGAACGTCAGTTGCCCGTTCGGCCCGGAGTACTGTGGCACCGGCCCGCACTGCCCGCTGCACTTCGACATGCTGAAAATCCGCGAGCAGATGGTGGCGTTCCTGAAAACCAGCACGTTCGCCCGGTTCGTCGGCTGGACCCCGCCCGCGGCTCCCCCCGCCCAGCCGGCGAAGGGGGGCAAGCGGTCGCTCGACCTCCTGCCGAAAGCCTGACCCGCGTGGGAGGAGTGGCCCCGTGAGCACCGCACCCGCATCCCCGCTGGCCGTGAGGAGTTTCGGGCTCAGTCACCCCGGCCGGGTGCGGGCGAACAACGAGGACGTGTTCGTGGTGGGCGAACTGGCCCGCACGCTGATCGTCCGCCACACCAACGTGCCGCAGCCGGACGAGACCCACAGCCGTCACCGCGGCCACGTGTTCATGGTGGCCGACGGGGTGGGCGGGCACGCCGCCGGGGAGGTGGCCAGCCGCCTCGGCACCGACTCCGTCGAGCAGTTCCTGCTGAACACCTTCCGCCGGCTCGCCGCCCCGTCCGCCGACGGGCACGACGCCCTGAGGGAGTTGCAAGCCGCCCTGCGTGCGGCCGACGCCCGGCTGTTCGAGGAGGTGGGAAAGCACCCCGAGTGGCGGGGCATGGGGACGACGCTGACGCTGGCGATCACTTCCGGCCGGCGGTTGTTCGTGGCCCACGCCGGCGACAGTCGCGGTTACCTTTTCACCGGCGGCACGCTTCGGCAACTGACGACCGATCACACGTTCGCCGCCGACATGGCCCGGTCCGGGCTGATCTCCCCGAGCGAGAAAGACCGCCACCCGTGGCGGCACGTCGTCACCAACCTGCTCGGCGGATCGGAACAGGGCGTCCGGGCCGAGGTCCACCTGCTCGACCTGCACCCCGGTGACGGGCTGGTGCTGTGTACCGACGGCCTGACGGACATGGTGCCGGACGAGGCGATCGCGGCGGCACTGGCCGCGGAAGCCGACCCGGAAGCGGCGTGCCGCCGGTTGATCGACGAGGCGAACCGGAACGGCGGCGAGGACAACGTAACACTCGTCGTCGCCCGGTTCGACCCTCCCGGCCGTCACCAGCGGTAGCTCGTCTGGATGAAGAACTGGCCGGCGTTGGCGGCCGCGTTCGGCCCGGCGGTGTTCCGCAGGAAGTCCCCGCCGAACAGGTGCGAGTACCCGACCAGCACGTCGGCGTGCTTGCTCGCGTGGAAGTTGAGCACCACGTCCACCTCCTGCCCGATCTCCGCCCCGGCCCGGCCGGTCGGGTCGCGGCGGACGGCGTTGCCGGCCGCGTTGTACAGGGCGTCCCGGCGGTTCGCCAGGTAGAAGCTGTGCCCCTGCACCCACACGGTCAGCCACTTGGCCGGGTACAGGTACAGGTGGACGTTCACGTCGTGCACGTTCTGCCGGCCCACCTGGTCGATCCACCCCAGGTAGTAGTGGCCGAACGGGAAGAGCTGGTTGAACGTGTTCACCGTGCCGCCCGTGCCGCCGCTCGCGTAGTCGTAGTACCCCCAGATGGTGGGGTTCCACGGCACCCCTTTCATGTGGTAGCCGAGGCCGGCCGTGGCCATGCCCGCCACCACATTGCGGCGGTCCTCGGTGCCGAGCTGCATCGCCCCTTCCAGGTCGTACAGCAGGTTCTCGCTGCCCCCCACCCCCTGACCGGCCAGCCGCCCGCCGAACGTGTGCCGGGTGAACGGTGCCCGCGTCAGCCCCTGCTGCACCGTGCGGTTGGTGTTGTCGAGCATCAGGTAGTAGGCGTCGATGGCGTGCTGCTTGTCGAAGCGGTGCGTCACCCACGCCCCGGCGAAGTTCTGGTTGTTGTCCACCGAGTCCAGGCGGCCGGCGTTCGGCACCACCGGCTGCACCCAGAACAGGTCCACGTCCGTCTTCTCGGTGGTGCGGAACAGGCGTGCCCCCTGAAAGGTGCGGCGGGTGTTCGCCCAGTCGAGCGGGGAGACGAGCCGCTGCGAGCCAAACAGTAACTCTTGACGGCCGAGGCGGGCGTACACCGGGGCGTCGCCCAACGTCAACAGCTTGGCGTCGAGGAACAGGTTCTGGAAGTCGGCGTGGTTCTCGTCGATGGCCAGCGGGCGGAGGTTTTCGTACCCGGACGCGGCAAACATGCCCTCGGCGAACAGGCGGAAGTCGTCGCGGAACCACAGGTCGCCGTACACCCGCGTCCGGTTCAGCAGGTAGTCGTTGTTCGCCTGCGTCAACCGCGAGTTGTACTCGTTCTGATATCGCAAGCGGTAGTCGCCGCCGGTGGTGAACAGCCAGTCGTCGCCCACACGAATCCGCTTGAGCGGGTCGAAGAGGTCGAGTTCGGTGTTCTTCGGGTCGTCCAGGTACGCGAAGTTGTCCACGTCGAAGAACGACGGCTGGATGAGGCCGAATCGCGGGTACGGGTGTTTGGGCGGGGCCTTCGCCTCGCACCCGCGGAACAGGTCGAGCACCGAGTAATAGCCGGGGCCGGTGGGCAGTACCGGGAAATTGCCCGGCCGCGGGAACGGCCGAACGCGGGGGACCTTTTTCCAGTCAACGTTCGACTCAGTGCACGCCGGGCAGGTGGCCGGTTCCTCGGTCGCCACCGCTTGCGGCGGTGGGGCGGCGGTGTCGAGGGGGATGACAGGTGCCGGCACACCCGTGTGCGAGAGTGTTGCCGCGGGCACGGGTGGTGGGACCGGAGGCTGAGCGGAGGCTGTGGCCGCCACTGTCAAGCCGACGCTGGCCAGGAATCGGGCGAGTCGTGACATCCGTGTCACTCCGAGGCAGGACGGCGGCCAGAACTTGTCGGTGTCTGGCCAGGCTCTGCGAGATCTATCGGCCGGCACCGTCGTCCGCTTCTCAATTGCCCGTACCCGGAATCGGCCTCGCGGAAGGTCGATTCAGGAGGATCGGCGTACTCGCCACAACCGGCAGAAGCTCACACGGAGTGTCCCACGGTTGGGACTCGGCTGGCACAGTGAATTCGTGTGGTGGAAAAAGCCGGGGCTCGCCGACGTGCGGCGGCAGACAGCCGTTGGGCTGGACACTGCTCTGCGGGTCACTTTTTCCAGTACTCCGGCAGTCCAGACTTGGTGTCCCGCACGATGTCCAACACCGCCGCTCGGTCTTCTTTCGACAGGTGGGCGAACTCCTTCGACGTGTCCTTGCCGGTCAGCACCTCCCACAACCGCAGATAGATTCGCTCCCTCGCCTCGGCCGGGAGGCCGTCGAACTGCCGGGAGTAGATGACGAAACTGAGCGGGTACTTGAACATCCGCGACTTGAGGTCGAACTCGCGGAGCGACCGCTTCTTGGCGTCGAACGGCCCGCGGGCGGCAAACTCCTTGGCGAAGTCGGACGTACCGGCCACCGGGTCCGTCAGTTTCGCCTCGTCGCCGAACAGCAGGTACTGAACTACCGGCTCGCACGCCCAGTGGATGCGTTTGGTGATCCCCTCGCTGCGGGTGCCGGGCGGCTCCTTGAACGCCTTGTTCAGCTCGGCCTGCTCGTGCAGGGCGAGGCGGGTCTGGAACGCGGCCCGGGTCAGGCGGTTCTGGGCCTCCCCCTGGTGTTCGAGCACCATCAGGGCGACGAGGTCGCTGTGCGGGGTGAGGTAGTTGGCCGCCGTGAAGTACGGCTTCAGGTCGGTCACGTTCTCGCTCGCCGGCTGTCGGTCCTTCTCCGCCCAGGTCCACCCGCCGACGATCTGGTTCCCCTGGTGCGTCTGCTTCCCGCTCGTGCCCGTCACGTACCACCCGCCCCAGCGGTCCTCGAACGGCGTGGAGTGATCGACCGCCTTGCTCCCGCGGGAGAGGACCAACTCGCCCTTGCCGTCGGCGGCCACCGACCGCACCAGGTGGCCGGGAAAGCCCTGGTTCCGGGACGACCCGTGGCAGATCAGGCAACTCTCCGTCTGGCGGGTGAACCGCGGGGCCTTCGAGGAGTCCTGGTCGAGGGTGTAGAACACCGTCCCCAGGTTCGGGTCGGCCGCGGCCACCTCGACCACGTCCCCACCGCGGCAGAACCCAACCGTCACCTCGTCGTTGAAGTAGATGGCCCGCGGCGTCTTCGGCCCGATCCGGCTCCGTTGGAGACTGGTCTTCGAGAACACCAGCACCTGTGACGACTCGGGCACGTCGAACGCCTGGAGGACCGCCTTCAGATAGCCGAACTCGTCGTCCGGCTTCAGGGCGGTCGTCTTCGCCTTCAGTCCGGCTTGCAGTTTGCTGACGGCGTTGTCCGTGTCCGCCGTGGCGTACCGGATCGGCGGGGCGTCGAGGTCGGCCGCGGCAAGTCCGCCCGGCAGAGCGACCAGGGCGAAGGCGGTCGCAATCCAGTTCGCACTCCGGCTCATGGTGAATCCTCGAAGAAGAGTGACAGCCGTCAGCCGCCTGGCTGGATCGGTGGGGCCGACGGGGACATCACCTCGCGGACCCAGGTGTACGCGGCGACCGCCCGCGGGAAGCCGACCGTGGACGCGGCCAGGGCGATCACCTGCTCGATCTCGGCGGCGGACACCCCGGCGGCGATGGCCTTCCGGGCGGCCGAGTGGACGGCCCCTTCTGACCGCCCGCCGATCGCCACCGCCAGCTTCACCAGCCGGCACGCCTTCTCGTCCAGCGGGCCGGCCCGCTCGGCCTGCCGGGCCGCCTCCCACGCCCGCCCGAGGTCGGGGAAGCGGGTGATGAACTCGACGAACGTGTCCGGCGGCTTCGGGAGGGTCGGCATGGCATCCTCGGGTCGGGTGAAGGCGGTCAGGCCGGCTGGAGAACTCGGGCCAGGTCCTGCTTCGCGTCCTTCCCAATGATCCGCAGGTCGAACTTGTCCTGCAAGATCTTGAACACGTTCGGGGTGATGAACGCCGGCGGGTTCGGCCCCAGGTTGATCCCCTTGACGCCGAGGGACAGAAGGGTGAGCAGCACGGCCACCGCCTTCTGCTCGAACCACGAGATGACCATCGTCAGTGGCAGGTCGTTGACGCCGCAGTTGAACGCCTTGGCCAGGGCGACGGCCACGGCGATGGCCCCGTAGGCGTCGTTGCACTGCCCCATGTCCATCAGCCGCGGCAGGCCGAGGTGCTTGCCGTACTCGTGACTGTTGATGCGGAACTTGCCGCACCCGAGGGTGAGGATGAACGAGTCCGGCGGGGTGGCCTCGGCGTAGTCGCTGAAGTAGTTGCGGCCCGGCTCGTACCCGTCGCACCCGCCGATGACGAAGAAGCGGCTGATCTGCCCGGCCTTCACCGCGTCCACGATGGTGCCGGCGGCGTTCAGCAAGACCTGCCGGTGGTAGCCCACCTCGAAGGAGCCGGCGGTGTGCTTGACCAGCGGCGGGCACTGCTTGGCCTTGGCGATGACCGGGGCGAAGTCATTGCCGGGGATGCGGGTGCCGCCGGGCACGGCCGTGAACCGGGTGGTGAAGATGCGGTCGGCGTAGTTCGCGTGCGGGATGAGGATGCAGTTGGTGGTGGCGACGACCGGCCCGCCGAACGCCGGGAACTCGCTCTTCTGCTTCTGCCACGGCCCGCCGTAGTGGCCGGCCAGGTTCGGGTGCTCCCGCAGCTTCGGGTACATGTGGGCCGGCAGCATCTCGCCGTGCGTGTACACGTTGATGTCGGTCCCTTCGACCTGCTTGAGCAGGTCCGACAGGTCCACCAGGTCGTGGCCGGTCATCAGGATGCCGGGACCGGCCTTCGTGCCGACGGTGACGACCGCCGGGGACGGGTCGCCGAACGCCTCGACGTGCCCCTGGTCGAGCAGTTCCATCACGCGGAAGTTCTTCCGCCCGAGTTCCATGGCGATCTCGAACAGGGTGGGGAGGTCGAAGTTGACGTTGGTCATGGTGCTGAACAGGGCCTCCTCGATGAAGGCCGACACCGCTTCGTCGTGCTTGCCCAGCCGGCGGGCGTGGTTGGCGTAGGCCGCCATCCCCTTGAGGCCGTACAGGATGGTCTCTTGGAGGCTCTGCACGTCGGCGTCCTTGCCGCAGATGCCGGGGCTGTGGTGGCACCCGGTGCCGCCCATCGTCTGCTCGCACTGGTTACAGGACATCGGGAGGGTGGTCATGACGCGTCCTCGGGGAGGGGTAGGTCGGCAGTCGCGGAATTCACGATATTGTTATCTTTTATTCTGCGGATTTGTCAAGTGAGAACCGCTCCTGGTCGCAGAACGCATGCGCGCGCTGGCAGCTGTAG
>JALOQR010000209.1 GCA_025459365.1 Fimbriiglobus sp.
CCACCAGTGGGATAGAGCCACTCCACCCCGCAGCGTGTCTCGCGGTAACCGACTTTTGGCAGGCAAACGTCCGGGTGATGGTATCCACGCATGGCGTGGACCGCCTCCCAGTAGATGACCCATACGGTGACCGAACGTCCGACGTTGTTGCGATATTCGCGGTGCAGGATGACGTTGGGCTGGAGCATATCGGCGATGTGGTAGGGCACGTCGAGTCGCCTGTATTCAGACCAGCCGCCGATGTCGGTGGGCAGGTCGGCGAGGTCCGGGGCGGGCACCGGCGGGGGAATGCGGGTGCGGCTATGCCATACCACAACGGCCGTGGCAACGAGAGAGAGCGTGAGCAGTACGCCGGCAGTTCGGAGGGTCACGGGGTTCCTGCTGGCTGGTGTGGGTACGGCCAACGGGGCGACCGACGGATCGGTCATCTCGCTTCGCGGCCTGAGCACCTTGGTCACCAGCAGTACCACCCCCAGCCCGCCAAGCACGGTGGCGAACCCGAGGGCATCGTGCCAACCACCGCGGATGTACTCAGGCCCGGCGGCCTCTTGGATCACCCCGCTGAGCGTCACCCGGGCCACATTCACCGCCACCACCACGGGCACCGCCGCCGCTACCAGCAACCCACCCCGCAGCAGCCCAAACCGCTGCCGAAAGGCCAAGAACGCTGCCACTGCCGTGAGTGCGGTGAGCGCTTTGACCCCACTGCACGCTTCCTCGATCCCGAGGTCGCCACCCGCCAGTGCCAGCACGAAACCGCCTGATGGCCGACTGACACTGTAGCCACAAGCTCGTAACAGCCACTCAGACACGTCGGTGGTCACCGCCTGTAACCGTTCCCGAAAGGGGTGAAGAACCGAATCAGGCAGTGGAAGTGCAAAGCCAACGAACAAAAGCGGAAATAGGAGCCGCAGACCTGCCCTCCGACCGTAAACCGCCACCAGCCAGCCAGCCAGCGCCGCCGACAGCGCCACCCACATCAGCCAGAAGGGAACGCTGCGTGCCTTGAAGAGCACAAAGTAACCGGCCCAGCCCACGGGGTAGAGCAGAGCGCCGAGTGCAACGAGGGGCAGTCCGATCCGCGGCGACGGAAAGGGTGATCCAACGGCTTCTCGCCAGCGAGACAGCAATGCCCACACCGCCCCGGCCAGAACGAGATACCGATCGGCGGCAGACGGATCGGCCTGCCAGTAAAGGGCGATGGCCGCCCCCAACCCAGCATAGCCGGCGGCAATCAGCCCGAGAGCGAGGCGGTCGGAGGTCATGGAGGGGGATCTCAAGAAGGGCTGAATTCGGTCGGCTCACAGTTCCTCACTTTTCCTTCTTTTCCGGCAGTTTCTTGGCCACCTCGGCAAGCAAGGCGTCGGCATCCGACCGGTAAATGAACATCCCTTGCTTCACGCCAGTCGCCCCAACGAGCAGTTTGTGAGCGTCCTCGTACTTCTGCTTGTCGACCAGCAGGCGAGCGGCGAAGTAGGCGGCGTCGGAGTTGATCTGACCCGAGTTGAGGGCGGTCGCCAGTGCCCGTTCAGCGTCATCCTTCCGTCCACCCTTGTAGAGACACCAGCCGAGAACCGCATAGCCAGCGGCTCCTTTTGGGTTCTGCCGCACCAAGGTATCGGCCAGTTCGACCGCCCGCTTCTTCTTCTTGTCGTCGCTTGATTCGGACAGGCAAAGGCAGAGCAGCGAAAGTGCATTCAGATCGGCGGGGGAGTCCTTGTAGACCCCCTCCAAGATCGGCTCGGCCGCGGTAGCGTCTTTCTTGTTCAAAAGCCAGACGGCCCTGGCCACAGCCGTTTCCTTGCCGTTCGGGTCAAGGGCATGAGCGGCATCGATGTACGGACCGGCGGCGTTCAACTTGCCCGCGCTTAGCAGCCACAGCCCATACTCGCGGGCTGGCTTGGGATTCTTCGGATGGGCCGACACCGCCTTCTTCAACCACTCCTCGGTCTTGTCGGTGGCCGCCGACTTTTTGGCCGGATCGGCCTCGCTGGTGGCCCGGAGTTGCCACTGCCCGGCCAATTGCAGTTCCGGTGGGTCAAGAGTAGGATCGTCGGCGAACGCCTGGGTGTACTCTTTTTCGGCCTCGGCGGGCTTGTCTTGGCGAAATACGACTGTTGCGAGCCTGGCCCGTGTGGCTCCGCTTTTCGGGTCCGCGTTGAGTAACTCCAGGGCATACTCTTTGGCGGCGGCGAAGTCCCCACGGGTGAAGCAGACCTCCACCAAACCGCTACGAGCTTCACGAGCGAACCGTTTCTTCTGGTCGGCATCCCAGCGTGGGTCGGCCGTCAGGTCGAGGGCCAATCGTAGGCTGAGGAAAGCATCCGTCATCCGCCCCTCCCCGAAGGCAAAGTTGGCATTCAGCAGATACCCCTCCGGGTGTTTTGGGTCTTCGGCCAGAGCCTGCTCAATGAACGTGCGGGCGGCCGGGCCATTCCCCATTTGGAATAGCCACTGAGCGAGTTGAACCTTGGGTGGGGGAAGTTGGGTGTTGGTCTTGGCAGCACTGGCCAGTTTGTCGAGGGCTTCGGTCACCTTGTTCGCCTTCAATGCTTCGAGCGCTTGCTCCACCTCCGGCGGCGGGGTGGTGGGCTTCGTCTGGGCGAAGATCGGGGCAGCAAACAGGAGTATTGGGAGGGCAAAGCGGGTCACGGATTCTCTCGGAGGGTGGCAGGCAGGGCGAGCAGGTCGGCGTCGTCCTGCGGGGTGCGGGGGAGACGTCGGGCAGCGGCCACCAACTCCCGCCCGCGGATGTTTTCGCCGCAGGCGTGATACACACGGGCCAGGTGGAGGCATGTGGTTGCCGAGTCTGGGGCGAGTTTATGGGCCGCCTCCAGGGCCGCCATCGCCGGCTCGATTTTCTCATTGGCCAGTAGAACGGCCCCGAGAAGAGTGAGTTGGTCGGCGGTGAGCAACCCCTCTCGCTCGCGGAGGTCAAGCAGTGGGCCGACATCCTTGAGCGACTGGGCGGGTTCGTTCAATCCGAACAACCGGACACGAGCAAGGGCGGTGGCCGCGACTGGATCGTCCGGAGCCAGACCTCGCAGGCGTTCGAGGGCGAACGCCGCTTCGCGGGTACGGGCTGGCTCCCAGCGCGGGCGGCCGTTCTCGGCCCAGCGGGCCAGGAATGCAGCGCGGGCGACCAGGCAATCGGCGTCGATCGGCCAGCGAGCGAGCGCACGATCGATTACGGCCAGCGCCGGGGGAGCAGTCTCAGAGTCGAAGTGACCGTCGGCCAGCCCACGAACGGCGGATGCCAGTACGAGCGGTGACCCGGTGGCGGCCGCCTTCTCTTCCACCTTCTTGAGCCAACCCGGGAGGAGTACCCCCAACCCGGCATCGGTGAGGGTGCGACCATAGACACGAGCCAGCAGCGGCTCGGACAAGATGACGGCATCGCCCAGATCACGGAGCCGTTGGAGAGCAGCGTGAGAGTCGCCCGATTCGAGTTTTAACCGCAGATCGATACGAATCACCCGCAGGTCGGCGGGGGCGATCACCGCCGCCCGACGCAGAGCAACATCGGCCACGTCCCGTCGCGGTGCGTCGAGGGCGAGTTCGGCGAGCAAGAGGAGCAGGTTCAAGTTGTTCGGGTCGGCGTCGGCGGCGGTGGCCAGGGTGCGGAGAGCGTCGGTGATTCGATTGGTGGATTTCAATAGCATCGAGTACAGGGCGAGCAGTGGCGGGGCGTTTCCGCAAGCGTCCAACCCGGCTCGTACCTCGGTGATGGCAGCGTCCGACCGCCTCGCTCGTAGCTCGACCAGAGCCAGGCCGTGGTAGGCGGCGGATGTCTTTGGGGACAGTTCTTTCACCCGCTGCCAAACGCGGGTAGTACGGGCCTGGTGTTCGAGGACGAATCCTACCCGCTGTTCTTCGGTAATCTGTCCGCCGCGGTGCAAGCGATCGTAAGCGGTGAAGAGACGGTTGCAAGCCGTGCCCAGGCGGGTGAGCAGCACGGGATCATCGCTCGCCGCGGCGTCGTCGGCCAACTTGCCAACCGCCGCCGCTGCACGCCCGAGGCGTACCGGGAGAGGCTCCCCGGATGGACCGGCGAACCCAATCAGGTAGCACTGCACCAGATCGATCTTCACCGATGGCGGATCCTTTTCCACTCCGACGGAGCCAAGCACGTCCACTACCACATCGTTCACGAACCGGCGGATGGGAGTGGTATCGCGGCCGGTCGCGCAGAAAAGGTCGAAGGCGAGGACCAACCCCATCGGGGAGACAGGGGCGTCCGCCGGGTCGGGCAGTCTCTCAACCTCGGCTCGGGCGGTTGCCAGGTCGCCGGCCGATACCGCCGCCAGGGCCACCACGCACCGGGCATTCCAGTCGTCCGGATGGAGAACGAGCCGTTTGGTCGCTTCGCGGGCGGCATCGGGCCACCGCCCGTGGCGGGCGTGCAAAGTGGTACTCAACAGGCATAGCCGTGGGTCGTCGGACGGGGCGATGCCGGTATCCAGCGTTTCACGGTAGCGATCGCAAATCGGGTCGGCCGAGAGTGCGAAGACAGCGTCGAGCGCGGCTCGCATCTCCCCTTCGTCGCCCGCCTTGACCGCCTTCTCGAAGCGTGCCCACTGCTCGCTCGTCTGCTCCCCCCGCTGCCGCTGCTCCAGTTTCCGCCAGCCCAACACCCCAATGGCCCCTCCAGCCACAAGCCCCAGAACCACGGCCGACACCGTCCATTTCACCCACAGCCGGGTCGTGCGGATGCGGTCCCACAGGCGGGCAAAAAGGCCACGGCGCGCAGCAGGTGGAGTGGGGGCGGGCATGATGCACCAGAAGTTATTCCGCTATGCTAGCCACAGCCGCCGCAGAACGAGATGAATGAGGCGTCTCCGCCACGATTCGGCCGAGGAATTCGGAGAATTCCCCGGCGAATCGCCCCGCCGCGAACCGTTGAACGGCCGTCTTGCGGGCCGCAAAACCCAGTCGTCGCCGCAGGTCAGCGTCGGTCGCCAATTTCGTGAGTACTGCTGCCAGTGCAGAGACGTCCCCTGGTGGGTGACCGAGCGCATCAATGCCGTCGGTGAACAGTTCCGCCGCACCTCCCGCAGCCGACACCACCACGGCCCGCCCGCAGCTCATCGCCTCGGCGATGGTCAGCCCGAATGGTTCTGGCCGGGTGCTGGCATGAACGACCACGTCGAGGTTACGGTAGACATCCTTCGGGTCTGGTTGGAAGGGCACGAACCCGATCCGCCGGGTGAGTCCTAGTTGGTCGGCCTTGGTCTCCAGTTCGGCCCGCGAGCACTGCGATCCAGCCGTCGTATAGATCGGGCCACCGACAAGGTATCCCCGCACCAACCCCGGCGGCAACATGGCCAGGGCTTCGAGGAATACACCCTGCCCTTTCCAGTTGGCATAAGTGGCTACCAGCCCGACCCGCACCGAATTCGTGGGCGGCAAGCCCGCGAGCCGATCGAGTTCCGAACCACTGCACTCGGCTGGTGAAAAGTGGTCGGTGTCGACCGCATTCAGCACAACAGTGACCGGCACACTGGGCACGACCGACTCGAAATCCCGCTTGACAGCCTCTGTGATCGCTACCGCCCCGGCGACTCCATTTTGAACATACTTCAACAGTTGCGCCATGAGGGGGCGTTCCGAGTAGAAGTCGTGCACGTGCCAGCTCACAGGCACACCGGAGGGCACAACGGCCCGAGCCAGAAGGTGCGTATTCAGGCCGTTCGAGTGAACCACTTCAGGCCGTAACCGGCGGAGTATCGCCCGGAGCCGGCGAAGGAAGTCAATGGTCGGGAGGCTCGATGACAGGGCCGTTCGCCCCAATCCGAGGATCTTCACAAGCCATCCGCCGTGACGGAGTTGAGAATCTCCGACCCCGGCCAGTGCCGGTGGAACCACCAAGGTCGAGGATCGCGGGCTGGTTCGAGAACGCAAAGGAAGGCATCGAGATCATGACAGTACACCCCTGCTCGCCCAGCCGGCAGGGCATGAACGAGTTGGGCGTAGGTGTGATCAACGACGTGAAAGAAATCGAATGCCTAGGTCACCCGCTGTGCATGCCGGGGAAAAGTGATGAAGCGGTTGAGGAGTCGATCGACGTTGAACGAGGTGGTTCAATTTCCCACCACGGACAGGCGAGCGAAGAATTGGCGGAACGACGGACATACCTGAGCAGCCACCGGCAGATTTGAGAGAAGCATGTCGGCGCAAAAGTCCATGCTCGGCCACCCTTCGGCCGGAAAGTCGGGGAGCACAGCGAGCGTGGGTGGCATGGCAGATCAGGTGGCGAAGGTGGTGTAGTCGACCGTCAATTCTTCACCGGCGGCTACATCTCGGAGCGTCTCGAAGTAGTCGCCGCCATCTATCTGCCGCAGGTTGGGGGTGTCGGAATGGTTGAGGTACATGACCACGTCCATCACCCGGAAACCGTGAGGCGGCAGGTAGTACACACCAGCATCCCACAGGCAATAGGTGTGGACGAGTTGGCGAACGTGCGGGGGGAGTTTCTCCACTTCGGCGTCGGGCACCGGCACCCAGTCGGCCGGAGGGGCGAACAGGTCGCGAGTGCCTGCGGGGATGTCGGCCAGGGCGAATACCCCGATGCCATGAATGGGCGACGGAGCCAACCCAACGCGGGTGGTGGCCAGATCGGCGAGCAAATCGGTAGGTGTCATGGTGTTCGATGGACAGGCCGGACGGTGGCAATCAGTTCATTGTGGAAATCGGTCAGGCGGTGGACTTGCGAGCACACGTCGAAGTCGAGAAGCGGATCAACATGATTTACGTTGTTGTACCTAACTCGGCCGGGGTCAATGTGTCCAAGAGAGGAAGTTGAAACGGCTCAGGACAGAGTCAGCACGCGACGGAGGGCGGCGTCCCAGCGGTCGAGTTGGCGCTCTCGGGAGAAGTGGCCGTGGTAGACGGCGAAGCAGCGGTCTTGCAAAGCCCGACGAGCAGCCGGATCAGCGGCAAGTTGTGAGAGTGCGGCGGCGACTTTGGGCAGCGTGTCGGGTGTCAGTACGAAACCAACATCGTGCTCCTGAATCCAGCGGGCGATGGCCGAATCTGGCGACCCTGCGAATACCACCCCACGGCCGACCGCCAGCGCACCGAAGAACTTCGACGGCACCACCGTGCCCGTCCACTCCGGCCGAAGGCTGACAAGGTGCAGGTCACATGCGGTCAGCCGCTTCTCCAGTTCCGCCTCGGGGGCGAACCCGGCGAACGTGACGTTGTCGTCGGCGGGGGTCACGGCCGCCCGAAGTTCGTCCGCCCGGTTCCCCCGCCCGGCGAAGCAGAACCCGACGCCCCGGCCGCGGAGCAACCGGGCGAGTTCGAGGAACTCGGCGTAGGAGTGGGCGCGGCCGAAGGTGCCCGAGTAGAGCAGCCCGAGATTCGCCTCGCCGAACAGGCCGTTCCGCACGGCCGGGTCGGGTACCGACACTTCGGACGGCTCCACTAGGGCCCAAGGGGTGAGTGTCTCGACCATCGATGGGGAGTTGTACTCGGCGAGCAACTCCCGCATGCAGGGGCCGAGATCGGCGATCAAGCCACACCGCCGGTACGCCGCAGCTAGCACTCGCTTGAGCACACGCACCGGCAGCGACGGCCCGCGCACCAGCCCGTCTGCTACCGCCGCCTCCGGGTACAAGTCGTGGCACCAGTGGGCCACCCGCGTGCGGGTGCGGAAGAACCGCCACGGCAGGGCGGCCAGCACGCCGAGGGGCGGGTCGGTGCCGACCACCACCACCTCGGCGGCGACCCGTGGAGTGGTCATTGCCCGCCACCCCCAGGCCGCGAGCATCCAGGCCGTGTTCAGCAGTCGGCCAGCAGTCTTCGCCTGCTTCCAGCCCGGCCGCCATACCCGCTCCACCCGCCCCCCCGCCCACGTCTCGCGCAGGGGAAAGGTCTCGCCCTCGTCGCGGCACCCACGGGCGGCCGGCATGGCGGTTACGTCCCACCCGCGGGCCGTCAGCCCCTCCGCCAGGTCGGCAAACTGCCGGGCCGACACGACCGGATCGGGGTGGAAGTAGTGATAGAGGAGGATGGCATGCGGGCGGGTCGCGTGAGTTGGCGCTGGCATCACGGCACCGGTCGGGGTGAAACGAAAACACCCACACGCGGGGGTGTGGGTGTCGGCGGAGTCTTGCGTCGGCC
>JALOQR010000210.1 GCA_025459365.1 Fimbriiglobus sp.
AGCGTGGTTCGCCGACGGCGGACGGTATCACCTACCGCACATTCATCTCAACCACGCGGCGATTGAAGCGCAGGGGTTGAAAGTGCTCGACGTGGCGGCCGCAGTGGCCAAGTGGGCAGCCAACCGCTCGCATGTAGAGGCGGCATTCACACGTACCGAGCTGTTGGCGAAGCCTTCGGCCGACCCGCTGATCCGGCGGTGTCAGTATGGCTACCATTCGGGACGCGGCGGAGATGTGTATGTGGTGACAAAAGCGTATTGTGTGCCGATGGGAGTCGCGTCGCTTGGCACCACCCACGGTAGCCCGCACTCCTACGATACACATGTGCCATTGTACGCGGTCGGGGCCGGCGTACCGAAACTGGGCAAGCGGAGCGAGGAGGTGAGTTCGCTCGTCCTCGGGCCGATACTCTGCAAGCTCCTGGGTATCGAGCCGCCGGGGTTGCCCGAGAAACTGCCGGCGGGTTGGTGAACGCAGGCTGCACCGCAGACCTCACGCGAGAACTCCCTTCACCACGTTCCCACTCACATCGGTCAGGCGGAAGTCCCGGCCGGCGTACCGGTAGGTCAGCCGCTCGTGGTCGAACCCGAGCAGGTGCATGATGGTGGCATGCAGGTCGTGCACGTGGACCTTGTTTTCCACCGCCTTGAAGCCGAACTCGTCGGTCGCCCCATAGGCCGTGCCGCCCTTCACCCCACCGCCGGCCAGCCACACGCTGAACCCCCAGTGGTTGTGATCGCGGCCGTTGATCTTTCCTGCGTTGCTGCCCGGTGTCGGCATCTCCACCACCGGCGTTCGACCGAACTCGCCGCCCCAGATGATGAGCGTCTCCTCGAACATGCCGAGCCGCTTCAGGTCAGAAATGAGGGCAGCGATGGGTCCATCAATCTCCCTGGCAAGCCGACCGTGGTTGTCCTTCAGGTCGTCGTGACTGTCCCACGGCTGCACGGGGGCATGCGACACCTGCACGAACCGAACCCCGCGTTCGATCAGTCTGCGGGCGATGAGCAGGCTTCGCCCCTGACCATGACTACCGTATCGCTCCCGTACTTCCTTCGTCTCCTTGCTGATGTCGAAGGCGTCGGTCGCCTCCATCTGCATCCGGTAGGCCAGTTCGAAGCTCTGAATGCGAGCTTCCAGGTTTGGGTCGGCGTCGCGGGCCTGCTGGTGTTGCTTGTTCAGTTTCATCAACAGGTCGAGTTGCTTTCGCTGGGCGGGATCGCTGGCTGCTTTGCTGCGGATGTTCTCGATCAACTTCTCCGGGTCGGTGTGCCGGGTGTCGACGTAGGTACCCTGATAAATGCCCGGCAGGAACGCACTCTGCCAGTTCTGGCTCTCCATGAGCGGCATACCGCCGGGGCACATAGCCACGTAGGCCGGTAGGTTCTGGTTCTCGGTGCCGAGGCCGTAGGTCACCCAACTGCCCATACTCGGGCGCACGAGCCGGCTCTCGCCGGTGTTCATGAGCAGGAACGATGGCTCGTGGTTCGGCACGTCGGCGTGCATACTGCGAATGACGCAGATGTCGTCGATGTGCTCGGCGGTCTTCTCGAACAAGTCACTCACTTCCAGCCCACTCTTCCCTCGCTTCTTGAACTTGAACGGCGACGGGAATGCGGCCCCGGTCTTCCGCTCAGTTTTCAGATTCTCGGTCGGCAACGATTTGCCGGCGTACTTGTCGAGAGCCGGTTTCGGGTCGAAGGTATCAACCTGGCTTGGCCCACCGTTGGCGAAGATGTGGATCACCCGCTTGGCCTTCGCCTTGAAGTGGGCCGGCCGTGGAGCGAGCGGCGCGACCGGATCAGGTGGGGTGGTCGGCCGCACCTCGGCCTTCTCGGCGGCAAGCAACGGGTGCAACCCGAGCAGGCCCATACCGACTCCACACTGGGTGAGCAGCTCGCGGCGGGATAGTGGCGACATGTGAGATCTCCTGGTCGGTGTCAGCCGGGTCAGTCCACGAACGCGAACTCGTTGCTCATGAGCAGCACCTGGGCAAGTTGTTCCCAGGTGGTCAGTTTGCCGGGGGCGACCGGTTCTTTGCTGGCCTCGGCGGCGAACGCCAGGGCCAACTCCGTCTCCTGTTTCGTCGGCGATCGCGAGAGCACCGCACGATAGATCGCCCTGGCCTTCTCCGCCGGTGCAGTCGCCTGGACCACTTCACTTCGAGCGGCCACGCCCCGCGCGGCATCGACCACGAACGGGCTGTTGAGCAGGAACAGTGATTGTTGTGGTACGGTAGTTGGCAGCCGCATCGGCGTGTGCTGCTCCGGACTGGCGAAGTCGAAGGCCTGCAACGTGCCGGGAAGGTTCTGCCGGTCGATGTACCCATACACCGCCCGACGCTTGCTGATCGGCGATTTAAACAGATTGACGGAACGGCCATACACGGTGCGATCGAGGGTGCCAGACGCCGCCAGGATTGAGTCTCGCATCGCCTCGAATGTGTGGCGAGTGCGCGGAAAGTGCGACAGCCAGCGATTCTCTGGGTCGGCCTTCGCTGCCTCCGGGCTGGTGACGCTGCTGCGGGTATAGGTGTCGCTCAGCATAATCCGCTTGTGCAGTTTCTTTACACTCCAGCCGTCGGCGATGAACCGCCACGCCAGCCAGTCGAGTAGTTCCGGATGAGTCGGTGGATCGGTCCGCACGCCGAAGTCGCTCGGCGTCCGCACCAACCCGGCCCCGAAGTGCCACGCCCACACACGGTTGACGAACACGCGGGCGGTGAGCGGGTTATCTTTGCTGGCAATCTGGCGGGCCATTTCGAGCCGACCGCTACCGTCCTTGAACGCCTCCCGCTTCTCACCACTCACCGCCACCGGCATCCGCCGCGGCACCTGAGGCCCGCGATTGCCAGGATTGCCCCGCAAGAACACAACTGGTTCGCTCGGCTTGGCGTTGTCCACCATCACCATCGCCCGCGGCGGAGCGGCCGGCGAGTTCGCCTGATATTCGTCCGCCTTCTTCTGGAGGTTCTTGACCGCGTCGCGGTCGGCACGGTTGAACAGCCGATCCTCGTTCGGCCGGAAGCCCAACCCGCCGGCCAGCCCGATCACTCCAGCCTTTTTCGTTGCCATCCGCTTGGCTTGCTCGTCGGCCACCGCTTTCAGCAGTTTGCCGTGCTCAGCCTGGAACTGCTCGAACGCTTTGGCATCGGCCGGGTCGCCGATCTGCGGCAGGTCTTTTGGCTCGTTGCTGCTGGCGAACACCCCGTAGAGGCTGTAGTAGTCGGCGATCGGGATGGGATCGAACTTGTGGTCATGGCAACGGGCACACCCAACCGTCAGGCCCATCAGTCCGCGGGTGACCACGTCGATCCGGTCGTCGGTGATGTCGTGGATGTTGTTGCTGAATCGCCGGCCGACGGTGAGGAAACCCATCGCAGCAAGCGGCGTATTGTCCGCGCCCAGGTCGAGTTTGTCGGCAGCCAGTTGTTCGATCACGAACCGGTCGAAGGGCTTGTCGTCGTTGAAACTCCGGATGACGTAATCGCGATAGGTGTAGGCAAACGGGTAGTTGCGGTCCTCAGTGAAGACGTACCCCTTACTGTCGGCGTACCGGGCGACGTCCAGCCAGTGTCGGCCCCACCGCTCTCCGTAGTGCGGTGAGGCGAGCAGCCTGTCGAGCAGTGTGTCGTAGGCGTTTGGGGAAGTGTCCTTCTCAAAGGCATCGAGTTCATCGGCGGTCGGCGGTAGGCCGGTTAAGTCGAAGTAGGCCCGACGGGCGAGTGTTCGCTTGTCGGCTTTCGGGGCGGCGATGAGTTTATGCTCGGCGAGTTTGGCGGCGACAAACAGATCCAGCGGGTTGGATGAGTTACCGTGTATTTTCGGTTCACTAATCGGTTGGAACGCCCAGTGCTTCTTGGGGTCGATGGTGGTCGTGGCGGGGGCCGCAGCCGGGAAGGCTGCCCCGGTCTTGACCCAGGTTTCCAGCACCGCCACCTGTTCGGCGGAGAGGGGCTTGTCTGGCGGCATGGCGTAGTCGCCCTTCCGCCGCACGGAGAGGATCAACTTGCTTTTGTCCGGATCGCCGGCGACCACTACTGGGCCGTCGTCAGCCCCCTTTTTCAGCCCTTCGGCGGTGTCTAGGCGTAGGCCCGCCCGTTGCTTCTTTGGCCCGTGGCAGTTCACGCACTGCTCAACGAGGATCGGGCGGACGCTCGTCTCGAAGAACTCAACCTGCCCGGCGGTAGGCTTCGGGGCCGGGTCGGCGGCGAAGCTGGCAAACTGGACCAAGAACAACACCACGGACGCCGCGAACAGCCGTCGCATGGGCAAACTCCGGCAAACTGGAGATGGGCCGCTACGGACCCGGCGGGGAAGGCACCAATATTGTAGAGCACCCACCGCGATGGCGACAGCACACAATTCCGCCGGGGCGATGATCGCGAACGTGGCACGAGTTGCGCTGATGGTACAACCGCGCCCCGGTGTGAACGGAGCCACACGTTCCGTCAATTCCCGTTTTGACCGGCGCTCCCCCTGCGAGATACATTGTTTTGGGGCGAAGCCGTTCCACCGGCTGACCGTCCCAGCATCCCTCACCGCCTCTCCGGCATCGAGGGCGACATGTCGGCACCGACCCCGTTCCGTCGTTCCAGCCCGGTCGTCTCTCCGGGCTTTATCCCGAAGTACCACCTCGTGTTGCATCGCTCGCCGGAGGTACCGCTGCACGCAATTGTGCGTGCGGTCCGCCGTGTGACGCGATTCGCCGAGGCGGAGGCGCTCGCCCGTATGTGGGACGCCCAGCACCGTGGAAGCTCGGTGGTCGTTACCACCTACCTGGAGCGGGCCGAGTTTCTGGCAAGCGTACTCACCGAGGGCGGACTACGTGTCACCCTGGAAGCGGCCCTCCGCCAGTAGCCGGAACCTCTGACGTAACCGTGCCATCAGTGGGATCGCCAGGCGGCACCTGGTTCGGCGTTGTTCCCCTTAATGCCCACGCCAGCACGCCAACCGAGGCGGCCGTCAGCCCGACACCGGCTGCCATCACTCCCAGCACGGCGGGGATGGGGAAGTGCTTGGCTGCCCACCCAAACACCAACTGGCCGAGTACTGATCCTCCACTGAGGGTCATCGGCCAGAGGGCCATCACACGCCCGCGGGCGTGATCGGGCGTACTGAGTTGCAGCACACTCTGCCCAGTGCTGAGGAACAGAATCATCCCCAGACCAAACACCGCCGAGCAGACGGCGGCGGGCCACAAGGCCGAGGAGAGGGTAACGCCAACCAAGCCGAGGGCGGTGAGAGCAGAGCCGATGGCCAGGAACGATCGGGCCAGCGAGAGCCTGCCGAAGGTAGCGTTCGCCAGAGCCGCCACGAGCGCCCCACCACCCAGGGCGCTCACGAGCGTGCTGTATTCTTTGTCGCCCTGGTTGAGCACCGTGCGGGTGAAGGCCGGGAACAATGTGAGCAATGGCCAGCCGAACACACTCAGGGCGAAGGTACAGCCCAGCACGGCGGCGAGCGACCGGTTCCGCCAAACCAACACCAACCCCTCAGAAAGCCGGCCCCCCTTCTTCCGCGGCCCAACCACCGCCGCACGCATGGCCAGCAGGCCAACGATGACAGCGGCGTAGCTCGCCGCGTTCAGAATGAAGCACACAGCCGCCCCGACTCGTGTTGCTTCGCTGCCCTCGACCACCAACCCGCACAGCAAGAACGCCAGCCCGGCGATTGCCGGCCCAATCGCCCGACCGAGGTTAAACAGCAGGGAGTTCAGCCCGACCGCGTTCACTAGATCGTCCTTCGGGATCAATTCGGGCACGAACGCAAGCCTCGCGGGCAAATCGACGGCTTGGACCAGACCATTCATGGCAGCCAGTGCCAGAGCCACAGGTGGGGTGGCCAGCCCGAACCACACCAGCCCAGCCAGCAGAAGGGCGTTCACCAGGAACAGGGCCTGGCAGACGAGAATGAGCGGCCTCTTGGCAAAGCGGTCGGCGAGCGCCCCGCCGACCGCCCCGAACAACAGCGTGGGAGCGATGGTGGCTACCAAGATGAGCGGCGGCCAGATGGGGTCGTTGCCCGAGAAGGTGTACACCGACCACATGAGGGCGGTGCTCTGCACCCAACTGCCAGTGAACGAGACCCCCTGTCCGGCGAAATAGAGGCGGTAGTCGCGGTGGCGGAGCGATCGGAAGGTGTTGTCCCGCAGGAAGGCGAGCCAGTTCCGTCGGCGTGCGGTATGCATCGGGCTATTTTACGGGCAGGCCTACAATGCGGGCATGATCTACTCGTCTCTGGTCCGCCCGCTTCTCTTTCAGTGCGACGCCGAGACCGCCCATACAGCGGTGATGGCCGGCACGAGACTTCTTTCTCGGTTGCCGGTCGTCTGCCGGTTGCTCCGGGCCATGGCTCGCCCCCACACACGACCAGTGCAAGCACTCGGCCTGACCTTCCCAAACCCGGTCGGATTGGCCGGCGGCATGGACAAAAATGGCGAGGCCCCTCTGGCGTGGTGGGCGTTCGGGTTCGGGTTCGTCGAACTGGGCACCGTCACCCCAAAAGGGCAGGCGGGCAACGACAAACCGCGAATGTTTCGCGAACCTCGTTCCGGGGCGCTGGTGAACCGCATGGGTTTCAATAACCACGGCGCCGAGTCAATGGCGAAAGCCCTGGAAACGCAGGCTCGCCGTGGACTTCGCCCGCCCTTCCCCGTCGCCATCAGCGTCGGCAAGAACAAACTCACTCCCGACGAGCAAACGGCCGAGGACTATGCCGCTGCCGCCGCGGTCGTTGCCCCGCACGCCGACTTTCTCACCATCAACGTGAGTTCGCCGAACACCCCCGGACTGCGGAAACTGCAAACCCCGGAGTGGTTGGCACGGCTCGTCACTGAGGTGTGTGCGGTGACCAGCGGCAAACCGGTGCTGGTCAAGGTTGCTCCAGAGTTGGACGGGCCAAAGTTGGACGCAGCAGCAGACGCGGTGATGACCGCCGGCGCCGCCGGGTTGATCGCCACCAACACGCTCGGATGCATCGCCCCGACCGGTGAACCTGCTGGGCGGAGCGGTTTGCCACTACGCGAGACTGCCCGTGAGCGGGTGGCCTCCCTCCGTCGCCGAGTCGGTGATACCGCCACGCTCATCGGGTGCGGAGGAATCGACGATGCCTCGTCTGCGAAGGCCATGCTCGACGCTGGCGCGAACCTGATTCAACTCTACACCGGCCTCGTTTACCAGGGTCCGTTCCTGCCGGCCCGTATCACCCGTGGGTTGAGGTAGCCGGGCCTACTTCCCCGCGGTCGCCCGCACCACCAGCACCCTCTGCCGTAGTCCATCGGTGGTGACGAAGAACGCTGCACCCAGTGTTCCCTCTGGGTTCATCGTTGGCCCGACGACGAGGGTGTCGGCCGGCTCCAAATCGACTTCGAAAGCGAGAGCCGGGAACCCCTCCTTCGGCCGCTCGTCGGTGCGGTCGAACCCGCCATCGGCCGTGGGCGTCCAGAACGCACGCTTGTCCCCATACTGGGTCTGCCACTGAAACTTCACCACCATCGGGCCAGACGGCCGAAGGGTGCCGAGTGCCGTAAGCGCAAACTCGGCGGCTTCCAGACTGAGCCGGCGGGGGTCGCCGGTGAGTGTGTCAATCACGTCCGCGGTGAGGCGATCGAACGGACCATTCACCGGGATGACCTTCGGTTGACCGGCAAGTCCGCGGCGGAGGGTGGGGGCGATGGCGGTTGTCGCACCGGTGGCCAGTGCGTCGAACTCGGCCGGAAGTGGGCCAGAGATGATGCCGACCCGCAAACCGTTGGCCGCCAGCAGCGCCGAAAGTTGGTGCGGCAGAGGGTCGGGAGCCGAAGCCCAGAGCCGCTTAGTCAGGTATTCGTCGCCGATCGCTTGCTCGACCTGAGCAAGCCTGAGTGCCATGGCTACACTTAAGTCGACGTCGTGACGCAATATGATCCCTGGCTGTCCTGTCCAATCGCAGATGGGCATGATTTCGTGATCAGCGCTCAACTTACGCAAAATTTCTGATATACCTCGATATGAGAACATATTGTACGACACGATAGGACGCTCCCCGCGATCACGCATTCCGGAAGACAGAACGGATCTGCCAGGAGACCCGATCTCGCTCGGGCCGCAGGTCTACAGCTATAATCTCCCTCTATCA
>JALOQR010000211.1 GCA_025459365.1 Fimbriiglobus sp.
CTGGGGGAACGACGCCGTTGGGGTCGGTGTGGTTGTGTGTTGGTCGTTCCCAGGGTGTCGGACCTTTGGTCCTCAACCCTGGGCTGGGGGAACGACGCCGTTGGGGTCGTTGTGGTTGTGTGTTGGTCGTTCCCAGGGTGTCGGACCTTTGGTCCTCAACCCTGGGCTGGAGGAACGACCCCGTTGGGGTCGTACGGGTTGAAACTGCGTGGTGGCGGCGTGCGGATGGGTCGGTGGCGGTCCTCCCAACCCCGAAGGGGTTGTTCTTTCAGCCCAGGGTTGAGGACCAAAGGTCCGACACCCTGGGCTGGCTTCGTTTCCATCACCCCGACCCCAACGGGGTCGTTCATGGGGATGATGAACGACCCCGCTCCGCTCACTTCTTGCCGATCGGCCGCGAGACCGCCTTCACCTCCCGCGGTTGACCGTTGGTCAGCACCTTGCCTAGCCCGGCGTCGTGCTCCAGATCCCCCCGCGCCACCCGCGTGTCGCCATCGAGCACGTACACCGTCAGGTAGTACGCCTTCCCTTCCTTGAGCATCCCCTTCGCCCCGACCTCGAACTTCTGCACCGTTTCCTTCCCTTTCTCGTGCTTGAAGTCCTTGACCAGCACCTTCTCGATCAGGTCGGCGGCCTTGTCAGCGATTCGCGGGTCGTACTCGTACAGGCGGATTTCCAGCACCAGTTTCTCGAACGACGCCTGTTCCTTCGGCACGGTGAACGTGCCTGTCACCTTCGTCGTTTGGTCGTCCTTCTTCTTGTCGTCGGCGGCGAAGGCGGGAAGGGCGAGGAGCAGAGCGGCGAACGTGAGGGATCGCATGGCGAGTCTCCGTACCGAAAAGCGGGGCCGAAACCACCCATCAGGGTATTCGGCCCGCTGCTCGCTTACAACAACACCGACCGATCCCCGACCACCGAGGCCGACCCATGCCGCTCCCCACCCGCCCGCTTGGCAGCACCGGGGCGAACGTGTCCCTGCTCTGCTTCGGCGGCTGGCACTTCGCCCAACCCGAACTCGACGACGCCGCCGCCATCCGCCTTGTGCAACGGGCCGCCGACAGCGGCTTCACCTTCTTCGACAATGCCTGGGACTACCACGACGGCCGCAGCGAAGACCTGATGGGCCAGGCACTCGCCGCCGGCGGGCGTCGGAAGAACGTGTTCCTGATGACCAAGAACTGCGCCCGCGATGCCGCCGGCACTCGCCAGCACCTCGAAGACAGCCTGCGCCGCCTCCGCACCGACTACCTCGACCTGTGGCAGTTTCACGAGGTCAACTACGACAACGACCCGGACTGGATCGTCGAGAAGGGAGCGCTCGCAGAAGCGATCAAGGCCCAGCAGGAAGGGAAGGTGCGGTTTCTCGGGTTCACCGGGCACAAGGCCCCGCACATCTTCCTGAAGATGCTCCCTCTGCACCCGTGGGCGACGGTGCAACTGCCGGTGAACGTGTGCGATTACTGGTATCGCAGCAGCATCCGCGAGGTGTTGCCGAAGTTGGCCGAGAAGGGCATCGGGGCGATCGGCATGAAGAGCCTGGGCGGGGGCAACCTGAAAGATGGTGGGGTGATCCCGGCGAGCAAGGTCTGTGCGGCGGAGGAGGCGATGCGGTACGCCCTCAGCCAGCCGATCAGTTCGCTGGTGGTGGGCATCGACACCGAGGCGTATCTGGACCAGGCGCTGCGGATTGGTGCGAACTTCACGCCGATGAGCGACGCCGAAAAGACCGCCTTGCAAGACCGGGTGAAGGACGTGGCCGGCGACGGCCGCCTGGAAGGCTTCAAGAGCACGCAGGCGTTCGACGGCCCGTACCACCGCAAGCAGCACGGCTTCGCCGTGTGACCCTGCCCCAGGGTGGCCTACGCCGCGAAGCCGTGCCGCGAGCGTGAGCGGAGAAGGACGTACTGGCGCTGAGGTGGCGGAGGCGAGCAGGATCGCACCGCCCCCGTCGGGTTCTAGCTGTACCGATACGCCCATACTTTCACGCCGTCGATCACCACGAGCACGTTCGCTTTCGGATCGACGTAGGCGAGCCGTTTGCCCCCAGTCGGCATTGGGTCGCCCTCGGGGGTGAGTTTCTTCCACTCCAGCTTGTCTGGGTTGTAGGCCCAGAGCGTGTTCGCCTTCTCCTGCTTCTCGGTGCTGAACTGCACCAGTAGCCCGTGGCCGCTGTGCGGATCGTGGTAGAACACCGATCGCGCATCGTGCCCGAACGGCGATTGGCCGTCGCTCTGGGTGCCGCTCAGCACCTTCGCCCACTCGTTCTTCACCGGGTCGTAGTGGTGGGTGTCGTGGTGCCGCTGCACCACAAGCATCTTCCGCTTCGGGTCGTAGTACCCGATCTGCTCCGGTTCGGCCGCCGCCTTCTCGAAGGCTTTGCCTCCGCCGTTGGCTTTCAGGTCCTTCCAGGTGTTCTTCTGGAAGTCGTGGAGCCAGGTGCCGTGCATCTGCCAGTTGTTGGCGTGCCAGATGCTCCCACCCAACTCGGGGATGTATTCGAGAAGCCCACCGAAGATGGCCACCGGGTAAGGCTTCTCGGCCTTGAAGGCCTTCCACTTTTTATCCGCCGGGAAGAATGCCCAGAGGGGCGGGCCGTGGTCGAGGTCGTCGGGGTTGCCGCCGAGGTCTTTCACCGCCTTCTTGCGGTCGGTCACCCAGGTGTTCATGAACAGCAGGGCCTTGTGCGTGGGGTCGTAGGTCAGCCCCCACCAGGTGTGGGCGATGACCGCCGGCCCGCCGCGCTGGGTGACCAGTAGCCCGTCCTTGAACACGACATCGGAGGTGTCTTTGCCGAGGTCCATGTATCCGCGGGGCAAATCGGGGGCGTAGAGCATGGCCCAGGTGAGCGACGGTAGGTCGAACTCCCACACGTCGTTGAGCCGGTGGGGTACGCCGTGGTTCGCCCCGCAGAACATCGCCCGCTCGCGGTCGGCGGCCCAGCACATCTTGATGGTGAAGTCGCGGCCTTTCGGCCCGGTCTTGTGCAGGTCGTACTTTTTTGCGGTGTCGTTGAACTCGCCGACCACGTCGGCGGTGCCGAGCAATGCGGCGCTGTTCGGCTTCAGGGCGGCCAGCTTTTGGGCCACCTCGGGCCTGGCGGTCAGGGCGGGGTCAATTTTTCCCGTGGCGGCCGAACCAGACGGCCAAAGGGTCACCGACACAGCGGCAGACGCCAGGAAAGTGCGGCGGTCGGGCGGCGGCATGGTGAAGATCCGAAGGGAGATCGAAACAGGGCCGATTGTACCCGACTGCTGTTCATCCCCGGTCGGAATCTGTCCTATAGTTCGGCGGCCCGCCTGCCCGCGTCAAGGTTGTCGCCGTGCCGAACGCCTCCGCCGATCAGACCGTGATCCGTCCCGCTGGTGAGCCTACCCGCCGGTCGCTCACGCTCAACCGCCTACTGGCCGTGGATCACCTGCCCACACCGCCCGCGGTGGCCATGCAGGTGGTGCGGGAGGCCAGCCATCCCGATGTCACGTCGGCCCGCATTAGTGAGATTCTGCGACAAGACCCGGCCTTGTGCGCCCGTGTGCTGAAGGCGATCAACTCCGTCGTGTACGGGATGCGGGAGCAAGTCACGTCGGTTGAGCGGGCCGTGCTGCTGCTCGGGCTGAACGCCGTTCGTGGGCTAGTTTTGGCGATCTCGTTGCCCGCCATGCAGGCGAGCGGAAAGAACGATCGGGCGTTCCGCGACTTCTGGCAATCGGCGGTGAGCGGGGCGGTGATCAGCCGCGAGTTGGCGGTCCGGCTGAAGGTGCCAACGGCCGACGACGAAATGCTCGCCGGGTTGCTGCGTGACATTGGGCAGTTGCTTCTCCAGCAGGCCATGCCCGACGAATACGCCGAGTACCTCCGGGGGTTGCCGGGTCGGCCCTTCAGCGAGGTGTGTGATTACGAGCGGGAAGTGTTCGGGGTCGATCATGCCGAGGCGACGGCCGAGTTGCTCGCCCGGTGGAACCTGCCGGCGTCGCTGGTCGAGCCGATCCGTCACCATCACTACCCCGCCGGATTGATCGATGCCACTCCCGATCTCCGGGGGCGGTGCGAGCGGCTTGGTTTCGTCGATGCCCTCACCCACCTCGACGTGGTTGCCCAGTCACCCGATGAGGTCGATGCCCTGCTGGAAGTGGCCAGCATTCGGTACGGGCTGAACCACGCGGAACTGGTGCGGTTCCTGGAAGGGGTGATGCCGAAGGTGGAGGAGTTCACCGCCCTGCTCAAGGTCGATGTGGGAGCAGTGCCGAACTTCGCCGAAGTGCTCGCGCGGGGAAGCAGCGAACTGTTCATGCTCACGATGGAGAGCGGAACGCTCGGTGTCGGGGCGACGGTGCGGACCCCGCCCCCGGCCTACTCCGGTGTACGGGGGGGGAGCGTGCCCAAGCAACCGGGGTTGCTGGAGTTTTGCCCCGAGTTTTTCGAGGCGTTCCCCGCGGGGGGGTGCTCACTCGATGGGCTGGAACTTCGGCGGGTGCTCGGCCGTGGGGCGATGGGGGTTGTGTTCGAGGGGCGTGATCACGCGCTGAATCGGTTGGTGGCTGTCAAGATGATGCTCCCAGAACTGGCCGACGATGATCGTTGCCGCCAGCGGTTTATCCGGGAAGCGCGGAGCGTGGCCGCCGTTCGTAGCCCGAACGTGGTGGCCATTCACGCCGTCAACGACGCTGGCCCGTTCACCTACCTGTGCATGGAGTACGTCCAGGGGACGTCGTTGGCCGATCGCATCGAACAGGGTGGGCCGCTCTCGCCACAGGAATTGAGCGATTTGGCTTCTCAACTCGCGACAGGGTTGGCCGCCGCCCACGCCCAGCGTATCGTCCACCGTGATGTCAAGCCGGATAACGTGCTGCTCGACAGTGTGAGTGGTCAGGCCAAGCTCACCGACTTCGGCCTGGCCCAGACCGACACCGACGTGAAACTGACGACCGAGGGCGGGCTGATCGGCACCCCGCTCTACATGTCTCCCGAACAGGCGACCGGCCGGCCCGTCGGCCCGCAGTCGGATCTGTTCAGCCTCGGGGCCGTGCTCTACGCCGCCGCCACCGGGCAGTCGCCGTTCGACCACAATACGATGTTCGGGGTGCTGAAGAAGGTGTGCGAGGTCACCCCGCCACCGCCCTCGACCCTCCGCCCCGACCTGCCCGCGTGGGTGGATACAGTCGTTCTCAAACTGCTGGCCAAGGCCGAGGCCGACCGGTTCCAGACGGCCGAGGAGGTGCTGGCCGCCCTCGCCGCCCCGCCCGCGGCCCGCTCGGCGCCCCGGGCCAAGAAACGATGGTGGCTCTTCGGCCTCGGCTGAGCCGCCCCCTTCCCACACGCCACCACTGCCGCGGATAATGGGACCACCGGCCCCTCGCCCGTGGCCCCCGTGGTGACCCCATGCCGAGCAAGCCTTCTGTCGTTCACCTGCATCAGCTTCAGCCTGGCCCGGCGGCCGACTTCTTCGCCCTGCTCGCCGACAAACAACCCGGCACAACCCGCGATGGCAAGCCGTACTTCGCCTGCAAGTTCCGCGACCTTCGCCGCACCGTGAGCGTGATGGTGTGGCAAGACTCCAAGGAGTTCGCCGCCGCTGAAGCGTGGCAGCCGGGCGGGTTTTTCAAGGTGCGCGGCACGTTCACCGAACACGAGAAGTACGGCCCGCAGGTCGATGTCCTGCAAATCCGCGAGGTGCGCGACAGCGATCGGGCCGATGGGTTCCGCGAGGCCGATTTCTACGACCGCTCGCGGTTCGACTCCGACGCCATGCTCGCCGAACTACGGGCAGTGGCCGAGAAGGAGATCCGCGACGATCCGCTCCGCCGGCTGGTGCTCGGCCTGCTCGACACCCACGCCGACAAGCTGATGCGCCTGCCGGCCACCGAACGCCACTTCTACCCATTCCCCGGCGGGTGGCTGGAGCACGTGCTGAACGTGACGAAGAACTGCCTGTTCCTCGCCGACCGGTACATCACCCACTACCCCGACCTGACGCCGCCGCTCAACCGCGACCTGATCGTGAGCGCGGCGGTGTTGCACGACATCGGCCGGGTGGAGGCACTTCGGGTGCCGGAGGTGCCGGGGCAACCGGTCGAGTTGACCGTGGATGGCCACCTGTTCGGGCCTATCGCACTCGGCCGCGACCTGATCCGCACCGCCGCAGCAAAGGTGCCAGACCTGAACCCGGAATTGCTCCGACTGCTCGAACACACGGTGCTGACGCACCTCAGCCTGCCCGAGTGGGGATCGCCGCGGTTGCCAGTCATCCCCGAGGTGCTGGTATTGCACCACGCCGACGACCTCGATGCCAAGATGGAGATGTTCGCCCGCTGCCTGATGCGAGACAACTCCACCGGACCATTCACCGACCACGACCCGGTGCTGAAAAAGCCACTGCTGAAGAAACGGGAGGTGTGACACGCCATCCGTACCATGTCCATCGTCCTCTTCATTGTCTCGTGAGTTAGGAAGACATGGCTCAGCCACTCACTGTGGTGATTTTTGGCGCATCGGGCGACCTCACCGGCCGCAAGCTCATCCCGGCGTTGTTCAACCTGGCCCTGAAGAAGCGGCTACCGCCCGAGGCCCGCATTCTGGGCGTCGCGCGAAGCCCATTCACCGACGATGCCTTCCGCGAGCAGATCGCCGCCAAGGTGAAAGACGCATTCAAGACGTCCGGCGAACCGTGGAACGATGCCGAGTGGGCGGAGTTCGCCGGGCGGTTGCACTACGTCAGTGCCGATGTCACCAAACCCGGCGGTATTGAGCCGGTGAAGAACTGGTTCGCCGCCAACGAGGGGGGCGAGAATGGCCGGCGAGTGTACTACCTCAGCATCTCGCCGGAACTCTACCCGCAGGTGAGCACCGCCCTCGGCGAGGCGGGCCTGAGCAAGGAGAATGGCGGCTTCCGCCGGTTGGTCATCGAGAAGCCATTCGGCCACGACCTGGCCACCGCGAAGGAGTTGAACCACACCCTGCACAAGCACTGGCAGGAGTCGCAGCTCTACCGCATCGACCACTACCTCGGCAAAGAGACGGTCCAGAACATCCTCATCTTCCGGTTCGCCAACACGCTGTTCGAGCCGCTGTGGAACTACCAGTACATCGACCACGTGCAGATCACCGTGGCCGAGACGGTGACGGTCGGCAAACGCGGGGCGTATTACGATGGCTCCGGCGTGCTTCGGGACATGTTCCAGAGCCACCTGTTGCAGGTGCTCACCCTGGTGGCGATGGAAAGCCCGGCCCGATACTCGGCCGACACCCTCCGCAACGAGAAGGTGAAGGTGCTCGACAGCATCGGCATTCCCACCTTCGACGAAGCGTGCAAGACGGTCAGCGTTGGCCAGTATGCCGGCTACCGCTCCGAACCGGGCGTGCCGCCGACAACCAAGACGCCCACCTACGCGGCGGTGAAGTTGACCATCGACAACGCCCGCTGGAAGAACGTGCCGTTCTACATCCGCAGCGGGAAGGGGATGAAGAGCCGGTACAGCGAGGTGTTTATCCAGTACCGCTGCCCGCCGCACCTGCTCTTCCCGCTGCCGCCGGGCGAAACGCTCCGCTGCAACCACATGCGGTTGGTGCTGCAACCGAACGAGGGCATCGACCTGAACTTCCAGACGAAGGTGCCGAGCGTCGATGGGGTGCGGTTGCAACCGCGGGATCTGGCGTTCAACTACAAGGAGGCGTACCAGCAGAAGGCGCTGCCGGAGGCGTATGAACGGCTGCTGCTCGACGCCATGCAGGGGGATGCGAGCCTCTTCATGCGGAGCGACGAGATCGAGCGGGCGTGGGAGATCATGGACCCGATCATCGCGGCGAGCGAGCGGCCGGAGGCGGCGCAGCCGACCGAGTACGCGGTCGGGTCGCAGGGCCCGGCGTGTGCGGACGAGATGATGGCGCGGGACGGCCGGGCGTGGAACCCGATCCAGTGAGTCACTGCTGGCGACCCGGTTGGTTGACGTTGGTGGTGCCAGGGGTGGCTGGCATCGCCAACGTCAACCAGCCGAGAGCAAGTCGGGTTGGCTCCCCCCGTCCACTGCCACTGCCACTTCGACTTCCGTCGCCACCTCCCACGTTGTCAACGCCCACGCCCC
>JALOQR010000015.1 GCA_025459365.1 Fimbriiglobus sp.
ATCAGGATGTGGGCGAAGTCGCGGCTCGGCTCCACATGCCGCTGATGCATCGGCCGCACGGTCGCCTCGTACTGCCGTGCCACCGATTCGGCCGACCGCCCCCGCTCGGTGATGTCCCGCCGCATCCGCCGGACAATCCGTACGTCGGCGGGGGTGTCGACGTAGACCCTCAGATCAATCAAGTCGCGGACCTCGGCGATCGCGAAGAGCAGAATCCCCTCCAGCAGGATCACCGGCCGTGGCGGCACATCGATTTGCTTGGCCGACCGGCTGTGAGTGATGAAGTCGTACACCGGCCGGGAAACCGGAAGTCCCGCTCGGAGCCGGGAGACGTGCTCAATGAAGAGTGGAGTGTCGAGCGCGTCCGGGTGATCCCAGTTGTGCCCGCCGTCGGCGGTTCGCGGGAGTTCGCCGGCGCTACGGTAGTAGGCGTCGTGGGGTAGCAGGCTGATCGAGTCGGCGTGGGCGCCTCCGAGCAGACGCTCGACCACAGTCGTCTTGCCCGACCCGGTTCCGCCGGCGACCCCGATCACGAGAGGATGGTTCATTCGGCTCGCTCCGGTGGGTGGCGGGGGAGGCCGGGGGTGGCGGGCGATTCACTCGGCCATCCGGCACACCGCCAGCGTCAGGTCGTCCGAGAGCGGCACCCCGGAGATGAACTGTCGCTGGCAGCCGAGGACGTGGTCGAGCAGGTCGCCCGGCTCGCCGGCGGCGTGCCCCAGGCAATCGGTCACTCGCTCCTCGCCGAACAACTCGCCGATCTCGTTCCGTGCTTCCACCAACCCATCGGTGAAGAAACAGAGGGCGTCGCCGGGCGCGAGCCGCACCTCCTTCTCGGCATACATTTCTTCCGGAACCACCCCGAGCAGGAAGCCGTGGGCGGCGAGTGGCTTCACCTTGCGGGTGGCGGCCTCCCACAGGAGCGGGTACGGGTGGCCGGCGTTGGCGTACCGCAGCACCCGCGTCCGCCGGTCGAACACGCCGTAGAAGGCTGTCACGAACCGTTCTTCGGTGATCCCCTGGAGCCGGCGGTTCAACTCGGCCAGCACTTCCCCAGGGCTGGTGGTGCTCCGGCTCACCTCGGCGAACGCGAACCGGGTGAGGACGGCCACCATCGCCGCGGCTACGCTGTGCCCGCTGGCGTCGGCAATCAGAAACCCTAGATGGTCGGGGGTCGGCTCGGCGAAGTCGTAGTAGTCGCCGCCGAGGTGGTCGAGTGGGGCGTAGTGGATTCGCCACCGGAGTTCCGGCCAGTCGGGCGGGGCATGCGGGAGCAGCTTCATCTGCAGCTTGCCGGCCGCCCGCAGGTTGTAGAGCACCTCCTGATCGCGGGCGAGAAGTTGATCGTTTGCCTGCCGCAACTCGGCCGTACGGGCCTCGACCTGCTGGTTCAGGTGCTCGGCCCGGCGGGCCATGAGCATGCGGGTAGAAAGCAGGCCGATCACTCGCCCGTCTTCGACGACGGGTAGCCGCCGAACTCGCTGGCGGGTCATGGTCGTCACCGCCTCCTCCCACTCCACGTCTGGGCCGACGGAGTACGGGTCGCGGGTCATCCAGTCGGCCACCGAGTAGTTCCGCCAGCCAGGCACAGCGTCGGCGACGCGCCGGAGCAAGTCTCGCTCGGTGAAAATGCCGAGGAGCCGACGGTCGGTGTCGCCGACCAGCACTGAGCCGATCCGCCGCTCGTTCATGAGCAGTAGCAAGTCGCCCACGGCCCGATCCGGGGTGACCACCACCGGATCAGGGTCCATCAGGTGTCGGACTGTCAGTCGGTTGGTCATCGGGGGACGGTTTTCCAGACGGAGTGGGCAGAGTGTTTCGATGAAAAGACATCCCCACCCCGCCCGCGGTTCCTATGTTGCGCAAGGTAGTATGGTGTAGTTACCAGTACCATCCGGGGGCACCGTCGCCTATGCCGTCCGCCGTCCGCCAGGCCGCCGCGATCCCGCTGCGCGACGGGTTGGTCTGTATGGTTACGTCCCGCAGCCGCCGCCGATGGGTGCTGCCGAAAGGTCGGATCGAGGTGAAACAGTCGCCCGCCGAGGCGGCTGCCGCGGAAGCCTGGGAAGAGGCGGGGCTAATCGGCCGCCTCTCCGATCAGCCGGTCGGGAGCTACGAGTACGAGAAGTATCGGCAGGTTCATCGGGTGCAGGTGTTCGTACTGCAGGTCGATTCGGAGCGAAGCCAGTGGCCGGAGTGGAAGGAGCGAACCCGCGAGTGGGTGACCCCGGAGGAGGCGATCGCCCGCATCGAGGAACCCGAATTGCGAGCCGTGGTGGCGGCCGTGTGTGGTGTGGGGGCGGTTGGGGTCGGTTGAGGTGAGGGATGTTGCTGCCCTGGGTGTCGGCTGAAATGTTCGGAGGTGGGGGTGATTCTCCCCGGCTTCGTTCCGCTATCCTGTAGGTGTGGAAACGGTCGCCCCGCACCCGCACGCCCCCGAATGAATCTCTCTTCGCTCGTCAACTCGCTCGCTCCGACCGTGGCGGCCGACCTGTCCTTGTGGGCGGTGGTGCTCATCGCTGGGGCGGTGCTCGCTGCACTCACGATCTGGACTTACCGCAGCCACCCCAACGCCAGCCGCCGACGGCTGACCCTTCTGGTCGCTCTCCGCCTGCTCGCCCTGCTCCTCGTGCTCTTCACCGCCTGCCGGCCAAGCTGGAAGACCGAGGAACGGCCGAACGTGCCATCGCGGTTGCTCATCGCCGTCGATTTGTCGCGGAGCATGACCGTCACCGATGAGGCCGGCGGGTTGTCTCGCATCGATGCCGTCCGCCGGTATCTGGAACGGTGCCAGCCCTCGCTCGATGAACTGGAGCGGAAAAACTGCAAAGTCGAGTTGTTTGCGTTCGGGCCGAGTGAGTTCACCCCCGCCACCAGTCGGTACGACCCGACCACCCCCGCCGCCGGCGAACGGTCGGACTACGCCGTGTTCCCACGCCGGCTGAGCCAGGAGTTCGCATCGGACAAGTTCGTGCGCGGGTTCATCGTGATCGGCGACGGGGCGGACAATGGCGGCGGACGGGTCGACGGCAAGCCGCTCACCCCGGCCGATGCGGTCGCCGAATGGAAGGCCCGCGGAGTGCCCGTTCACACGTTCGCGGTCGGCGATCAGGGGACGAATCAGTCGGCCAAGGATGTCGCCTTCGCCGATGTGATCCTTGACCCCGACCCGGTGGCGGTGAAGAACAAGTTCGTGGTGCGGGCACGGGTGAACGCGTTCAAGTCAAGCCCGCTGTCGGCCCCGTTCACCGTGTCGTTCGACACGGGCGACGGAAAAGGCTACGTCGTCCGGCAGACAACACAGGTGACGCTCTCGAAGGAAACGAACAACCTGCTCGAGGTGCCCGTTGACGCCCCGCCGGAGTTGCCCAAAGACGGCCAGGGGGCCGAACGGCGACAGATCAAAGTGCGAGTCGAGATTCCACCCGCCGCCTGCCCCGGCGACACGAACCACGCGAACAACGCCGTCGAGACGTACCTGAACCTGAACAAAGAAGGGTTGCGGGTGCTCGTCGTCGATCGCTTCGGGTATGAGTACGCCCGTGCCCTCGATGCCCTTGCCGCCGACAAACGGATCGACGTGCGGAAGGTGGACCTCCAGACCGACCTGGGCGGGGAAGGCCTGACCACCGTGTTCGACTTCGACCGCCAGGCCTACGACGTGCTGGTGCTGGGGAACGTTACCCCGAAGCAGTTGCGGGCGGTCGATCCGACTCTTCCTGAGCGGATCGCCGAGCGGGTGAAAAAGGGGATGGGCTTCCTGATGATCGGCGGGTACGCCACCCTCAATGGAAGCAACGGCTCATGGGGTCGGGAGCAAGGCTGGCGGGCCGAGAAGGCCATCGCCGATCTTCTCCCCGTCGTACTCCCCGAACCCGACCCCGAACCCGACCCCCCGGCGAAATACATGGTGGTGCCCGAGCCACAGTTCGCCGACGCCTACCTGACGAAAGTGGGCGACACCCGCGAGGGGTCGCTCGCCCGCTGGGAACAACTCAACACACCGGCCAACAACTCGCGGTTCACCGGCCTGAATCGGGTGCGGGCGAAGCAAGGGGCGAGCGTGTTCCTCTGGGCGAAGCGCTCGGAAACGCTCCCCGATCTGCGGAACCCCGCCGCCGCCGACAAACAAGACCCGCTGCTCGTCGGCCAGCAACTCGCCACCGGCACCGGCGGACGGGTGCTGGTGATGGCCGCCCAGAACACTTTCCTCTGGGAACGACTCGGACAACCCAAGCGAGACGACGGCAAGCAAATCCACTCCCGCTTCTGGCGGCAGATGGTGCTCTGGCTGGCTAAACAGGATCAGGAAGAGGCAAACGCGTTCGTGCGGCCGGAGTTCCCACGGCTGAAAGTGGCCGACCCCCAAGGGTTGCGGGTCGGCCTGCGAGGGCCGAACGGGGCGGCGGTCGGCGAGCCAAAGTTTACCCTGCGGATCACCGGGCCGGGGTTGCTGGAAGCGGGGGTGGTGGTGCCAGTCGGCCAGGCGGCCGACGGTGCCCCGCGGGCCGAGTTCGTTCCACGGCAGGCGGGCGAGTTCACCGCCACCCTCACGGCCAGCGGCCGGGGGGAGAAAGACGCCGAGGTCAGCGGGACGGCGACGGCCAAGTTTCTCGTGGTCCCGGATACATCGGAAGAGATGCAACGGACGACCCCGGATTACGATCTGCTGCGATCGATGGCGACGGCCGGCGGGGGAACGTTCCATCGTGTCGAAGACCTCCCCGCGTTCCTCGCCGAACTGGCCAGCCAGGAGTACATCACGGTGCAGCCGACGCGGAAGAACCTGCCCGACTGGCGACCGACCCCGACCAACCCATTCCCACCAGTGTGGGTGGCCGCCTTCGCTCTGGTGCTAGCGGCCGAGTGGGGCCTCCGACGATGGTGGGGTCTGGTGTGACCCACAAGAAGCCCAAGAAGGCCGACCTGCCGACAAAAACCTGTGCCCGGTGCGGGCGGCCGTTCGCGTGGCGGAAGAAGTGGGAGAAGGTGTGGGCGGAGGTGCGGTACTGCTCCGAGCGGTGCCGACGGGGCGGGGGCAAGCCCACCGGGTAAGCCGCCGCTACAATCTCATCCATCCCGTTCCGCACACCGAGGCCCGCCGTGAGACTGCTGCCCCTCGCCGCGCTCGCGTTCTTCACCATGACCACCGACTCCCCCGCCGCCGACAAGAAGCGGCCCATGCAGATCGACGACCTGTTCAAGTTCAAGCGGGTCGCCGACCCGCAGATCTCGCCCGACGGCAAGCACGTCGTCTACCAGGTGACGACGGTGGACCTGGACGGGAACAAGAGCAGCACGGCGCTGTACCTCGCCGCCACCGACGGCAAGACCCCGCCGAAGCAACTGACCAACCCGAACGGCAAGAAAGACGCCCACCCACGATGGAGCCCGGACGGGCAGACGATTCTGTTCGAATCCACCCGCAGCGGCACCCCACAGCTTTACACCATTCAGCCGTTCGCCGGCGGGGAAGCAACGAAGATCACGAACATCAGCACCGGGGCGGGCACCGGCCTCTGGAGTCCGGACGGCAAGGCGATCGCCTTCGTGAGCACCGTGCGGCCGGAGTTCAGCGAGCTGCCCTTCGCCGAGGCCGACAAGAAGAACGCCGAGGCGGACAAAGCCGCCGACGACAACCCGGTGAAGGCCAAGACCTTCACCAAGCTCTTCTACCGCCACTGGGACAGCTACGTCGAAGACAAACGCGGCCACCTGTTCGTCATCACGGCGAAGGACGGCGGGTGGAGTGAACCGCACAACTGCACCCCTGGCGACCGGGACGCCTACCCGAACAGCACCACATTCAGCGTCGGCGACGACTTCACCTTCACCCCGGACTCGAAGCACCTCGTGTTCGCGGCCGCCCCTGGTGACGGCACCGAGGCCTGGAGCACCAACTACGACCTGTGCCGCGTGACGCTCGATAACAAGAGCACCAAGTGGGAAACCCTCACCGCCGACAATAAGGCGGCCGACAACGGGCCGAAGTTCAGCCCGGACGGCAAGAAACTGGCCTACCGTAGCCAGAAGCGAGCCGGGTACGAAGCCGACAAGTGGGACATCCTGGTGGTGGACGTGAAGCCCGACGGCACCTTCGCCGGCAAGGCGACGAACCTGACCGAGAAGGCCGACGTGTCGGTGAACGAGTTCTGTTGGTTCGGCAAGGGGATTAAGTTCACCGCCGACAAGGACGGCAGCACGCCGATCCTGGAGATGGTTGACAGCAGCGGGGTCCTCTTTCAACTGAGCGCGCCCGGCCAGAATTCGTCCGTCTCGGTGTGCCCCGACGGCCGCGTGGTGTTCCAGGCCGCCGCCATGAACGCCCCGGCCGAGGTGTACTCGTTCCGCGTCACGGATGACGGCGTCGAGCGAATTAACCTGAGCAAGGCCAACGACACCCTGCTCGCCGAGTTGGACCGCCCACGCCCGGAGTCGGTGAAGGTGAAGGTGGAAGGGGCCGACATGCAGATGTGGGTACTCAAGCCGCCGGGGTTCGACGACAAGAAGAAGTGGCCGGTGGCGTACCTCGTCCACGGCGGGCCACAGGGGGCGTGGGAGGACGGCTGGAGCTTCCGCTGGAACCCGCAGGTGTGGGCCGCCCAGGGCTACGTGGTGGTGATGCCGAACCCTCGCGGCAGCACCGGCTTCGGCCAGAAGTTCGTGGACGAGATCAGCGGCGACTGGGGCGGTAAGTGCTACCGCGACCTCGTCGCCGGGCTGGACTACGTCGAGAAACTGCCCTACGTGGACAAGGACCGCATCGCCACTGCGGGGGCGAGCTTCGGCGGGTACATGATGAACTGGTTCGCGGTGAACGACATCAGCAAGCGGTTCAAGTGCCTCATCACCCACTGCAGCGTCTACAACTTCGAGAGCATGTGGGGCACGACGGACGAACTGTGGTTCGACGAGTGGGAGCACCAGGGGCTGCCGTGGGAGAAGCCGGGCAGCTACTCCGAGTTCAGCCCGCACAAGAAGGCCAACAAACTGGGCGAGTACAAGACGCCGATGCTCGTCATCCACAACGACCTCGACTTCCGCTGCCCGATCGGCCAGGGGCACGAACTGTTCACGGCGCTCCAGCGGCAGAAGGTGCCGAGCCGGTTCGTCAACTTCCCCGATGAAGGGCACTGGGTGGCCAAGCCGAAGAACAGCCAGCACTGGCACAAGGAAGTGTTCGCCTGGCTGACGAAGTACGCGCCTCCTGGTGGCAAATGATCCCACCCCGGACGGATCGGTCCATGATCATCACCATCGACGGATACGCCGGTTCGGGGAAGTCGTCCGCTGCTCGCGGGCTGGCCGACGCCCTCGGCTTTGAATTGCTCAACACCGGTGCCATGTACCGCGCCGCCGGCCTCGCCCTGCAAGACGCCGGCGTGAACATCTATGCCGACCCGCCCGACCTTGCCCGCATCGCCGAACTGGTGGCCGATTACACCTTCGACATGGCCGGTGGCAAGACAATGCTGAACGGGGTCGACTACACCGAGCGGCTGACCTCACCAGGGGCCGGGGCCGCTGCCAGTAAGGTGGGGACCTTCCCACCGGTGCGGGAACGGCTGAAGGCCGAACAGCGGCGGATCGCTGCCGGCCGGAACATGATCTGCGAAGGCCGCGATCAGGGGACGGCCGTCTTCCCGGACGCGGCGGTGAAGTTCTTCTTCACCGCCAGCGTGGAGGTGCGGGCGAAGCGGCGCTACGACCAGTTGGTGAAGGACCGAGCCGACGCCGACCTCGCCAAGATCGCCGAGCAGATCGCCCTCCGGGACCATCAGGATGAAACCCGCCCGATCGACCCGCTGAAGAAGGCCGACGACGCGGAGCCGATTGACACCTCTAACGACCCGCTCGATGTCACCCTCGAACGCATGCGGAAGGTGGTGGGCGAATGCCGCGGCTGACCGACGATCCGGTGTACCTGAGTAGTCACTTCCTCGCGCTGTGGGGGTTCACCCTCGGCTGGGGGCTGCGGGTGTGGCACCGGGAGCGGCTCCCCCCGGCCGGGCCGATGCTGCTGGTGTGCAACCACCTATCGCACATGGACCCGCCACTCGTCGGGCTGGCGGTCGGCCGACCCTGCACCTACCTCGCCCGGCACAACCTGTTTCATGTGCCCGGCCTACGGTGGCTCATCCGCCGGCTCGGGGCAGTGCCGATCGACCGCGACGCCGGCAAGGACGGGCTGGCGGCGGTGCTCCGGTTGCTCGCTGAAGGGAAGCCGGTCATCATGTTTCCGGAAGGCACCCGTAGCCCGGATGGCGAACTGCAACCGCTCAAGCCGGGGGTGGCCCTGCTGGTGAAGAAGGCCAAGTGCCCGGTGGTGCCGGTCGGGCTGGTGGGTGCGTGGGAGAGTTGGCCGAAGGGGCAGATCCTGCCGGTGCCGGCCCCGCTCGGAGTGCTCGGGCCGGGCCGCCCTCTTGGGCTGAGCTTCGGTGAGCCGGTGCCGGTCGGTCACTACGATCGGATGGGCCGCGAGGACATCGTGGCCGATCTGGAGCGGCGGCTGGCCGAGGCGGTGGCCGATGTGCGAAAGCGGAGACGGTAGCCGAGCCGGGGGCCGAGAGACCCCGATTCGTGAGTTCGTGCGAGCCTTCACCTCCCCCCGGCTCACCCGGCAAGTTACACATTCGGGGTTAGCCTTTACCCCGCCGACCCGTCATCATCATGACTGGATCCACTGTTGGCGGTGGGCAGGCATACAATCTCCCCATCCCCCCGTCGCGCTCCGGACACGGAAGAGACACCCTCAAATGCGCTCGACCCGCTTCCGCCTGACCGCTTTTGCCCTGATCGCCGCCGGTGTCGGTGCGGTGCTGCTCAGCCAGCCGCGGCCGACCGCCGCGCAGCCGGTCAAGCCGACTGGCCCTGGGGAGAAGCCCGAAGAAAAGCTGGAGAAGGTGTCGTTCCCGGAGAGTAAGCAAACCAACGAATTGTTCCGCGGTTTGCTCGAATACGCCGACCCGGAATCGAAAGATCCGAACTGGAAGAACCTGTTCCGGGTTGCCCAACTCATCCTCGACGCCAAGAGCGACTACTTCTTTCAGTACACCGACGGGCCAGGCAAGGGCGAACGCCGGAGCGTGAAAGAGGAGACGAACCGGATCATCGGCGGTCTGCGGAAAGAGGGGCTGGAGTTCTATCAGAGCTTCTACGGGCCGATGGCCGACAACCTGCTCCAGCAGGCCAAGGAGGACGGGTACGACCGGCCCAAGTTGGCCGAGATCGCGCAGCGGTTCTACCACACGAAGGCTGGCGCCGAGGCGGCCATGCTCCTCGCGGCCATTCACCTCGACTCCGGCAACTACCCGGAGGCCGCCTACGGCTATCGCAAGTTGCTCGCCCGCCCAGATGCCGACAAACTCCTTGACCCCCGTACCCTGTTCCGGGCCGCCGTTGCCCTGCGTCGGGCCGGCGATGGTAAGCAGACAGACGAAGTCGCGGCGGTGTGGGACAAACTGGAGAAGAAGTTCCCGCAGAACGGCCTGCAAGTGGGGCGGAAGGCCTACTCGGTGGAGCAGTTGAAGGCCGAGTTGGAGCGGCCGGTGCAGTCGCTGTATGCCACCGTTGGGGCCGAATTCGTGGCTGGCCGCGGGGGCGACAACACCCGCACCGCCCCGGCCGAGGCCGGGGTGCCCTTCCTCCAGGCCGAGCAAACGCAGTCGATGTTCATCACCCTCGGGCAGGAAGAGCAGGAACGTGGCAACAACTGGGTAAAGACGGCCATCGCCGCCGCTTACAACAACCCGACGCTCAAGACGAAGAAAACAGCTCTCATTCCCTCTCTATTCCCGGTCACGGCCCCGAATCTGGTCATCTTCCGCGGGTACGACGGGGTGTATGCCTTCTACACGAAGGACTGCAAGGATTCCGCCGGGCGGGCGAAGGCACCCGGCGATCTGGCGTGGTTCACCGACGCCCGCTGGGGAGCGGCCCACATCCAGCGAGCCACCGTCCGGGGCGGGGAAGACTCCTCCCTGCTCACCCAGGACAAGACAAACCTCGACTCGTGGTATGGCACCTGGCAGCAACTGCTACCGGGGGTAATCTTCGAAAACCCGCTGGCCGGCAGCCTGAGCCACGATGGTAAGCGGGTGTACTTCGTCGACGACTACAACGTCCCGCCGTCGGTAGCGCAGGCCAATCCCGAGTTCGGGTTCCAGCCAGGCATGGCTCAGGCGGCCCAGGGCGGAAAGGTGGAGTACAACCGGCTGGTGGCCGTCGATCTGGAAACGGGCATGCTCGCCTGGACGCTCGGCGAAATTGCGTCTGGCCGACGGGAAGACGAAGACAAAATCGCCTCCGCCGCCGAACTGGGTGAGGGGGCGTACTTCCTCGGCCCGCCGGTGTCGGTGAACGGCAAGCTGTACGCGCTCCTGGAACGCGACGGCGCGCTGAATCTGGCCTGCTTCGACCCCAATAAGGAGTCGGCGGTAGTGAAGGCCGCGGCCAAACCCGGCCGACGTAGCACCCGCCAGCCAGAGTTGGTGTGGGTGCAAAACCTGGGGCGTGCGAACACCCCGATCAAGCAAGACGCCGGGCGACGGTTCCAGGGAGCATTCCTGGCCACGGCCGATGGAGTGATGGTCTGCCCGACCAACTCTGGGGCGGTGGTGGGGGTCGATCTGAATGCCCGCAGCCTGCTCTGGGCCCACACCTACGCTACCGCCGAGGCCACCAACCCCGGCGGAGGCATGGGCCGGCCGTGGGGCGGTGGGGCGATGGTCATGACTGGCACGATCAAGGATCAGCGCTGGCGGGCCGCTGCCCCACTCATCGCCGGCGGGCGGGTGCTGGTGTCGGCCTACGACGGCGATTCCCTCCAGTGCCTCGACTTGCGAACGGGCAAGCTGAAATGGCAGGAGCGGCGAAAGCCAGACGACCTGTACGTCGGCGGGGTAGCCGGCGACAAGGTGCTCATCGTTGGGTCGAAGAGTGTGCGAGCCGTGAAGTTGGTCGGCGAACCGCGAGAGAACCCCAGCGGCCGCGACACACCCGAGTTGACCACGTCGGCGTGGGAGAGCGACCTGAAGATCGCGACTCCCGTGGGGCATGGGGTGGTCGGCAAGGATGGGCACTTCTACCTGCCAGTGGTCGGCGACCCGGACAAGCCGGACGACAAAACGCCGAGCGTGCTGGCGGTGAATACGGCTACCGGCAAGATTCACGCCAACATTCCGTATCGCCGTAAGGACAACGGCCCCACGCCAGCCGACCCGCGAACGGTGCTCGGCAACCTGATCTTTCACGATGGGCTGATGTTCAGTCAGAGCGCCACCGAACTGGCATGGTTCCCGCTCAATGAGGTGAAGCGCCGTGAGGCCGATACAGCCCTCGCCGCCAATCCGAACGACCCGGTCGGCCTTCTTTCTAGCGGGGAACTCGACCTGGAAGGCGGCCGCCTGACCGACGCGATTGCCAAGTTCAAAAAGTCGGGGGCGAACAAGCCCGACGAGCCGACCGCCCGCAAGTTGAAGAACAAACTGTACGACGCCTACACCCAGTTCATCCGCAACGAGGCCGACTTCGGAAAGGTCGATCCGATCCTGGATGAGTACAAGGCACTGTGCGATGTGCCGCTCACTCCAGACGACCCGGTGAACTACCCCCGCCAACTCGAGGAACTCACCCGCCGTCGTGGGTTATACCTCACCCTGCTGGCCGATGGCCGTGAACGCCAGGGGCGGCTGGTCGATGCGTTCGACGCCTACCGGGCCTATGCCTCACTCGGCGACCGCAGCAAGATGCTGCCCGTACCCGAAGACCCGAGCACCCTGGCCCTGCCCGAGGTGTGGGCGGCCGGCCGCATCGACGCCATGATGCGAAAGGCCAAAGACCCCGCCGCCCGCAAGCCACTGGAAGACCGCGTCGGGGCGGAGTGGGCGGATGTCAAGGCGGCCAACGACCTCGAACGCTTGCGTGCCTTTGTCCGCTCGTTTGGCCCCTACTTCGAGAGTGGGCGAGAAGCGCAGTACCTCCTCGCCGACCGCTTGACCGCCACCAACGACGACGCCAACCGCCGCGAGGCCCAGGCGCTTCTCCTGAACCTCACTGCCCAGGCCGAGGACGACCGCGATCCAACCGCCGCCGCCCGCGCCACCGACGCCCTCGCTCGCGTTCTCACCGATCGCGGGTTGACCGACGACGCCCTCGGCCTGTACCGCCGCATCGCCGAGCGATACCCGACGGCCACCATCCGCGACGGCAAGACCGGGGCCGACCTGCTCGGTGAACTGATCGCCGACAAACGGTATCTCCCCTCTCTGGAATCCGATCGTCCGCCGGCCTTCGGCAAATACAAGGCGGAGGCCAGTAATGGTGGGGCGTTCCGGGCCAGCCAGTCGTCCCTCGGCCTGGTGAACGATTCGTCTGCCCTGTCGTTCTACCGCCGAAACCGCGTCACCCTCGACTACGACGTGTACGGCAATGGATCGGCGGCTCTCACCGTGACCGACCGGGTGACGCGAGAGCAGAAGGTGAAATTCGAGGCCATGCCGATCAACTTCTACTCGTACAACAACGGTGGCCTGATGGGGGCCAACACCACCCTGGCCAACCAGCGGCTCGCCCAGGTGAGCGGGCACATGCTGCTCCTCAACACCTTCGGCCCGACGGGCGGTTGGGTCCATTGCTACGACCTCACCGGTAGCTCGAAGAAGGAACTGTGGAAGGTGCCTCTGCATGGGCCGAACTGGCCGCCGAACCAGGCTCAGGGCAACGGAGTGCAGTGGAACCAGGAGATCGACGCGGCCGGCGATATGAATGTCGTTCCGTACTGGTTCAACCAGTTCACCGGACAGCAGACGTTCGACTGGGCCTTCCGCCTCGGCCGGTCGGCGGTTCTTCAGCCCAACTATGCCGCCGTCATCACCAAGGACGGCCTCAGTTGCCGCGACCCCCGCACGGGTGCCGTTCTGTGGCAGCGGGCCGGCCTCGCGCCCAAGTCGATGATCTTCGGTGATGCTCGCCATCTCTTCGTGGTCGAGATGGCGGCCAATTCGTTCACCTCCCGCGTGTTCCGAGCGGTGGACGGCGTGCAGTTGCCCAAGGTGCCCGAGTTCGGAAAACTGGCGATCAGCCCGAGCCGCCTCCACATCATCGGCCGCACCGTTCTCTTGTTCGAAACGGCCAAGGGCGACCGCGATGCCGACAAACCGGCTGGCAAGGTACTCCGCCTCTACGACTGCCTGGAAGGCAAGGACGTGTGGCGTAAGGAGTACCCGGCCGAAGCCGCCGCCCTCGAAACCCTCGACTCCGAACTGACCGGAGTGGTGACTGCCAGCGGCAAAATCGAGATCTTCGCCAGCCGCACCGGCGAAACACTCCAGACGATGGCCTGCGACCCAGGTAAGGAAGACGAACACGTGAAGGACGGGCGGGGCCGATTCGCCGTGGTCAAGCCGCTGCTCCTGGCCGACGCCGACCGATACTACGTCTTCCTGAATCGCGCGCCGGCCGCCAACCAGATGCAGCCCGAACAACAGGGGATGAACCCACCTCAGTCGCCGACACGCCTTCGAGTGGTGAACGGGGTGGCCTACGCCTTCGATCGCGGCACCGGCAAACGGCAGTGGTTCCACCACTGGGCGTTCGTCAACCAACGGCTGATTGTCGAGCGGTTCGACGATCTGCCCTGCCTGTTGCTCACCAACCCGATGACCACCCCCGACCCGACGGAGCCAAATCTCGGCGGCACTCGCGGCGGGATTGTCCACCGGGTGACCGTGGTTGATAAAGCCAACGGCTCGGTGCAGCAGATGAAGGATCTGCCAGCCAACAACAACTGGCTCCAGGGGCTGGGGTACGACAGCAAGACCGGAGCGTGGGAGTTCGGCGGAGCGAATAACCAACAGCGGCTGACCATCACCCCACTGGTCGCCCCCACCCCGTCCGCGACGAAATAAACACTTCGCCAAGCCGCGCGAGGTGAACCACCGGGCTTTTCCCCCAGTGGATCACCTCGCGCGGCTCGCGGTTCCGCCCGAGGACTCCCGCGTGCGCCTCCTCGCATCACTTTCCACCCTGCTGCTCACGGCAATCTTGAACGCTGCTCCGGTGCCCGAGGACAAGGAGAAACCGAAGCCGCGGGCCAAACTTCTCGGCACTGTCACTGTCAACGCCGAGGTGCTGTCCGCGTTCTGGCTGGCCGACGGAAAGCACTTCGCCCTCGCGACGCTCGACCACGTGCTCGTCTATCCGCGGGAGGCGATCGGCACCGACGCCCCCAAACCGCTCACCACTCTCTCTCGCCCAGACCATCGCCGTAGTTTCGTCGATCGTGGCCCGGATGGCGGGCTGTTCCTCTCGTACTACCCGACAGACAAGGTGAACGCCGAGAGCCGCCTGTCACTGTGGACGGCGAAGACCCTGCTCGCCGGGGGGGCGCCGAAACCCGACCGGGTCGTCGAGTTGGACGACGGTGTCTCGGGTGTCACCCCGTCGTCGGACGGGCGAACCCTCTTCGCTGTGATCTACGACCGACGGCCGAAGACCCAGCAACTCGATACCCGCTTCGTCCGGCTGAGTGGGACGACGGGCAACGAACGGGCGTCGCTGCGGCTGGCCGACATGGTCACCGAAGGCGACGGACTCCTCGGGTACCGCTTCGACCCGAACACCGACCGGCTTTATCTCGCGACGATCACCGCCGACCGATCCGGGATGGAACTCCAGTGTCGGGAGGCGGACGGCGGCAAGCGGCTGTGGACCGCCCGCCTGCCCGGCGAGCCTGCCCCAGTCGAGTTCGGTCAATTCGCCGACATCTCGGCGTCGGACGGCGGCCGGGTGGTGGTTGTGCGGCACAGCGTGCGACTGGTTCGCCCGGTCCCGCCGAACCAGCGACCGCCGGGTGGCCGGCCGGAGTTCACCCGCGGCGAGGCGATCACGGTGATCGACGGCCAGACCGGAGAGGTGCGAGTGGCAGCCAGCCGCGAACCGAAGGGGGAATCCAGCCGCGAGTCGGCAGCGGCGGTGTCCCCGGACGGCCGGTTGGTGTTCGCGAACACGGGTGAGCGGTTGTCGGTGTGGGAGGTGGCCACCGGGGAGGAGGTGAAGGGGTGGGAGCGACCCGCGGTGAGCGTGTTGGCTGCATTCGCCCCGAAGGGCAAGGAACTGCTCCTCGTCCAGCGGGAATGGCGAGATGTCTTCGCCCCTGCCCCACCAGGACGAAACGCACCCCGCCTACGGACGGAAGATACCTCCACCGCTGGCCTTTGGGATCTGTCGCCAGTGTTGAAGTAATCTCGTCTGTCGGCGGCCCCCGCCGCCCCTTTCGCCCGTCACCGGGGTCGCCCTTCACTGAGGTGCATCGTGAATCGCGCTGCTGCCACGCTACTGCTGCCACTCCTCGCTGCTACCGCCCTGGCCGGGCCGGGCAAGTTCAACAAGGTCCTGGCCCCTGGCGACCCTGCCCCCGAGTGGAAAGACCTCGCCGGCACCGACGGCAAGACACACGCCCTCGCCGACTTCAAAGACAAGGACGTGGTCGTGGTGGTGTTCACCTGCAACACCTGCCCGGTGGCCGAGAACTACGAAGATCGGCTGATCGCCTTCGCCAAGGAGTTCGCCGGAGAGAAGGGGAAGGTAGGGTTCGTGGCCATCAACCCGAATACCAGCAAAGACGAAAATCTGGAGGCCATGACCAAGCGAGCCAAGAAGAAAGGGTTCCCGTTCGCCTACCTGACCGACCCCACGCAAGAAGTGACCAAGAAGTACGGAGCGATGTATACCCCCGAGTTCTTCGTGCTGAACAAGAACCGCACAGTGGTGTACACCGGGGCGATGGACGACAAGGCCCCGCCCGGCGAGGCGAAGGTGAAGCACCTGGAAGCGGCGGTGAAGGCGGTGTTGGCCGGGGAGAAGGTGCCGACCACCGAGACGAGCGCCGCCGCTGGGTGCAAGATCAAGCTCCAGGCGAAGGCCGACGACGAGGATAAATAACGATCACTCCCCGCCCAGGGTGTCCCGCAGGGCCGCGAGCACATCGTGCAGGTGGGTGAGGTTCGGGTTCAGTTCCAGGGCGTGGGTAAACGCTCGCACCGCCGCCCGTGGCTTGTGCATCCGCACGTAGCACTGGCCCATCCCGCTGGCCGCTCCAAAGTGGTGCGGGTTCAACCGTAGCACCGCTTCACAATCTGCCACGGCCCTGGCATACTCACCGCGGACGAAGTGCTGAACTGCCCGCTGGTTGTACGCCTCGGCGTAGTGCGGGCGGCGGGTGATCAGTTCGTCGCAGGCCGCCAGCCGCTCGCTCACGTCGGGTAGGCCGATGGCGACCTTCAACTCACGGCCATCATCTCGGTCGTCGCGGAACCAGACTTCCCAGATCGCCTCACCGGCAGTGCGGCGAACTTCGTCGTCGTCGTCGTGCAAGGCGGTCGCCAAAACGGGATTGCTGAGCATGGTGCCAAGCATCCCGAGGGCGAAGGCGGCGGCCCGGCGGTGAGTCGGGTCGAGGTGAGATTGCAGAATGCGGCCGAGAGTGCCCTCGGTGTAGCGTTCGCGAATGGCCCGACGGAAAGTGCCGACGGCGGCGTCGAGGCTCGCGCGGAACAGGTCGGGGTCATCGCCCGGTTGCAGCCGGGGTAGTTCCTCGAACGCTTCGACGAGCAGCGACACGGCGTCACCTCCGGCAGATTTCTCAGTGTAGCGTGCAAGCCGGCCGACGGCAGCGGATGAGTCCGCGTATCATGCTGGGGTTGCCCGCCGGGGCAGAGTACGGTAATTTTTGCACGGTTTGTCCGGAGGACGAGCGATGGATACCCGCCTTCTGGTCGCCTTGCTTGCCGCCGCGGTCACGGTCGTTCCATCGGCTTGCCTGCGGACGAAGAAGGAATCGTCGCTCCTGGCCGAGTTGCAGAAACCGAAGGTCCCCGCGCCCCAGCCTCCGCTCCCGACCGCCGGCGGCGACATTCCCCCGCCCAGCGTCGGCGTGCAACCGCCCAAATTCGATACCAAAACCAGCCCCGCGCCTGCGCTGCCCGGTATGCCCGGCACCGCCAGCCAGCCGTTTCCGCCGGCTACGGTGCCCGACTCACCCGGCGGTCGGGCCGAACCCGACCGCGACACGCTGCTTGCTTCCGCCACTCCGGACGAGCGTCAACTACTCCTTGCCGCCGCCACCGACGAACCAACCCGCAAGGGCATTCTCCAACGAATCCGCGACCGCTTCCAGCAGCGGCAGAAGGAGAAGGAGAAGGAACTGCCGCCTGCCACCGAACCGCGCAAGGACGAGCCGAAGCCGCCGGCCCTGCCGCCGAGTAGCCCTGCCGTGCCTCCGGAACCGACCGTGAAACCGAAGATCGAACTGAAAACGGAACCGGAACCGAAATCCGCGGTCAACCCGCCGGCTCGGCCCGAGGGGAAGCCGGCTGTAGCGGCGAACGCCGACCTGAAGACGGTGCGGGAACTGCTCGAAGTGGCCCGAAAGAAGAACGAGGCCACGCCCAGTTTTGAGGCCCACCTGACCAAGCGGGAAGTGGTGAAGGGAAAGGAGATGCCGACCGAGGAAGCGGTGTATCGCTTCCGCCGGGAACCGCTGAGCGTCCACATTCGGGTGGTCGGCGACGCGGGCACCGGGCGAGAGGTAATGTGGGTAAAGGGGCAGAACGACAACAAATTGACAGTGGTTACGGGTAAAGGCGACACCATTCTCGGCGGTGGCATCAAGACGACCGTCGATCCGGACGATCCGCGGGCGACGGCTCGGTCGCGGTACAAGATCTACGAAGCCGGCATGCAGCGGCCGATCGGCGCGCTGACCAAGTTCGTCGAGCAAGCCGAGACGGGCCAGCGGCCGGCCGACACGGTCCGGGCACTCGGGCCAGTCGAACGGAAAGAGTACAAGGCGAAGTTGAACGTGGTGGAGGTGACGCTCACCGCCGACGATGACAAGTTTCTGCCGAAGGGTGGCAAGCGGGTCTACCACTTCGACGCCGACCCGAAGTCGTCATCGTACGGCTTACCTGTGCTGGTCATCTCTCTCGACCATGACGGCAAGGAGGTGGAGTACTATTGCTTCACCGACTTCAAACTCGTCGGCGAACTGACTGACGCCGATTTCGACCACACGAAGGTAGGGAAAAAGAAGTAGGTGGGGGGGAGGCGCAACGCGATGGATTCCTCCCCCGACCACCCCCCCGTTCCTGCCACTCCGGCAGTCAATGCCCCCTTCCTGCCGCGTCTTCCATTCCCGCTTGCGTTCCGCAAACCCAGTGTGCTAAATTCTTTGCGATCGGTCCTCCAATGGCGGGGCGTTCCCGGCGTCGGAGTTGCTTCTCAGTCCGCCCGTGCCCTCTTGTGGAGCGCGGAACCTCGGGTGAACGGTTCACCTGGGGAGGTGTCCTGATGACCGCCGAACTCACCGAACCGGCCGAGCGCCCGTTCTCGATCCTCGTCACCGACGACGACGCTGGCAGCCGCGACACCATCGCCGGCGTGCTGGCCGACCGTGGGTTTCACACCCGCACTGCCGTCTGTGGGGAGGAGGCGATCGAGATCGTGCGTTGCGACACCATTCATCTGGTGGTGTTCGATCTTCACATGCCGCGGATGACTGGGCTGGAGGCACTCCAGCAGGTGCGGTTGTTCAACGAGCAACTGCCCGCCCTGCTGGTGACGGCCGAGCCAACCCGAGAGGTTCTGCGCCGCGCTCAACAGGCCCATGTGTACAGCGTGCTCCCCAAGCCAGTGAACGCCCACTTGCTGGTCCACTTGCTGCGGCGGGCACTTTCCACCGCCTATGGTGAGCGGTGAACAAACGCATCTGGCCGGGGCAAGAAAACCCCGGTGGACCATTCCGGGGTCTTTGACCCCGGCCACACCCTGGAGACCGATCGATGAAGGTGACCCCGCTGAACGACAAGATCGTGGTGGAGCGGCTGGCCGCGGACGACAAAACGAGCGGTGGCATCATCCTGCCCGATACCGCCAAAGAGAAGCCGAAGCAGGGCAAGGTGCTCGCTCTGGGTGAGGGCAAGCCGCTGGAGAACGGCAAGCGGGCCGGCTTCCAGGTGAAGGTGAACGACCGGGTGCTGTTCACCAGTTACGCCGGCACTGAGGTGACGGTGGACGGTAAGGAATACCTCATCCTGACCGAGGACGACATCCTGGCTGTGGTGGCCTGATCCGAGAGCCGACCGGGGGCGGAGCCTGGCCCGCCCCCACCTCAAATCTTCAAATCCCCGCCCATCGTACACGTTCCGATATCTCGTTCGATTTTTCCGGAATCAACTTGGCAGAAGGCTGACATCCGTTTATGATCTGTTCAATTTTCCGCCGCCCGTGATGTGGTTTCGACTGGTCTTTTGCCGGCCGCACCCTCCGCCGAACGTCTCGCGCGGGGCCGAGGAAGACGCGACTCGCACGTCGGGCCTCTGACCCACCCGTCTCAGACATGGCCATCAACATCTACGTCGGCAACCTGCCCTGGTCCACTACCGACGCTGAACTACGCGACATGTTCGCGCAGTTCGGCCAGGTGATCAAGGCCCAGGTGATCACGGACCGGGACACCGGCCGTTCCCGCGGGTTCGGGTTCGTTGAAATGCCCACCGAGGAGGATGCTCAGCGAGCTATCGACGCCCTGAACAACCAACCGATGGGCGGCCGCCCACTGACGGTGAACATCGCTCGCCCGCGTGAGCCGCGGGCCGGTGGCGGTGGTGGCGGCTACGGTGGCGGCGGCTACGGTGGCGGCGGCGGTCGTGGTGGGTATGGCGGTGGCGGCGGCGGTCGTGGTGGGTATGGCGGTGGCGGCGGCGGTCGTGGTGGCTACGGCGGTGGTGGTGGTGGCTACGGCGGTGGTGGCGGCGGGTACAGCGGTGGTGGCGACGGCGACGACCGGTACTAACCGGCATCCAATCGAGCGAGCCGAGTGGTGTGAACAGTCGAGTGGTGCCAACCACCCGGCGGCTCATACGGCTCGGCTCGCCGATTTATCCGATTGTGCGACCGGGTGGATTCCTTAGAATACTTTTCCCCGCTCCCCTCTCCGGTTCCGACCTCCGGACCGTTGGCACCGGCGGGACACCCCAGGGCACACTCATGGCGAAAGAGGAAGCGATCGAAGTGGAAGGGCGGGTGAAGGAGGCTCTCGCGAACACCCAGTTCCGCGTGGAGTTGGACATCGGCGGCGAGGTGATCGCCCACATTGCCGGCAAAATGCGGAAAAACTTTATCCGCATCATCCCTGGCGACCGCGTGAAAGTGGAAATCTCTCCCTACGACCTGACCCGCGGGCGGATCATCTTCCGCGCCCGCTAGGGTCGCCGCTCACGCTGTGAGCGGGTGTCTCAAGTCCATGCCGCACGTCTATCTGGATCACGCCGCCAGCACTCCGCTCCTGCCCGCGGCGAGGGACGCTATCCACCTGGCCCTCGCCGCTGCCGGTAATCCGTCGTCGGCCCACTCCGCTGGCCGCCACGCCCGCCGACTGCTCGAAGACGCCCGCGACCGGGTGGCCGCTCTGCTTGGGGCAACCCCGGCCGAAGTGGTATTCACCAGCGGAGCCACCGAGGCGAACAACCTGGCGATTTTCGGGCTGGCGCACGCGAGCCGGCAACGCGAGTCGCCGGGGCACGTCGAGAACCTGGCGACTCGCCTCGCCAGCTCGCCGATCGAACACCCGTGTGTGGTCGAGCCGCTGCGGCAACTCGCCGCGGCCGGCCTACCCGTGACGTGGCTTCCGGTTCGCTCTCACGGCGTCGTTGAAACGAAAGCCGTGCTCGATCTCATCACCGCCGACACCCGGCTTGTGACGCTCATGCTGGCAAACCACGAAACGGGAGCCGTTCAGCCCGTCCGTGAGGTCGCTCATGCCCTTCGTGGGCAAATCCACGTTCACACGGACGCGGCTCAGGCGGTGGGGAAGATTCCAGTGAACTTCCGCGGGTTGGGAGTCGCGACCTTGACTGCTTCGGCGCACAAGTTCGGTGGGCCGGCTGGGGTCGGGTTGCTTTTGGTGCGAGACGGGGTTCAACTCCGCCCGCAGATGTTCGGCGGGCACCAGCAGCGAGGGCACCGCCCCGGCACCGAACCGGTCGCATTGGCGGTGGGATTGGCGGCAGCGCTCGAACACTCGACTGCAAACCTGGCGGCAAACATCGACGCCGTGACGGCTCTGCGGGCGACATTCGTCGGGCGGCTTGGTTTGACCGAGCACGTCGTCAACTCCCCGCCCGACGCCTTGCCGCACATCTTGAATGTGTCGTTCCCCGGTTGCCGGTCGGAGTTGTTGCTCATGGCCCTCGACCTGGCCGGGGTGGCGTGCAGTACCGGCAGCGCGTGCAGCAGTGGGTCGCTTCTGCCGTCGCCGGTGCTGGAAGCGATGGGCGTGCCGCCGATAGTGCTCGACTCCGCCATGCGGTTCAGTTTCTCCCCTTCGCAGACGATCGCCGAGGTGGAGTGGGCGGCCGATCGCGTAGTGGAGTGCGTACGGCGCCTCCGGGGGTAGCTTGAGCCAATCGCTGTGACCGCACAACCCTGCCTCCCTTCACCCCGGCCGTTGCACTTGCCCATCCTCCGCTGGCGGGCTAACCTGCTCTCCCTTGAGATTCCAACGTGTGAGGGCGTGGCGTGCCGTTGACTGTTGCCGATATCGCCGGGTGGGTGGGGGCCACCCTTTCCGGGCCGAGCGATACACCGATCCGTCGGGCGATCTCGCTTTCGGATGCCGGCCCTGGCGACCTGACACTCCTCGACGGGGCCAAGCGCAAAAAAGAGTGGGACGCCTGCCCGGCCGCCGCCGCCGTGGTACCCACCGATTTCCCCGACGACCCTCGCCCGCTCCTCCGCGTGGCCGATCCCCTGGGTGCGTTCGTTCAGATCGTGCTGAAGTTTCGCGGCGAGCGCCCGGCTGAAACCGGCATACACCCGACGGCCGTGATTCATCCGACCGCCAAACTCGGGGCGAACTCGTTTGTCGGCCCGCATGTGGTGGTTGGAGCGGGCACCGTGATTGGGGCGAATACCCGCCTGTACGCCGGAGTGGTGATCGGGCAGTTCTGTACCCTGGGCGACAACGTCACTCTTTTTCCCCGAGTGGTGCTGTACGACGATTGCACGCTCGGGAACCGGGTGACGATCCACTCCGGAACGGTGATCGGGGCCGATGGGTTCGGCTATCGGTTGGTGAAGGGGCGACACGAGAAAGTGCCGCAACTCGGCTCGGTGGTCATCGAGGACGACGTGGAGGTGGGGGCGAACAGCACCATCGACCGAGGTACCTTCGGTGCGACGGTGATCGGCACCGGCACCAAAATCGACAACCTCGTGATGGTGTCGCACAACTGCAAGATCGGCCGGCACAACATCATCGTGAGCCAGGTGGGGTTGGCTGGATCGTGTAGCACCGGCGACTATGTCGTCATGGCTGGGCAGGTGGGGGTGGCCGACCACGTCCATATCGGCACTCGGGCCGTCATCGCCGCCAAGACCGGGTTATTGTCCGACGTGCCCGAAGGTACCACGATGGTCGGCTATCCGGCCATGCCCGGCCGTGAGTACATGCGGTGTGCCGCCGAGTGGGGCCGCCTGACCGGGATGCGGCGCGATGTCGCACGGATCAAGAAACACCTGAAACTGGACGAGGAGGGAGGTGGATGACCGACCGTACCCCCGTCGGGTTGATCGCCGGGGCCGGACGGTTCCCCATCACCTTCGCGGAGAAGGCCCGCACCCTCGGCCTACCCGTGGTGTGCGTGGGGGTGGCCGACATGGCCGATCCCACCCTCGCCCCTGTTTGTACCGAGTTCCACTGGCTACGGAGGATGTCGCTTGGCTTCGTCCTTCGCAGTTTCCGCAACGGTGGCGTCACCCGCTGGACGATGGCCGGCAAATTTCACAAGCATGTGTTGTTCCGCCCGTGGAAGTGGCTTCGGTTGCTCCCCGACTGGCGTGCCGCTCGTTTCTGGCTTCGCACCCGCCTGGACAACAAAGACGACACACTGCTGCTCGCCCTCATCCGCGAGTTCGAAAACGAAGGCATGACGTGCGTATCCGCCCTCGACCTCTGCCCGGAGTTGCTCGTGACCGCCGGAGTACTCACCCGCCGCCAACCGACCTCGATCGAAATGGCCGACGTGCGGTTTGGTTGGACACTGGCGAAGGAAATGGGGCGGCTGGATGTGGGGCAGAGCGTGGCCGTGCGGGAGCGGGCAGTGCTGGCGGTGGAAGCCATCGAGGGCACAGACAAGTGCATCGTGCGGGCGGGTGAACTGTGCGGGCGAGCGGGCTTTGCGGTGGTGAAGGTGGCCAAACCCCAGCAGGACATGCGGTTCGACGTGCCAACGATTGGCGAGCAGACGATCGAGACGATGCGGGCGGCTGGGGCGAAGGTGTTGGGCATCGAGGCGGGCAAGACCATCCTGCTTGATGAGGCCAAAACGCTCGCCCTGGCCGACCGCTATGGCATCGCGGTGGTGGCCCTCACGGCCGACGAAGCAGGCGGGCCGGCGACGACGTAACCCCGGAACGCACGGTCGCTCGTGTCAATCACTCAAGCACCACCCGACCACTGAGCGAGCGAACGATCTCCGCGGAGGGGTTCAGCTGTGTCAGCCGTTCCACCCGACAACCCATTCCTCCGTGCCGTGATCGCCCACCCGGACGACGACCTCACCCGGCTCGTCTACGCCGACTGGCTAGACGAGAACGGCCGGCCCGAGCGGGCCGAGTTCATCCGCGTGCAGGTGGCGCTGGCCGCCGGCGTCACCGACCCCGACCGCCACCCGCACCTCGAAACCCGCCAGCGGGAACTGCTCGTCGCCCATGATCGGGAGTGGGTCTGCGAACTGGCCGACGTGCTCGAATGCCCGCCCGGGCGGTGGGGCGGGTGGGTGTTCCGCCGCGGTTTCGTCGAGTACTTCCACCTTCCGGCGGCCACCGTCGCCGCCCGCGGGGCGTCGCTCGCAGCCCTCACCCCTGTCCGCGAACTGTACCTGAACCCGACCCAAACCGTCGACGTCGTCACGCTGTGCCGGCAACCCTGGCTGGCGTCCGTCCGGGATTTGTATCTGTTGAACGGTTCCTCAGGTCTGCAGACATCGGGCGTGACCGCGCTCATCACGAGCCGCCACACTACGGGGTTGAAGAAACTGGTCGTTCGACTGGCTCCCTTGGTGAGGGCGAACACCGAACTGTACGCCCGGTTCGTGGCACGCTTCCGCGGCATCTGGCAAGGTTGATGGCCCACGGCTCACCGCGTGACCTTCCCCACACGCCCGTCCGGGCCGACGGCCCAGCCGACGCTATCACGGAAGTTGATCGCGTTCCAGTTGCCGCCGTCCACCTGCTGCCACGATTGGCCGCCGAATGCGTCGATGCCCGAGGTGCCGGCCGCCCACCACGTTCCCGGCTCCCACGCCACGCACGAGCGGAACGGAAGCGGCAGGGCGCGCCGCCACGTCTTGCCGCCGTCGGTCGTGATCGCCGTGTTCGCCCCCACCTCGTTCGGCTTCGTGTAATCCCCGCCGACGATCATGCCGTGCTCCACATCGCGGAATGCCAGCGAGAACCCGCCGGCCGTCTTCCCCTTCACACCGATTGGCACCTCGCTCGCCGCCCACGTCGCCCCGCCATCCGTCGAGCGGAACACCCGCGCCCCGTTCGGCCCGCCGGTGCAGAACCACGCGTTTCGCTCTCCCTGCGTCACCAGGCATGTCCCACTCGCCGCGAACGCCCCTTCGTCCGGCAACGCCTCCGGCAGGTTCGGCAACCGCTGCCACGTCTGGCCGTCGGTGGTGGCGAACAGTTGGAAGTGGCCGTTCACCGGGTCGCCGAGGGCGAGACCGGTCTTGTCGTCCCAGAAGGCGATGGCATCCAGAAAGCCGGCCACGTCGGGGTTGGTGAACTGGAGGTGCCACGTCTTCCCGCCGTCGGTGGTTTTGTAAATGCGGGACTTGTCGTCCTCGCCCGCTGCCAGCACGTAGGCCACATCCGGGCCGAACGCCTCCACGTCACGGAAGTCCAACTCCGCCGCACCGGGCACGGCGAACACATCCCACGTCTTGCCGCCGTCGGTGGTGCGGATCACTGTGCCGCTGGTGCCGCTCGCCCACACCACGTTGCCGCTCACGACCGACAGCCCACGGAACTTGGCGGTCGTGGGGACGGCGAGCATTTCCCACCGCTGAATCGGCGATCCCGACTGCGACGAAACCATCAACGCCTCAGCCACGACGAGGAGCCACACGAGCACCAACCCCCCGCCCGCCAGCACCCACACCCCGCGCGACATGACGCCACCCCGAAGAGGAAGTGGGGGTAGCATACGGCCCGCCTCGAACCCACCGGGGCGGTCCCGTATCCTTTCTGGATTCAACGCTCAGAGTTTCGAATCATGGCCGTCCGCACCCGTTTCGCCCCGAGTCCCACCGGATATCTGCACATCGGCGGGGTCCGCACCGCCCTGTTCAACTGGCTGCTCGCCAAGCGGCACGGCGGGGAGTTCATCCTCCGCATCGACGACACCGACGACAGCCGCAACCGCGCCGAGGCGGTTCGCCCGATCATCGACGGGTTCAAATGGCTGGGGGTCGACTGGGCCGAGGGGCCGACGGACGACGCCAGCGGAGACAGCTTCGGCCCGCACAAGCCGTACTACCAGGGTCAGCGGAACGACAAGTACGAGGCGGCGGCGATGAAGCTGCTGGCCGAGGGGAAGGCGTACCCGGACTACACCACCGAGGAGCAGCAGAACGAGGCCCGCAAGCTGGCGGAGTTAGCACGCAAGCCGTACGTCCACCGCGGCACCAATCGCGACGTGCCGGCGGAGGAGAACGTACGGCAGTACGCGGCGAAAAAGGCCCCATTGCTGCTGAAAGTGGAGCCGGGCCGGGACGTGAAGTTCACCGACGCAGTCGTCGGCAAGCAGGACGTGAACACCGACACCATCCGCGACCCGATGCTGCTCCGCGGGCCGAACGAGAACGGCCTGTGCCGGGCCGTGTACAACTTCGCCACCGTGGTAGACGAGATCGACTTCGGCATCACCCATGTGATCCGGGCGATCGAACACCTGTCGAACACGCCGACGCAGATCCTCATGTACGTCGCGCTCGGCGCGCACGTGCCGACGTTCGCCCACATCCCGCAGGTGTACTACGGCGGGGAGAAGATGAGCAAGCGGAAGACGCCGAAGCTCGGAGCGGAGGAGGTCGCCAAGTTCAAGGCGTGCGGGTGGACGGACGAGGAGATCGCCGGGCGGGACGACCTGAACATCATCGCCCTCGCCTACTACCAGGAGATCGGCTACCTGCCGGAGGCGATGATCAACTACCTGTGCCGGCTCGGGTGGAGCATGGACGGCGAGACGGAGTTCATGACCCTGGACACCCTCAAGGCCAACTTCAGCCTGGAGCGGGTGACGCACGCCCCCGGCGGGTACGACGCCAAGAAGCTGTTCTGGATTCAGGGCGAGCACATGAAGTTGCTCCCCACTGCCGAGAAGCTAGAGCGGTGCATCCCGTTCTTGAAGAAGGCGAAGCTGATCGGCGACAGCCTGGACGACCACACGCGGGCGGTGCTCACGAAGGTGATCGACGCCGCGGCGGATCGCATCAAGCTGTTCTCCGATGTGCTCGCCTTCGCCCGGCCGATTTTGAAGAGTGAGATCGAGTACGATCCGAAGGCGGTGGAGAAGGGGTTCAAGGACGCGAAGAACCCGCAGGCGAAGGAGTTGGTGCGGGAGTTCGCCGGGGTGCTGGCCGGCTGCGACCCGTTCGACGCCGCCACCACCGAGAAGGCCGCCCACGACTACCTCGCGGCGAAGGGCATCAAGCTTGGGGCGCTGCAACTGCCGCTGCGGGTGGCCGTCACCGGCACCGGCGTCGGATTCGGCTTGTTCGATACCCTCGCTGTGCTGGGCAAGGAGGCGGTGATCAAGATGCGGACGGCGGAG
>JALOQR010000212.1 GCA_025459365.1 Fimbriiglobus sp.
GGCGGGGGCGGGCGGTGGGCCTTGTATTCGGCCATCACCTGCACGCGGAACGTCGGCTCGGGGCAGTCGAACGTGGCGAGCAGGTACTCGGCCCCCTGGTCGTACAGGTTCATGATGGCCCGCGTCACGCCGAACACGGCGTTTGTCGGCCGCCCGTCCGGGGCGTTCATCGGGCCAATGCCGTGGAACATCTGGAACACCATGCCGTGGGTGTCCAGCAAATACACGGCGGAACGGGGGGCGGGGTCCGGCGTCACGGGACAGGCCCGGCGGGGTAGGGGTGGGTGGGGGGAGTTCGGGTCAACGCGGCCGGCCGAAGCGACCCAGACGGATGGTGGGGAGACGATCCGGGGAGGTCGGGGGTGGGGTCACGTTCCGGGCCGGGTCACGCGGAGGTGTGGCGGCGGGAACGGACGGGGTCGGCGGCCGATTCAGATAATGACGTGCGGTATGCTACGGACAGGGGGCGAGGTGAGTCAAGAGACGGGCGGAATGCTTGCCGAATCTTCGCGGGGGCGGCGGGGTCGTAATCACCACTCCTTCCCCACCGCATTGGTTGAGCACCAGTGGTGTGAACCATCCGCGCCTGCAACCCCGACCGGCGTTCGCCTCGACGGTGCGGATCAGCGCTTCTTCAGGGGACATGTTCGCAATGGTTTGCCTCGAGTTGGAGACAGGCGCGGGCGCGGGGGCCGTGCTTGCCTCCGGCTCGCCGCAAACCCCTTCGGCTGTCACCGCTGGTAGATGGGGAGGTAATCCGTCGGCACGCTGAGGATGAGCACGGCAATCGCCGTCTGGTACGACGGGCCGACGCCGCTCTCGCGGCTGTCCCGCCAACTACCGTTGCTGTTCTGGATAGCCAACAGGTTCTTCTTCATCTTGCTGTAGTACTCCTCCCACTTCTTGCCCCCCACCTGGTGCCAGGCGTGGGCGGCGTAGTAGTGGCCGTACCAATAGTGGCTGCGGTCGTCGGAGGTCTGCTCCAGGTACTTGAGCGCCCCCTCCTTCTCCTTCTCCTCGTACTTGCCGCACAACTGCTGAACGCACACCCCGGCGGCGGTGCGGGCGAATCCCGGCGGGCCGCCCCCCGGCTGGTAGCGGTACCCGCCGCTGCGCGGGTCGTGGCACTTCTTCATGTACTCGAGCGCCTTGTCCATCGTCTCCTTCGGCACGTTCAGCCCGCTATCCTTCGCCCCCCGCAGGGCCATCACCTGCATGATCGTCACCGAGATGTCGGCCCCGGTCGGTTGCGGCTCGTAGCGCCACCCCCCCTCGTGGTTCTGCGTCTTCACGATCAGGTCGATGCTCTTTTTGAGTACCTTCTTTACCTCCTCGTCGCCAGTCATCCCCCACACCTGGCTGAGTGCGAGGGCGGCCATGCCGTGGCTGTACATGTTGCCGCCGCCGGGGCCGACAAGGTAGCCGTCGTCGCGGGCACCGGCGAGCAGGTTCTTGACGCCCTTCGCCACCTCCGGGCCGTACTTCCCCTGGCCGGGCAGGTGGCCCTGGCTCATGAACGCGAGCAGGGCGAACGAGGTGACGGCCGACTGCCGGCCCCAGCTACCATCGCCCGACTGGTTCTCGGCCAACCAGCCGAGGGCCTTGTCGATCGCCTTCTGGGTGTCGTCGTCGATCTTCACCTTCTCCTCGGCTCGCACCGAGGGCACGGCAGCGAGGAGGACGGCAACGGCGAGCAGGGCGGCGAGTGTGCGCACGGGGGAATCCTCGAACGAGGCGAGCCGAGTGGGGTGCGGCCGCCGGATGGGGGTTGTAACCACCCGGCGACTCATGCCGCTCGGCTCGCCGGAAGACGGGTCACTTGTCCTTCTTCTCGCCCTTCTTGATGTTGATGTTGTACTGCTTGATGATCTCGCGGAACTCGGCCGGGAGTGCGGCCTCGACGGCGGCGTTCACCTTGTCGCGTTCCTTGTTCTGGAGCTTGATGAAGTTACCACTGCCGTCCTTGTTCGCGCCGGTCGAGGCGGTGTTTTTCTTCTCCCCGTCGCCTTGCCGCTCGCCGGTGCCGTTCTGCCCTTCGTTCTTCTCCTGCCCCTTCTGACCCTGACCCTGACCCTGACCCGGTTGTTGGCCCTGGCCCTGACCCGGCTGTTGGCCTTGCCCCTGACCTGGCTGCTGACCCTGGCCCTGGCCCTGACCAGGCTGTTGACCCTGGCCCATCCCCATGCCGGGGTCCATTCCCTGGCCCTGGCCCATCCCCATCGCCTGTTGAAGCGTGTTCAGAGCCTGTTGCAGGTTTTGAGCGGCCTGCTGCTGTTGCTGGCCCGCCTGACCGGGCTGGCCTTGCTGAAGTTGCTGCTGGGCTTGCTGAAGTTGCTGTTGGGCCTGCTGCAACTGATCCTGCACGGCTTGCGGGGCCTGCGCCTGGGCCTGCTGCAGCGCCGCCTGCGCCGCCTGTGTGGCCTGCTGCGACTGCTGGAGCGCCTGCGTGGCGTCCTTGATCTGCTGCTGAGCCTGGGCGAGTTGATCGGCGTTCTTGGCGTCGCCCGGCATCGGCTGACCGTTCATCGGTTCCCCCGACATCGGCTCACCCTTCATCGGCTGGCCCTGCATGGGTTCACCTTTCATCGGCTCACCCTTCTGCCCTGGCATCGGCTCGCCCTTCATGGGTTCACCCTTCATGGGTTCGCCCTTCATGGGTTCGCCCTTCATGGGTTCACCTTTCATCGGCTCGCCCTTCATCGGTTCGCCCTTCATCGGCTCGCCTTTGGTGGCTTCGTTGAGCTTGTCGAGCGCCTGCTGCTGCTTCTCCAGGGCCATCGGAATGTCGCCCTTCTCCAGCGCCTTGGCGGCCTCGTCGGCGGCCTTGGCGGCGTCGGGCTGCATCAGCTTGTCGGCCTTCTCGGCCACCTGCTTCTGCAGGTTGGCGAGGTCTTGCTGGGCCTTCTGCATTGGGTCTTGCTTGAGTTGTTCGTTCGCCTTGTTGGCCTGCTCGGCGGCCTTGTTCGCCTCGTCGACGGCCTTCTGGAGCTGTGCCGCGGCCTCGGCCGGATCGACCTTGTTCGGCTGGAGGGCCTGCTGGTCCTTGATCTCCTGGGCCTTCAGCTCGTCGGCCTTCTTCTTGAGGTCGTCGCTCGCCTCGGCTAGCTTGTCGGCCGCCTTCTTGGCGTCGTCGGCGGCGGGCTTGGCGTCGTTCTTGTCCAGGTTGGCCTTGGCCATCTCCTGGTCTTTGGCGGCGTCGTCGATCTTCTTGGCGGCATCCGGGGCGGCGTCCTTCACCTCCTGGGCGACGTCCTTCGTCGGCGGGGTGAGTTCGCCCTGTTTCTTGGCCAGGTCGTCGGCCTTCGGCATGGCCTTGGCGTCGTCCCCATTCTTGGGCTCGTCGCCTTTCTTTGCGTCGTCCTTCTTGGTTTCATCGCCCTTCTTGTCGTCTTTCTTCCCTTCCTCGCCCTTCTTCGAGTCGGCCTTGGCGTCGTCGCCTTTCTTGTCTTCTTTCTTTTCGTCGCCGAGCTTCTTGGCGTCGTCGGACACCTGCTTTTCCTGCTTGGCGATCTCGTCGAGCTTCTTCGCAGCCTCGTCGAGCTTGGCGATGTCGTCGCGCCGCTTCTCGATCTCGGCCACCTTGTCTTCCAGCCCCTTCTTGGCTTCCTGCAGTGCTTTCAGAGCTTCGTCCTGCTTGGGCTGGGCCTCGGCGGGGTCCTTCTTGGCGAGGGCGTCGGAGGCCTTCTTCGCCTCGTCGGCGGCCTTCTTGAGGGCGTCGGTCACGTCCTTCTTGTCGGGCAGGGGGAGGTCTTTCACCTCGTCAGCCTTCTTGGCGATGTCCTTCTGCTGGTCGGCGGCCGGCTTCAGGGCGTCGGCGTTCTTCTCGTTCTTCTTGGTGGCGTCCTTGGTCGCCTTCTGCTCCTCGATCAGCTTGTTGACTTCATCGAGCGCTTTCTTGGCGGCGGCGAGGGCGTCGGTCTTCTCCTTCTCTGCCTGGGCGATCATCTTGTCGAGTTCGCTCTTGGCCTCTTCAAGCCGTTCGGTGGCGCTCGCCTGGGCCTCGGTGGCGTTCTTTTGATCCTGGCTCTTGCGGAGTTCGTCCTGGGCGCGGCGCATCTCCGACTCAGCCGGGGCGATCTTGGCGGCCACCTCTTTCGCGGCGTTCTCGACCGCCTTCCGCACGTCGCGGGTGTCGAACTCGACCTCGGCCTGCTTGTCGGCCAGCTTGTTGGCGATCTCCTTGGCCGGATCAGTGCCTCGTCTGGGGGTTTCCTGCTTGTTCAGCTTGGCTTCCTTCGTTTCTTGCTGCACTTCTTTCTCGGCCTGAATCAGTTTCTCCACTTTCTCGCGGGCGTCCTTGAGTGCCGCCAGTTTGTCCTTCGGGGTGCGGAGAGCGGCGGCCATCGCCTGAAGTTCTTTGGCCGTGCCAAATTGCCGGTCGGACGCCCCCTTGAAGTCGGAGTTGGTGAGCGACATCTTGGACAGTTCCATGTCGGCGATCACCCGCCCGCCCCGCCCGCCGACGTCGGCATCCTGCAGCCGCTCCTTCTGCTCGGGGGTGAGCCGCGACTTCAGCTCGGCCACCTTGCCGAGGAACTCGGTCATCTCCCCCCGCAGGTCGGCCTGGTTGTCCGCCTGCTTCTCGCGGTCGTCGACCGGCAGGCGGCCGCGGCTCTTGCCGAACTCGTTCAGTGCGTTCGCCTCCAGGTGCAGCTTGAACTGATCCTTGGCAAACGCGTCGAGCTTTTCGGCGGCGTGGTCGAGCGACTTCACCACGTCCAGCTTGTTCATCAGCCCTTTCAGGCTGGTGACCACCTGGCGGTGCTTGTCGTAGGCGGCCCGCTGTTCGGCCGAGGCGGTGGCGTCGTCCGGCGCCTTGACGGCGTTGTCGAGGTGGCCCAGAACGGCCGCCATCTGATCCTTGCTCAGCCCGCGGAGCTTGCCGGCCACCTCGTCGAGCACCTTCGCCTCGCCCTTGGCGTCGAGTTTCTGGAAGTGGATCGCGCGAAGGCTGGTGGCCAGCCGGCGGGCGGTGGCCTCGGCATCGGCCATCGCCTTCTGCTGGGCCGCCTTCTGGGCGGCCGGGTCGAGTTCCTTGGCTTTCTCGGCGGCGACCACGAACGGGGCGGCGAGGACGGCGGTGAGGGTGGCGACGGCCAGTCGGCGCATGGTCATGGGCGTCCTCGGGAAAGTGCCGGTCGGGTGGGCCGACGGGTGACGGAAGTACCAGTATTAAGCAAGTCGGGTGCCACCGCAACTGGAATGCGGCAGTGGGTTACGGTTGGTTCACACGGATTTCGGCGTTCGACGTCTTGACCCGGATGCCGCCGGGGCCGGCGTGCTGCACGCTCAGGTTGCCGTCTGGGCTGGAGACGGCGACGAAACTGTAGCTCGGTAACCACCCGACGGCGGCCAGGGCGACCACAACGCCGGCGATGAGCAGCCAGTGGATTTTGCGGAGCTTCATGGTCCGGACCTCGACACTCTGTTCCCAGCCCTTACGGGCTAGGCTGTGGGAGACGACCGTTCCGGTCGCGGGTACCAGACACCACCAGAACAACCCCGCCCCGAAAGGGCGGTTCCCAAAGCCCAGGCGGTGAGGCATGGGAGTTATCGTTTCTTCTCGCCGAACACGCCCTGTTGCGCCTTCTCCAGTTCCCGTAACCGCTCGCGGCTGCGGGCCTGTTGCTCCTGCCACTGCTTGAACGCGGTGTCGGTCACTACCGCCTTCAGCCGGCTCTCCGAGTACCCGGCGGGGCGGCCTTGGCCGACCCGCTCGTCGGCCGGGCGGGCAGCGAGGTCGGTGTCGGTCATGGCGATCGGCTGCTCGGGCTTGAGGGCGGCGAGCAGATCTTTCAGGGCCGGGGCGGCGGTCTTCGGGTTTGCCGCCACCGCCTCGCGGGCGGCCTGCACCACCGGCGTCTCGGGCAACGGCACGGCCAGGAACTCCTTCGCCTTGTCGGCCGTCGCCCCGTTGGTTTCGATCAGCCGGAGCAACTCGCCGGCCACCGCCCGCCCCCGCTCCATCACCTCGTGCTTGCGGTCGTATGCGGCGATCCGGAATTCAACCCGGTCGCCGACCGCCAGTTTCGAGGCGGTGCCGTCTTTCGCCGTCTTCACCAGGGCAGCGGTGAGGAAGTTGTACCTTCCGCCGGCCACCAGCCCGCCCGGTTCGGCCTCGGGGTCGGATGCCGGCACGAGGTACAGCTCGTTGTTCTTCGTCTCGTCGTAGGTCTCGAACACTCCCAATTCCGGGCGGAACCGGCCGACCTTTTCGGCGTCCACCGACACCGGCTTGAGGCTGAACAGCGTCCACGGGCCGTCGTTCACCCGGTAGATGACTGCCGCCCGGGCGATGCCAAGCGACGACCGGGCCTGGTAGCTGATCTGGATCTGCCCGCCGAGCACGAGCGGCATACCCCGTACCTCGTAGTCGTCGGGTGGGCCAGTTTCCCAGCCGGGCATGAGCAGTTCGTCGTTCAGCACCACCGTCGGCGGGCGGTCGGGGAGCACACTGATGCCGCGGCGGGGCGGCGATAGGTTGGCGAAGTTGTAGTCGTCGGTCACCTCGACGCGGTACCCGTTCACCCCCGGCGGGATGGCGAAGGTGGCGGTGGCGGTGGTGCGGGTGGGGTCGAGGGTCATGCGGACCCGTTGGTCGGCCGCGCGCCCGGAGAGCACCACCTCGGCCCGCTTCACCGTCTTCGACACTTCGGCCTGCACCTTCACGGCGCAGTCCGGGTGGCAGACGATCTCGCCTTGCTTGGCGGCGGTGGTGAAGCGGCGTTGGCCGTCGGGGTCTACATACGCCGGGGCGAGAATCCAGGCGTCCACCTTCGTCACCACCGGGCGGGGTTCGTACCGCAGTTCGGCCGCGGCCTTCGTCCGCCCGTCGCCCACCTTCGCATCGAACCGGAACGGCTCGGTGGCCGGTGGTAGGTCGGCGACGAAGTAGCTGGCGGTACCGTCTTCGGTTGGGCCGGCGTACCGTAGCGGATAGCGGGCGGTGCCATCGACCGTGTGGAACAGTCGCACGCCGTCGGAGAGGTCGACGAGCTTGAACGCCCGCTCCCCCCCCTCCGGGGTAACGCGAACTTCGCCGGGCGTGCGGTCGTCGGCCGGGCCGGTCACCCGCACCCGCACCTGGATGGGGTCGCCGGCGGGGAAGGGGCCTTCGGAGGCGTTCTCGACTGCCACGTTCCGCGGGATGTCGACCGGCAAGAGGAGTTGGCGGAGGAGCAGGGCGGTGGACGTCTGCGGGGACAGGAGCAGGGCGGCGAGGGCGGCGAGGGCGACGGGCAGGAGCATGCCGCCGGCCCACAGGAGCCGCTTCGGGTCGGCCAGCGAGGCGAGCTTGCGGCGGGCGGTCAGGCCGAGGGCCTCGTCGGTCACGGCGGAGATGAGCTCCTTCGACATGCCGGCGGTGCGGGCGCCTTCGCGGTTCAGTTGCAGGGTCGTCACCAGCCGATGGTCGTACTCGGTGAATTCCGCCTCCGCCCGGCTGGCGAGACTGACGAGCGACGGCGCCTTCACCGACCGCACGGCGAACACCACCGCCCCCAGGTACAGGGCGAGTTGGCCGACGGTCATGAGCAGCCGCGCCCAGAACGGGGTGCCGTCCCAGGAGTTGAGGTCCCACAGGTTGTCGACGGTGCAGGCGAGGGCGACGCCGAACAGGGCGACAAGTGCGACGGCGGCGACGGCCACGCTCGCCGAGTACAGCCACTCGCGGGCCTGCCAGGACTTCAGTTGTCGGAGGATCGGGGTCATGCTCTGGTTCCACGGTTTGCCGCGAGCCGCAGGCGAGCGCGTTCGCGGCTATCCATCCATCCGCAGCAGTCGCAACTCGCCGGTCGTCAGGTCCAACACCGCGACGGTGAACACGTCGGCCCGGTACAGCGCACCGGGGTTGATCCGCCGTACTCCATCCACCACCACGTCGCTCGGTGAGTGCGAGTGCCCCGTCAGCAGGAACTCGGGCCGGTCGGCCACCACCCGTCGAAGGTCCGTGGTCATGTGCCCGTGGGTCACCCCGACCCGCCGCCCGGC
>JALOQR010000213.1 GCA_025459365.1 Fimbriiglobus sp.
GCGACACCGTGTCGAGTCCGAAAGTGATGGCAGATTTCGTCATTGCAAGCAGTGGAGTCGAAAAGTACCCCATTCCACACTACCTGTACCCAATTTTTTTCGTTACCGGCAGTTGCCCAATTTCACCACACGTACAGTTAAACCCAAAGAATTGGAGCAATTTCTCGATACGCGAAGACATCGATTTAGCATCTATTCAAGGTGGAATGTCCCCGAATCGATCCCGATTGGTCTGTGGGCCGATCCGTTTCTCGACGGGCCGCGAGTTGAGTACCGAGTATATGGTTGATCGCCGCAGTCCATACCTCATCGCAGAACACACCAGATACCAATGGTCGAAGAAGGACGGTAAGCAGCCGCTGGACCGCCTCGAACTGTCAGCAACGAAGATGCCGGGAGAACCAACCTTGGCCTCTCACTGGACAGCCATCAGTTACGCCGACGGGTCGCCAGTCATGACGCGATCAGTGCGGGTTGAATCTGCCCGCCGAGTTGACGTCCCCGCTGAACAGGAAGTTGAACGGTTTTCGGTGACCCTTCGTGAGGGGATGAAAGCCCTTCAAGTTACGGCCGTTCAAGAGGCGGACGGTGGCGAGACGCTGGCTGCGAACCTCTATCACATTGACCACTCTGGCCAGTTGATCGACCCAAAGCATGTCTTCGGATCGGTGCCTCAATCCAACACCGCTTGGTTGTGGTGGGCAGGCGGCGGAGCGGGTGTCGTATTGGTTGGGATTGTGGCGTGGGCATGGTATCGCCGCTTCCACTCCAGCAGGGCAAACCGAACTTCTCAACCGAATGGAGGAACTGGCTCATGAACCGTGTTCTGTGCGTGAGCGGTGTGATCGTCGTGGCGGTCCTTGCTGGTACCATAACTTTTGTGGCACCGAGTCAAGCCGCACCCGTCCCGAAGGTGCTGATTTGTGGAAGTGAAGACTGCCACCCGAGTCCCTCGGGGTTTTACAACGTGTCGACCGGCAAGTACTACGAATTCGGGGTGGGGACGGGTGAAGGTCCGAACCGTCAGTTCACACCCTGTACGCCCACTGCTTGGGGGAGTGATGGTCCGCTGAACGCAGGAAAAGAATTCATCAATAACAACAACCCCAGACCGACCTGCCCACCCTCTACCGTCGACCCCGAATCCTTCTTCGCAATCAGGGTCAGAACAACTGCTACCTTTCCGTGCGACAGTTCCTGGTGCGCAGCAGACAAAACGAACCGGCAGTGCCACGCCAAGAACTTCGGAGGTCCGGAGCCGGGAACTTTCGACGACGAAAACCCTGTCTTGGCTTGTTGTCAGTAACCTGGCGAGACTTCCTGTGCGAGCACTTCGACGATCTGGATTATCTCTGATCGAACTGCTCGTGGTGATCGCCATCATCACGCTGCTGCTCGGGCTACTACTCCCAGCGGTGCAGTCGGTGCGGGCGTCCGCCGCCCGTGCCGACTGCTCGAACCGCATGCGGCAGATCGGCCTCTCCCAGGAGCAATACCACTCCGCGCACGGCCAGTTGCCGCCGGGATTCGTCTCCGACACCCAACCGAAGAACCTGCCGTACACCGCCTGGACGGCCCGCCTGCTGCCCTACCTCGAACAGGAAGGGTACTGGCGGGCCATCGAAGCCGCGTTCGCCTCCGACCCGAAACCGCTCACGTTCTACGGACACCCGCCCCACGCCGGTTTGCTGGCGACCGTCGTGCCCGCGTTGCTGTGCCCCGCCGATGGGCGAGTCTCCCAGCCGCACCCGTTCGACACCGGGCCGGCGGCGTTCACCTCGTACCTCGGGGTGTCGGGCACCAGCCACTTGCGGAAGACCGGCGTGCTCTACGCCGACTCCCGCACCCGGTGGACAGACGTGACCGACGGGCTGAGCAACACCCTGCTGGTCGGCGAGCGGCCGCCGTCGGCGGACTTCCGGCTCGGCTGGTGGTACCGCGGCTGGGGCCTGTACCAGGACGGGACTGGCGAGATGATCCTCGGCGTGCAGGAGCGGAACTTCTCGTCCGACTACCCCGACTGCTCGGCCGGGCCGTTCCACTTCACGGCCGGGCGGACGACCAACGAGTGCGACCTGTTTCACTTCTGGAGCCAGCACCCCGGCGGGGCGAACTTCGCCTTCTGCGACGGGTCGGTGCGGTTCCTCCGCTACTCGGCCGACGCCGTGTTGCCCGCGCTCGCCACCCGTGCCGGCGGTGAGGTGGTACCGGGCGACCTGTAGGGGGGCCGCTTCACACGGCGTCGAAGGTCGGCTCCTCCGGCGGCTCGAACAGGTGCTTCGCCTTCACCGCCGACACGATGAGTTCGGCACACCCCGCCTCGCCCAGCCGCCCGGAGTTCAACACCAGGTCGTACTGTGTCGGGTCGCTCGCCGCCTTGCCGCTGAGCGCCGCGTGCAGCGCCGCCCGCATCCGGTCGCGGGCCGCCAGTTCGGCCGCCGCCTCCTCCGCGCTCAGTCGCAGCCACTGCGCCAGGTACGCCACCCGCTCGGCGTGTGGGGCAATCACCCGCACGCTCAGCGTACTCTCGCCTGGCAGCACCACCCCCGCCCCGCGGCCGACGATCACCACCTCCCCCCGCGCCGCCAGCGCGAACACCACTTTTCCCAGGTCGCCAGCGTCCGGTTGAGCGTCGGCCCAGGCCGCGGTGGCCGCCGGTACGTCGGCCAGCAGTTCCCGCCGGGCCGACTCGTCGCGAGCCAGCAGCGCCAGCGACTCCTGATCGTACACCGGCCAGCCGAGCAATCGGCCGACCCGCCGGGCAATGCTACCGCCGCGGGCACCCGCCTCGCGGCTCACGGCCACCGTCAACCCACGGGGGCGAATGGCGGTCGGCTCCGGCGACGGGCTGCCACGGTAGCCGTGCAGCGGGGGAGAGGTCGGTTCGGAGAGGGCGATCATCACAAATCTCCGGGAGAGGCGGCGAGCGACACGCATGAGCGGATTGGTTGTGACACCAGCCCGCTCGTGTGGGCCGCTTGCCGAGGCTCAAGTTTCGTCTTTCGGTTCCTGTCGGGAGAACGCCCACGCCCCCAGGGCAGTGACGCCAACCGACACCAGAATCAAGACGGCCCAGGCGGTGCTCGGGTCGGCCGCCTGATACAGTTCTAGCCCCTCGGGGCGGACAGCCGGGGCAGCGGTCGTCAAGCGATCATAGAACAGCGACTTCAGGTAGTAGTTCAGGCTGAACTGCTTCAGCCCGCCGGGCAAGTTGGCCACAAGTGTTTCGAAGAAGAACACGTACACCAGCCCGACGATCGTCGGCCGGCGGAAGATCGCCCCGACCATGTGGAACACACACCCGAACGCCACCGCCCCCGCCAGCACCGCCGGCCAGTACACGGCCACCGCCTTCCGCCCCTGTTCGCCACCGACCGCCGCGAGCACGGCGAAGGCGAACGCGCTCGCCCCGACGCACCACGGCAGCATGCCGAGCAACTTGCCCAGGTACACCGCCCAGCGTGGGAGCGGTCGGGTGATGAGCCAGAGGAGAGTTCGCCCCTCGCGCTCGGCCCCGATCGCACCGGTGGCGTAGGCCAGGGTGAAGAGCGGCAGGAGGAAGGCGAGATACAGGGTGAACACCACCCAGCGGGAAAAGTTGGTGAAGGCGAAGTCGGCCCGCACGCGGTCGTCGGACACGATGGCACGAAATGCGGCGAAGGCGGCCACCTTGCCGGCGAACTCGTTCCCACTGCCGGGGAGCAATTCGAACACCGCCGGCCGCTCGCTGTACTCGCGGAGAGTGAGCCGCGGGTAGTCGAACCCGGTTTCCGAGGCAGCGACCCCGGCCCCGCCAAACACGGCCACCCCAGCGGCCCGCCGATCAGCCGGGAGTGGTTGTTTGGGCTGGAGCACCGCACGCCGCTCGTTCTCCAGCCGCCACTGCCGTCCGCCGTTCGACACCACCCCGACCACCAGGGCCGTCACCCCGAGTAGAGCGAACCCCACCCCTCCCACCTGCCGCACCTTCCACTGGCGGCGGATGGAGAACCACACCAGGGCGACGAAGGCGCGAAGAGCGGAGGGGGGCGAGGGCATGGGGTGTGCAGAGAACCGGGAACGCAGTGACCGGGTGCCTGTCGCCCACCCGGTCACTGCGTTCCCGGTTCCAGGCGGACTCCCCCGCGGCCCTACTTCTTCTTCTCCACTTCCGTCGGCTTGGGCTGCTTGATCCGCTTGACGATGACCGGTACGCCCCATCCGGCGAGGCCGAGCCAGACGAGGCTGCAGCACACGCTGCACGCCATCGGGTGGACAAAGAACTCCTTCTTCCCGGTCAGTTTGTTCGACTCCTCATTCAGCATGATCTCGTTCTTCCGCCACTGGTCTTCGAGGGTGAAGAAGCTGGCCACCGTCGGCCACGCGCAGTTGATCAGCACGAACGCCCAGATGACTGCCGGCAGCCACCACTTGATGTAGTCCCCACTGGTCAACTGGTACGTCTTCACCGTGCGGTGCCGCTTTCGCTGTTCCATGTCGTACCCGCAGTTCAGACAAATCTTCGTGTCTGGCGGGTCGAGGTCTTTGGCGCAGAACGGGCAACGAGGAACGTCCTCGCTCGGGTCGATGTTCACCCCATACCCCTTTGCCTGCTGGCCGGGGACGAGTTCCTCGTCGTCGTCGTCCTTGAACGGGATGGGGGCGTTGGCCTCCGGTGCGGGCGGTGGAGGCGGGGGTGGGGGCGAGGCAGGGCGGGCGACGGGTTTGGCTACCGGCCGGGCCACCGCTGGCTTCGCCGGGCCGTCGCCGGGCACCGGGAAGATGTGCTGGCACGCCTTGCACTTGATCTTCTTGCCGGCTGCCTCGGCCGGAACCTGGATCGACTTCTGGCAGTTCGGACAGTTCACGGCCCGGGTGGACATGCGACACCTACGGCGATTCGGCGGGGCGAGCGGCCGGCACGCCCACGAGACAGATCGTATCATACAAAAACCACCGCTGCCCCGAACACGCCCCCCGTCCCAATGTCCCCCACACCGCCGCGCCTGCTCGTCTCCCTCGCCACCTACAACGAGCGGGACAACCTCCCCCCACTCATTGCCGACATCCACGCCCACGCCCCCCACGCCGACATCCTCGTCATCGACGACAACTCGCCCGACGGCACCGGCCGGCTGGCCGACGAACTGGCCGCGGCCGACTCCCGCATCAAGGTGATGCACCGCCCCGGTAAGCTCGGCCTCGGCACCGCCACCCTGGCCGCCATGCGGTTCGCCATGGAGAACGGGTACGACCTACTTCAGAACCTCGATGCCGACTTCAGCCACCCGCCCCGCTACCTGCCCGGCCTGCTCGCTGGCATGGCCTCCCACGACGTGATGATCGGCTCGCGGTACGTGGCCGGCGGCGGCACCGAAGGTTGGCCACTCGTCCGGAAACTGATCAGCAAGAGCGTGAACGCCCTGGTACGGTTCCTGTTTCGCATGCCAGTGAAGGACGCCAGCGGGGCGTTCCGATGCTACCGGGTGGAGAACCTCAAGCAGGCCAAGCTGGAAGAGACCATCTCGCGGGGGTACTCGTTCCAGCAGGAGGTGTTGTTTCGCGTGTACCGCACTGGGGCCAGGCTGGGCGAATTACCCATCATCTTTGAGAACCGCCGCCACGGCTCCAGCAAGGTGAACACCAAAGAAGCCGTGCGGTCGATGGCCACGATCCTGTACCTGGGTGTGCGGAACTTCCTCGGCATCCGCGTTTAGCAGCCCGGACTAACCACAGAGGCACAGAGGCACAGAAAACAGAAGAGGGATTGTTCAGAACAGAACTCTGCGTCTTGCCTTCTCTGTGTCTCTGTGCCTCTGTGGTTAATCTGCTTGGGAGTCCGGCTTATGCCCACCTACGACGTGGCCATGATCGGCGGGGGGATCGTCGGGCTGGCCACCGCCCGGGCGTTCGTCGAGCGGGGCGTCCGCCGGGTGGTCGTTGTCGAGGCCGAACCGCACGTCGCCGCCCACCAGACCGGGCACAACTCCGGCGTCATCCACAGCGGCATCTACTACAAACCCGGCTCGGCGAAGGCCCGCAACTGTGCCGACGGCCGCGAACTCCTCTACCGTTTCTGCGCCGACCACGGCATCCCCCACGAACAGTGCGGCAAAGTGATCGTCGCCGTGGAGGAGCGCGAACGGCCCGCCCTCGCCGAGATCGAGCGCCGCGGGCACGCCAACGGCCTCGTCGGGTTGAAGCGTCTTTCCGCCGCCGAGTTGAGGGAACACGAACCGCATGTTGCCGGCGTCGCCGGGTTGTTCGTCCGCGAGACCGGTATCGTCGATTACAAGGCGGTGGCCCGCAAGTATGCCGAACTCATCACGGCCGGGGGCGGGGAAGTGCGGACCGGCGTGCGGTTTATCGGCATGACGCGCGACGGTGCCGAACTGGTGCTGCAAACCACGGCGGGGGAGATCCGTGCCGGGCACCTGGCGAACTGCGCTGGGTTGCAGTCCGATCGCGTGGCGAAGCTCTGCGGCGTCGAACCGGGTGTGACGATCGTGCCGTTCCGCGGCGAATACTACGACCTCAAACCGCACGCCGCCCACCTCTGCCGGAACCTGATTTACCCGGTGCCCGACGCCCGTTTCCCGTTCCTCGGCGTCCACTTCACGCGGATGATCGGCGGGGGCGTGGAGGCCGGGCCGAACGCGGTGCTCGCCTTCCGCCGCGAGGGGTACAGATTCGCCGACGTGAGCGGGAAGGATCTACTCGAACTGGCCGGCTCCCGCGGGTTCTGGGCGATGGCGGCGAAGTACTGGGCGATGGGCCTGGGCGAAATGCGGCGGTCGCTGAGCGCGTACTCGTTCTGGCAGTCGCTGCGACGGCTGGTGCCGGCGATCCAGCGCGACGACATCGTGCGGAGCGGGGCGGGGGTGCGTGCGCAGGCGCTCACGCCGGACGGCAAACTGGTGGACGACTTCGTCATCCGCGGCGAGAGTCGAATGATTCACGTGCTGAACGCCCCATCACCGGCCGCCACCGCGAGCATCAGCATCGGGCGGAGCATCGCCGAGTTGGCGAGCCGGGAGTGGGGGCTGAAGGGTTGAGCCGACCCCACGCAGGGTCGGCTTTCGCCGTGACGTACAACATCTCCATGACTCCCTTCGACCAGTTCCGCGATGCGACTGCCGCCATCCAGCCGCGGTTCGCGGTGGTGTTCGGCTCCGGGCTGGCCGACGCCGCCTCGCCGTTCACCTCCGTCGCCTCCGTGCCATTCGCCGATGTGCCGGGCTTGGTGCCACCCACCGTCGCCGGGCACAAGGGGCGGGTGAGCGTCGGCCACTGGGCGGGTGTGCCGGCGGTGGTGTCGTTCGGCCGGGTTCATTTCTACGAAGGGCACCCGTGGGACCGCGTGACGCGACTGGTGCAGTTGGTGGCCGAGTGCGGAGTGACGACACTCATCCTGACGAACGCCGCCGGTGGCATTCGCGACGACCTGAACCCCGGCGACCTGATGGCCATTCGTGGGCACAGGAAATTGCTCGACGCGGAGGGGTGGAAGACGTTGGCTACGGAAAACCGACCCCCGTACTCCCTACTCGCCCCATCGCTGCCGACCGGCGTGTACGCCGCCCTCACCGGCCCGTGCTACGAGACGCCGGCCGAAATCCGCGCTCTGCGGGCGATCGGTGCGGACGCGGTCGGTATGTCGACGGCGATGGAAGCGGAAACGGCTGCGGCCCTCGGCCTGCGGGTGGCCGGCATCTCGTGCATCACCAACAAGGCCGCCGGGCTGGGATCGGGCACGCTCTCGCACCACGAGGTGGAGGCAACGGCCAAACTCGCGGTGGCCCGACTGGCCGAAGTGCTCACCGGTCTGATCCGCGGGCAGTCGGGGGAAACGCGATGATCTTCTACTTCGGCTCGGGCTCCCACGCCCACTTCGGCGACGAAGGGCTGGTGAACTTCATCGAACTGGGCAGTTCGCTCGAAGAGATCGCCGAGTGCTTCCGGTAGGGTGGGTCCAGCGAGCGCCCCGCTCGCGCCGACCCAC
>JALOQR010000214.1 GCA_025459365.1 Fimbriiglobus sp.
CACCGCCCGGCTCCCCGACGGTCGGACCGTCGGGGCCTCCCTCAAACTTCGCGGCGACGTGTACTGCGTCCAGTTCCCGCATCCCACGGAGAAGGGGAAGTACGTCGAGAAAAGCACCGGTTGCACCCGGATCACCGACGCCCAAAATGAGGGGTCGCAGATCGTCCTTCGGTGCTACTCGCCCACCATTGCCCCAGACCCGAAAACGGCGACGTGGGAGATCGTCATGGCAGACCTGGAGGCCGACACCGGGCTGCGGGAACGGTCGCTGGAAGCGTACACGTCGATCCTGAACGTCTTCCGCCGCTACGTCCCGCTCTCCAAGGGGCCGGGCGACGTGACGGTGGAAATCGCCAAGGCGTTCGCCGCCAAGTACGCGAGGGACGGGTTCAAGCGGGGCCACGCCTCGGACGCGAAGGCGTACCCACGCTCCGCGAAGACGGTCGAGAACGCGATCCGCAAGCTGTCGGCCCTCTGGAACAAGTTGATGCCGAAGTACGTCACCTCGAACCCGTGGGAGCACGTCACCCGCCCGAAACTCCCGAAGACGTTGCCGAGCGTGCCGAGCGAAGACGAAGTGACCGCGTTCTTCGCGTGGCTCGAACGGCGACATCCGGGGTGGCTGCTCCCCCGGCTGTTCGTGGAGTTGAAGGCATTGGCGGGCTGCCGACTCAACGACCTCTGCCAACTGCGGAGCTACCAGTTCGACCCCAAGGCCCACACCATCCGCATCACGCCGAGTCAGGACAAGACGGGCCGTGAACGGGTTATCCCGCTCCCACCCGACCTGTCCGCGTTGCTCGATACCGCGAAGGGGCCGACGTACCTCTGGGAACGCTACCTGGAGGAGAGCAAGAGGCACCGCCCGGCGAAGATCACCAAGAAGCGAACCGACTTCACCCCGGCCCTGATGTATCACGGGATGCAAAACATCTTCCGCGAGTACGCCGAGCAGGGCGGGAAGTTGCGGAGCCACGGACTCCGCAAGCGGGCGATCACCCTGATGGCGATGGCGACCCAGAACGTAGACCAGACCGCCGAGGCCATCGGGATCGACGCCCAGACCGCCCGGAAATACTACCTGGACGCGAAGCAGGCGTTCGACGGGTCGGAGTTGTTCAAGAAGATGGCGACCGTCCTTCGCCCCCAGAACGGCCCCCAGAAATCGGACCCAGACTCGAAGTAGTCGGTGCATGACCCGGATGAGAGCGGCCCCCAGAATCCCTGCTGGAGTTCTGGGGGCCGTTTCGTTCGCCGTCGAATTCTGGGGGAATTCTGGGGGCCTCGACCAACCCCACTTCACGATTTGCCTTGTTTTCTAGTACACCCAGAAGGATTCGAACCTTCAACCTTCGGTTCCGTAGACCGATGCTCTATCCAGTTGAGCTATGGGTGCGAGTGCTAGGCGCGTGATGTCGTAGCCGATGTCAGGACACGAGGTCAGAAATAGCGACGAAATCAGTTTATCGCCATTCATCACCTGCAGCAACGCATTCTGCACCATTTTTGTACCACGCGAGATCAGTTTGGGTGTGCCACTGGAAGGTAAGAGCCTGTGGTGGAGTTTGTTCCTGACGAGGTAGGGGGTGGGTGTTGCCATCAGTTCAGGCCGATTGTTGGTACTCGTCCCTCAAACAGTGTCCCAAGTGGTTCAGGGTCGCCTGCTAGCCCAGGATTGGCATCGTACACATCTTTCGATGTTTCGTGGATCGGCCATTGCTGCGGTTCAGGTGGGTTCGGTTGCTTGGAGGTCGCCGGTCTGAACCGGATCAAGCAAGCGAATTCGATCGGACGTGACTGCGAGTGTGCTTTTTCGCGGAGGCCGGGACAGTCGGAAATGGAATCACTCTCGATAGCGCGTCTGCGGGGGAAAAGGTAGTTCTGTGCTGGAGGGGTCCGTGCGAGGTCAAAAGCACGGTCCAGGTCGAGTGGAACGACTGTATCGAGTCGGTGGGCGAGTCTCCTTGGCCCCCAATCTGATCTCCCCAATCCATCACTGAATCTACTTTCAACCTTCACTTTGTCCACTGGGGAGTTGGGTAGAGTTAGCTGTGCATCACCTGCGTTGCCGTCAGGGTGTTGCCGCTCCACTTCCCACTGAGGTACTGTCCGTGCTCAAGCGTCCCTCTCGCCCGGGGTTCACGCTGATCGAACTGCTGGTGGTGATCGCGATCATCGCCATTTTGATCGGCTTGCTCCTGCCTGCCGTTCAAAAGGTCCGTGAGGCAGCCGCTCGCATGCAGTGCAGCAACAACTTGAAGCAAATGGGGCTGGCCTGCCACAACTTCGAGAGTGCCTACGGGGTGCTTCCGAGCATCGGTCAGTGCGATAGCACCGGCAGTGGCACCACGACTTATTCGGTCCACTCCACCGCCACTCTGATCCTGCCTTACATCGAGCAAGAGAACGTATTCCGTCTGTTCGATGTCACCACACCGTTGAACGTGACCGGTTACACCGGCATGCACCCGAGGTCGTTGGGTTTTTCCTACGACGACAACCGCTGGCCCAACGGCCAGTTGGCCGCCCGGACCAAGATCAAGACCTTCATCTGCCCGAGTGCTCCAATCTCGAACGACTCCCGCGACCCCATCACTCAGTTGGGCGGGTTCGACTACATGTTCCCGACCCAGACCGACATCGATGACGTGACGGGTATTCGCAACAACGTGTCCCCTGCCGGAGGTAGGCACTCGGGCATGCTGACGTGTGACGGGCGGTCGATCGTCGGTGTGACCGACGGCACCTCGAACACCTTCCTGTGCATGGAAGACGCCAGCCGTGCTCACCCCTCGGTCGGCACCTTCGGCTCGGCTTCCAGCCGCCCTTCGCCCACCACCGCGACTGGTACGAACGCCTTCCCGGTGGATGGCTTGACTGGGGCTGGCGTACCGTTCACAGGTGGCCGCCGGGTCTATGCCTGGGCCGACCCGGACACCGTGGCCAACGGTGTGTCTGGCCCGAGCAACTCTGCTGGCTCCCGCGTGGCCCGCATCAACCAGAACGCCACCCCGATGGGCGGTCCGATTGAATGCCGCTGGACCGTGAACAACTGCGGCCCGAACGACGAACCGTTCGCGTTCCACACCGGCGGGATCAACGTCGTGATGGGAGACGGCAGTGTGCGGTTTGTCCGCGACAGCATCACGTTCCTTGTGCTGAAGTATTCGGTGGGTGCGACGGACGGCGTGGTCGTCAACCTCGACTGACCTCAAGAATCCCAGTACGCATCGGGCCGGAGGCAGTCCTCCGGCCTGTTTCATTCCCACACAACATCAGGAGTCACGCATGCGACTGAAACTCTTCGTTCCGTGTCTGGTGGTGGCCGTGGTTTGCGGTTGTTCGGATGCCCCTCCCCAGCGGCCCGAGCCGGTTGAGATGAAGGGCACCGTGAAACTGCCGGCGGGCAAATCCGCGAAAGGGTTGACGGTATCGTTCCAGCCGTTGGGGGACACTCAGCCGGCTGGTGGCATTTGTGGTGAGGATGGGTCGTTCACCGTGAAGGCGATTCCCGGCAAGTACTACGTCCACTTCACTCCCGAGGTGAACGCCCGCGTACCAGGATATTCGGCCGTGCCCGAGGCCTACCGAAAGCCATCGGAGACGAACATGGTGAACCTGTCGGCCGACACGCCGGTTGTCATCGAGCCAAAGTAGCCCCGTCATCGACCGACCGGAACATTGCCACTTCTCCGTCGGCGTTGTGTCTCTGATCCCCGAACGTGTGCGGACACTCCCCGTAGCCGAGGATGTTGCGCCGTCCGCCCGTGTCCTTTCACCGGGCGGGTATTGACCACACGGATCGGGGGAAGGTTGGGTTGCGGTGATCGGTCTTCGGGGTCGGCGAACAATGTGGTTCAGGTGGAGCGGAGCGACCGTAGCGATCGGGTAGGCCGAATCCCACTCCTCGAACACCGGTCTACGTCGATCCTCCACTGAATCTACTTTGAACCTTCACTTTGCCCGCCGAGGAGATGGCTAAGGTGAAGTCATTGAAGCCTGCATTCCCGTCATGATGTCGCCGCTCTCATTCCCTCTGAGGTTCCGCCCGTGCGCAAGCGTTCGTCTCGTTCGGGGTTCACGCTGATCGAACTGCTGGTGGTCATCGCCATCATCGCGATTCTGATCGGCCTGCTGCTGCCCGCCGTGCAAAAGGTGCGCGAAGCGGCGGCCCGCATGAGTTGCTCGAACAACCTGAAGCAGATCGGGCTGTCGCTGCACAATTACGAGAGCGCGTACCAGAAATTACCGATGTCTCGGCCGCTCGACCTGACCGGCAACCGCATGGCCTGGACCGTCGTGGTGCTGGACTACGTCGAGCAGGGGAATTTGGCCCGACTCTACGACAAGAATGTCCGGTGGAACACGGGCGTCAATGCTGTCTCGGGGCAACAGCGAGTACCGGTGTTCGTCTGCCCGTCGGTGCCAGCCTCGACGCGGTTTCCGGCGGTTGGCACCGGCTCGGCGATCGATGGTCTGACGATGGGGCCGCTCGATTACCTGGTCATGCACCGGCTGCGGCACCGCTTCTTCAACGCCAACGGGTTGGTCAACCCGGCTGGCACCGCAGACCACGACGGTGCGCTCGCCCAAAACACCGAAACGCCGCTACTCTCCATCACCGATGGCACCAGCAACACCATCATGGTGATGGAAAGTGGTGCTCGCCCGAACTGGTACTTGCTGGGTCGCCCCCAGGGCACCCCGCTGCCGCGGCCCGAAGGCTTCGGATGGACCGACCCGGACGGGGCTGCCGGCTCGATGGACGGCACCGACGCCCTCACGGGGGCGGTCAACGGTGGTAGTGGCCTCGGCCGCTGCATCATGAACTGCAACAACGACAGCGAACCGTACTCGTTCCACACCGGCGGCATGAACGTGGGGTTGGCCGACGGTTCCGTTCGCTTCCTTCGGCAGAGCATCTCGGCCGCCACGTTCGCAGCCCTCCTTTCGGCGAAAGCGGGCGACCTACCTGGTAACGACTTCTAACCCACTTCGCGTTCGTCACAGGGTGCGAATGTTGATCCGCACCCGCGACCGCCACTGTCCGGGTCGGAACCGTGGCCGAGTGGAGAAAGTGGCTGATTTTCGCCATTTTTCGATTGCCGTGGCCGGGGGGGGTATGTGCGTGGCAGGTGGCAGTGTGGCAGAGGGGGGGGGGGGGCCGTATCGGCGTCCTTCCCCGGACGCCACAACTTCACTCGCATCTCCGTCGAAGATTCATTAGTGCCACTCCACTGCTCCCACAGACCCCTGACAGACTCCTGATCCCTTACTAAGTTCATCGCCATGATGACTCGATTTCAAGTGTTCGCAGCCTCGGCCTTCCTTGGTTTCTGTCTTTCCGGCTGTGGAGTTTCGCCGGCGGGCAGCCCGAATGGCGTCGAGGTCGGCGGGAAAGCGTTGTTGCCCAATGGGAACCCACTGAGCGGGGGCACGCTCGTCCTCCGCGGCGAGGGGAACCCTTATGGTGCCACTAGCCAGATCCAACCCGACGGCAAGTTCTCTCTCGTCAACTCGGCGGGCGAGAAGAAAGTGGTTCCCGGGAAGTACCGCGTTTATGTGACGTTTCACGAGCCGGCCCATGCAGCCCATCGGACGGCAATCGGCAAGCGGTACCAAAGCTCCGAGGACGGCGAATCCGACGTGCTGATCGAGATCAGTGAAGCCAAGTCCGATCTGATCATCCGTTTCAAGAAGTGATCCCCTCGCCCCAACTTTATCCAGATGCGAAAAACCGTCATGCCCTTGGTCCTCGCGTTTGCGGTGGGCCTTCTCGGTGGGGTCGGTGGCTGGTTCCTCGGTCGGAACGGGTCGCTGCCGACTCCCGCGTGCACCGTCGCGCCTGACCGGCCCACCTCACTGGCGAACGGGCCGGGGTGGATTGCCGAAGGCCTTTTTCAGCCCGATCCGCTCACCATTCGTTCCCCCGTCGATCTGTATTCAGGACACCCCGCGATCAACCCCGACGGAACCGTCAATGTGGTGGTCGAAATCCCGGCGGGGACGAACGCCAAGTGGGAAGTCGAGAAGGACGGGGTCATGCGGTTGGAGGTGCGAGATGGTAGTCCGCGGGTGGTCCAATTCCTCCCCTACCCTGGGAACTATGGAATGATCCCCAGCACTCGCTTGCCGAAGGAGAGCGGAGGCGACGGCGACGCTCTCGACGTACTCCTGCTTGGCCCTGCCTTGGCGCGGGGTACTGTCGCCCGCACACGCGTGATCGGCGTCATCAAGTTCCTTGACCGGGGTGAACAGGACGACAAGGTTCTCGCGGTGATGGACGACACGCCGTTCGGGCGTGTACGATCTTTGAGGGAACTGAATGAAGCATTCCCCGCCGCCGCGGAGGTGGCGAAACTTTGGTTCACGAATTACAAGGAGCCAGGCAAGATGGAGTTCCGCGGGTGGGGGGAAGCAGACGAAGCCCTCGGGTTGGTCAACCGTGCCGCTGCCGTGAGATAGCCAGGTTATTCGTCCCCGAACGTGTACGGACTCAGGCCATAACCGACGATGCTGCACGCGGCGATCGCGTGCAGTCCCAACTCCTTCGCCTTCGCCAACACCTCGGGCGACTCGGCGCCGGGGTTGAACCACACCTCACCGACCGACTTCGTCGCGAACGACGGCACGGCCGACAACCCCACCTTCGGATTCAGATAGATGCTCAGCACGTCGAGCTGATCGGCTGGAATGTCGGCCACGCTTTTGTAGGCTGGCAGACCTTCCACGCTGGACTCGGTCGGGTGGATGGGGAATACAGTCCAGCCGAGGGAACGAAAGGCGCGGACGCACTTGTTACCGAACTTGCGGCGGTCGTTTGAAGCGCCAACGACAGCGATGGTTTTGGTGGACATGGGGAACCGAAGTGGCAATGCAAGCCTTGCCCCGCCAATACTGTGACGAGGGAGGAGTGGGGCGAGAGGGGGGGTCAACCGGTTGTCGGGTTGGTGGCCTGAACGACCGACGGCTTCACCCCATGAATCGCCTCGTACACCTCTTCACGGTGGACGGGCACGTCCTTCGGTGCAACAATTCCCAATCGCACCTTGTCGCCGCGGATTTCAATCACCGTGATGACGATGTCGTTGTTGATCACAATCGACTCGTTCTTTTTCCTGGACAGTACGAGCATAGCAGAATAACCTTTCGGACTCGCCCAGCGTTCCTGGGTCGTCCGGTTTCGGTATCGTGAGGTAGGCCGCACTCGGTCCCCGAGTGCCTTCGGGCCTGTGTGGATGTGTCCTCACATCCCCTCGATGACACCTATTCAAACTGTAAAGGTGGGGAATTTGCGTAGTCAAGGCCTTTTGTACCTTCCCCATACTTCGGGCAGCAATTTTCAGTCAGACGAGCTGGCTTTTGTCGAATCGTTTCCTGCGAAATGACCTGAGAAATGTGGGTCGATCTGCTTCCTTGGGGCCTTAACTCCAGCTGAAGACAAAATGCTGCGTTGGCGACAGAATTTCAGGATTCCTTCACAATCGGTCGGTTGGCCTCATGGGACACCTGGTTCCCGCTCGCCTATCCAGCGTTGCAGTAGCACGTCGTAAGGAAAGCCAGCAGCGTTGACGATCAATTCCCGCCCCGATTCCCCCAGGATGGTCAATCGCAGTTCGAGCCGCTCGCCCGGCAACACCTCCGTTACGCGATCGGCCCACTCGACCAGACACACCCCGTCGCTGTGGAAGTACTCACTCACACCGAGCGCCGCAAACTCGGCAGGGGTGTTCAGTCGGTAGGTGTCAAAGTGATAGATCGGAAGGCGGGCAGCGTATTCGTGGATCAGGGTAAACGTCGGACTGGTGACCGCCGCCGGGTTCTTTACCCCTAACCCCTCGGCGACTGCCCGGACGAAGTGCGTCTTGCCGGCTCCGAGTGGGCCAACGAGAGCGACCACTGCCCCAGGGAAGAGGAGCGACCCGAGCCGCCGGCCG
>JALOQR010000468.1 GCA_025459365.1 Fimbriiglobus sp.
CATGCGGATCCTCGCCACTCTCCTGAACCCCAGTTGGGGCGAGGCGAGCGTGTGCGGGTACAGCATCTACACCGGCTCGAAAGAGATCCGCCGCAGCATCGGCTACATGCCCGACTTCTTCGGCGTCTACGACGACATGAAAGTGATCGAGTATCTGGAGTTCTTCGCCGCCGCCTACCGCATCAAGGGGCCGGAGCGGCGGAAGAAGTGCGATCAGGTGCTCGACCTGGTGGACCTCGGGTACAAGCGCGACGCCCTCGTGACGAGCCTGAGCCGCGGGATGACCCAACGCCTGGGGCTGGCCCGCGTGCTCCTGCACGAGCCGCAAGTGCTGCTCCTCGACGAGCCAGCGTCCGGCCTCGACCCCCGCGCCCGTATCGAGATGCGGGAACTCATTAAGGAACTCCGGGGGATGAACAAGACCATCATGGTCAGTAGCCACATCCTTCCAGAGTTGGCCGACATCTGCAACAAGATCGGCATCATCGAGCGGGGCAAGTTGCTGTTCAACGGCACCACCGAGGAGGCCATCCGCGAGGTGCGGAAAAAGAAGACGTACATCGTGAGCGTGGGGAAGGAGCAGAACGAAATCGCGGCCAAGAAGATCGAGACGTTCCACGAGGTGGAGTTGGTGGAGGTGCAGGGCGAAGGCGAGGGAGTGCGGGTGACCCTCCGCGAAGGGGAAGACGACGGGTCGTTCATCCCCGAACGGCTGATGGCCGAGAAGTTCCGCCTGCGGTCGTTCAAGGAGGAGGAGATCGACCTCGAAGACGTATTCATGCACATCACGAAGGGGATCACGAACTAGGTAGGGTGGGTCCGCACGGGCGGTCACGCCCGGCGCGACCCACGCGTACCAATCACCGCGTGGGTCGCGCCGGGCGTGACTGCCCGTGCGGACCTACATACCCCCGGCCTCTCATGTCCCAAATCCACTGCGGCAACTGCGGCGGCAAGATCAAGCTGCCCGGCGGCTTCGCCAAGGCAAAGATCCGCTGCGACCACTGCGGGTACTACGCCGAGGTGCCGGCAGACAAGCGGGCGTCTGGTGAGCCAACCGACGACGCCCCGCCGCCGAAGAAGCAACCGGCCCGCCCCCGCAACGACGAAAACGACGACGCACCGCCCCCCAAGAAGCGGACGGTGGTTACTCCGATCGCCCCGCCCCCCGAAGTCCCGCCCCCGCCGGCCCGCGCCCGCCCCAAGACCAACCCCCGGGACAAACGGCCCGACTTCGTGCCGGAGGAGGGCGCGGGTCAGCCGTACCTGGAGGGGAACCAGGACGAGGACGACCCCACCCCCTACGGAGTCGAGGGCGACGGGCTGAAGCGGTGCCCCGAGTGCCAGGGGGAACTGCCGCACGACGCCACCTTCTGCGTCCACTGTGGCGTCCACCTGAGCGACAACGGCGAGGTGGTCCGCAAGCGGCCGAAGAAGAAGCGGACGTACACCGAGATCGATCAGTCGTTTGGCGAGGGCTTCCCGCTGGCCACCCGCTTCGGGATGATGGGCGGGGTACTGGTGTTGAACGTAATCCTCACGGTGGTGGCGGTGCTGGCCGCCGAAGATGGCAAGCCAAACGCGGCCGGAGTCATCACCGGCGGGTTCGCCTTCCTGCTCAACTCGGCGTTGCAGGCGTTCATCATCGGCACGTTCGACACCCTGCGAATCCAGCGAAACGAGAAGGGCAAGGGCACACTCACGCGGCTGCGGCGGGTGGCCTTCATCCCGCTCCCGCCGGAGAAGATCGAGTGGAAGCACCTGACCGGCGTCGGCCGGTTGGCCACGCACAGCGGGGGCATCATCGACTGGGTGACGTGCTTTTACCTCCTCCTGTCGGGCTGCCTGCCGGGGATCCTGTTCTGGTGGTTCGTGCTCAAGCCCGAGCGGTACCACGCGGTGTTGTGCAACCTGTACGGCGGGGTGGAGGAGACGCTGTTCCGCGGGAAGGACCAGAAGCAGGCGGAGGAGATTGTCGATCTGGTGGGCGAGGCCACCGGGGGACGGCCTCGACCCGGAGTTGGTGCCCTGCCAACAACCCCATGCCCAGGAGGATTTCGTCACCAACCACCCACGCTAACACCGGTCGCCACGTTCCTCCCCATTCCACCTCAACGGCGTACATGTCGAACGGGCGGGCTGACCCGTCAGCCAACATTGCGGTGCCCCCTGATTGCCGAACCAAGCCGAGGGCGGACACGACGGCCGGTGAAAGCGTGAGCGAGGAAGTGAATCCGGTATCGATAACCGCGTCGATGTCTGTTTGTGCCCCGGACGGCCCTCGCACCCGAAGGCGGACTACGGCCTCCATTCGGGCGTTGACCTCACCCCGGATCATTGGCCGACGGCTCCGATCCGACAGGTGGTTTTGCTGCCAACCCGTTCGAGCCACACATCGGCCGACGGCACCCGTGCGCGAAGCCGAGTTACGGCTGCGTGGTCGTTCGCGTCGATCTCGTACTCTCCGCTCAACACATCGATGGCGACGAACTTCCCGTCATCCTCCGGCCGGAGCAACGGGCGGACGCGGCGGTCGAACGTCTCGGTCCCGAGCCGGGCGAGGTCATCCAGGGAGCGAGTTAGTGCAACGACGGACATGAGTTCTCCCCGAGCGGCATCCCATCGGCCAGTGTACCAGCACCGGCGTCAACTCCTAACCTTGATCCACCCGCTGCCTTTGCAGCCGACACAGGTTCCAGTACCACTGCAACGGGGACAGGGTTCGTCATCGTCCCTTCCCCCATCTCCATAGCATCCACCACACCGGCCTTGTCCATTACACCCTCCACATTTCACGAATGGCGCAGGTGTGCTGGTTGCGGGAGCAACTGGTGGGATGGCCATAGGGTAACCACACTGAGGGCAGGCGAGTGCTCGTGTGGAAATCTCACGTTTGCACTCTGGGCAAGGGACCAACGCCACGTTAGCACTCCTGATAGCCGGAACTCGTGTCCAGACACTAACTGATCGGCCAGAGAGCAATCCCCCATCGTCCGGTT
>JALOQR010000215.1 GCA_025459365.1 Fimbriiglobus sp.
CCCGAGCCTTTCTCGGCGGTGCGCCACGAATGCCACAACGTCACTCGCATCTCCATCGATGGGTCATGTGAGCCATTCCACTCCTCCCACCGACCCCGGACCGGTTGGGGTGGGTCATGCTTACAGTAGCCCGCCGCCGCCGTCTGCACAATCGGCTTGCGTTTGCCCGGCTCGTCGGTATAAGCCCGCCAATTCTTGAACTGAAATCGGCCGCGACTGAACCTCTCCCGGTGGGATGGCGGTTCTGCGGCGCGGGGGGCCACGGCATGGCAGACCGATCAGGCGTGCGACGATGGGTGGGGCGGGTGGTGGCCGGGGCCGTCGGTGTGGCCGGCCTGGGGGCGGTGCTGGCCCAACCGCCGGCCGGCAAGGCGCCGGCGGTTCTTCCGCCGGTGACCACTGATGGTGGGCGGACGGTGGCCACGATCGCCGGGCCGCGTGGCACTATCGCCATTACTCAGGAGGAGTTCGGGAAGTTCCTCACCGACCGTGGCGGGGCCGAGAAACTCGAACTCTATGTGAACAAGCGGATCATCGAGACGGCCGCTGCCGAGAAGGGCGTGAGCGTCACCCGCCAGGAGATGGAGGCGGCGCTCAAGAAGGACATGGACGGTATCACCGTCAACTACAACGACTTCGTCAAGATCGTGCTGCCGAAGTACGGGAAAACGCTGTACGAGTTCATGGAGGACATCATCCGCCCACGGTTGCTGCTGGAGAAGTTGAGCGCCGGCGAGGTGGTGGTGACGGACGACGACCTGAAGATCCAGTTCGAGCGGGTGTATGGTGAGAAGCGACAGGTGCAGATGGTGCTCTACCCGCTGGCCGACGAGAAGAACGCGATGAAGTTGTACGCCGAGGCCCGCAAGAGCCAGGACGACTTCGACAGCGTGGCCCGCAGCCAGCCGAACCCGTCGCTGGCCGCCACCAAGGGGCACGTCCAACCGATCAGCCGCCACCTGCCGGCCGAGGATAAATCGGTCGAGGAAGTGGCGTTCAAACTGAAAGAAGGCGAGGTGAGCGAGGTGATCAAGACGGCCCAGGGGTTCGTCTTCATCAAGCTCATCAAGATCCTCCCGCCAAGCAAGGACGTGACGTTCGAGGGGGAGAAGAATCGGCTGATGGAAGCCGCCCGCGACGAGAAAATGCGGCAATACGTGCCGAAGAAGTTCGCTCAACTGCGGGAGAAGGCGATGCCGAACGTGGTCTACACTGCTCCGAAGGAGTGGCAGACAATCTCGCCAGGGGCGCCTTCGCCGCTTACCGCCCCGATCCCTGCCGTGCAGCAAGCCGGTGGGAAATAAGGAGTTCCGAGTTCCGCGTTCCGAGCAGTTGTTCGGAACGCGGAACTCGAGCCTGATCAAGTCTTGCCGCTACCGCCGAGCAGATAGCCCAGGATGGCATGGAGTGATTCGTCGAGCGGTTCGAATTGCCGCACGTTTAGGCCATGTTCGACCACCAGGGCGGCGAAGCGATCGGCGAATGGCTTCACCTGCTTCGTCCGCACGATCAGTGCCTCTCCGCCGGATTCCATCTCCACACCCAGCACGCCTTCGGTGCCGAGCAGGAGGCGGGCTAACCCGAAAGGGTCGGCCACCTCGATGCGGACCCGCGACGGCAAGTGATCGAGCCGGTCGCGGATTTCGGCGATGGTGCCGACAGCTGCCACACGCCCGCGGCCCATCAGCACCACGTGCCCGGTTAACTTCTCCAGCTCTTCCAGTTCGTGGCTCGATACCAGCAATCCCTTGCCTGCGGCGGCGAGTGAGGCGAACAGATCGAGCATTTCCCTCCGGCCGATCGGGTCGATGCCCGAGAGCGGTTCGTCTAGAATCAATAGCCCCGGATCGTGCAGCAGTGCCTGGGCGAGTTTGATCCGTTGCCGCATGCCTTTCGAGTATCCCCGCATCACCCGGTCGGCCGCGGTGGTCATGTTGACACGGTCGAGCACCGCCTCGGTACGTGTTCGCACCTCGTGCGAGGTGAACCCGAACAGGCGGGCCATCTCGCGGACGAACTGCCGGCCAGTCATGTCCTCGTAAAAGGCGTCGTGGTCGGGGCAATAGCCGATGAACCGGCGGGCCCGCCAGTCGGCGGCGTCCAACCCGCCGACGGTCACCCGCCCAATGCTCGGGCGGATCTGCCCGGTGGCCAGTTTGATGAGTGTCGACTTGCCGGCCCCATTCGCTCCTACCAGCCCAGTGATACCCCCGCCGAGGGTGAGCGTCACCTGGTTCAGGGCTAGCACGGGGCCGTACCACTTGGAGACGAGGTCGAATTGAAGCAAAGGTGTGTGTGTGGGATGCGGTTGGGAGGGTGCGACGGTACTGACCGCCTCGACCGGTAGCTCGGTGTGAGGTACGTTCGTATCCGTGCTACCCGACATGCCCGATACTCCATACTCGTTCAACTCACCACTTCCACCGCGCGGATTCTACGGCCCAGGTATGCCACCGCCCCCAGGCAGACGACAGCGAGGGCAATGGCCGCTTGCCACACCGGCGGTTGTTCGAACCCACTGCGGGCCTCCGTGGTCGGCACGCCGAGCAGCCAGAGGCCGACGATGTACAGGTCGTTCCACAGGTCGATGAGTCGCCACGTCGTGCCGAGACTCTGGTTGAACGCCAGGAAGTTGGCCAAGGCAGGGCAGAGTACAAATATCCCACACCAGACCATTACCAGTGGCACAGTGCGGCGGACGAACACCGCGCTGGCGACGAGCAGCAGCGAGAGCACAAGTGTGAGCGCGGCCCCGTATCCCAGGATGCCGAGCAGCAGGGGGAATCGTTCCGCATAGTAGGTCTGCCAGCCATACAGCAACCCGGCCTGAATCCACAAGCAGATCGCCGGAATGGTGGTGAGAAGATTTACAAACGCCCCAACACCGAGCACTTTGCCAAGGATGTAGTGTCGGCGGGCGATCGGCTTGGCGAGGTAGAAAGGCAGGCTGCCGTGGTGGAAGTCGTTGCCTACCAGCACTGCACCTGCGAGGGCCAGGACGATCATCGCCACATACCCCTCAAACCAGATGAAGTTGCCGAACGTCAGCCCCGTGCCGTTCATGTTCACCCTTTCGAGAAACTTGGTGAACTCGCTCAACCGGATAGGCACCCCAGCCACCACCGCCGTGCGATCGGCCGTCTGTTGCTGGACCCAGATGACCAGGTACTGCATGTAGAAGTAGAAGAAGAAGACGAGGCCCGCGAGCGCGTACACAGCCCAGAAGAGCTTGCGGCGGAGGAGAACGGTCAGCCCGGCGCGGGCCATGGCGAAGGCCCCAAACACCGGTGGACGGAAGGTGCCTTTCCACGGGCGATAGCGGAGGAGCGAGTCGGTAGGGGTAGGCATGGATGCGGCGGCTCAGGCTCCCACCTGTTCCCGTCCGGGATGGTGGACTCCGTTGGTATAGGCACCGTTGCCCGACGGGCTGGCGAACTGATATTTGCCCAGGCGGTATACCTCGGCCAATTGCCGCCTGGCCGTTGGCTCTAGTTCAGACGATTCCACCGCCGCGATCGTTGTTTCGACGGCATATTCGACCGCCTTCAACTCGACCCGCCCATCGTCGATGATGGCGTATCGTGCTCGCGGGTCGCCATCCCGAGGCAACCCGACACTTCCAGGGTTCACCACGGTCGTATGCTTCAGCCGGAATTCGAACTGCTGATGGGTATGCCCGACGAGTACGAAATCCGCCTTGACTCCCGCCACTCGTGTCGCCCATTCGTTCGGGTCGGCAGGCACGTATTCTTCGAGCGGGTCACGGGGGGAAGCGTGGACAAGGAAGAAACGTTTCCCACCCAGGGTGAGCAGAGCAGTGGTCGGAAGGTCGGCGAGGAAGCGACGGTCGGCCAGTGAAAGAGCAGGGGCAGTGACTTTGCGGCTCACCATCGTCAGGTAGCGGAAACCAGTGGTTCCCACGACGGGCACGTTCTGCACCGCTCCGTGATCGTGATTGCCGCGGACGCAGTGGCTCGCAGAGGTGCGTACCCAGTCGATGCATTCGGTGGGGTACGGCCCATATTCCACTATGTCGCCCAGGCACAGGCACACGTCGAACGGCTCCCGGATGGCATCGAGCGCCGGGCGGTTGGCATGTATGTCGGCGACCACGAGGATCCGCATCCCAGCCTCCTCTCCTCCAGGATGTTAAGCCGCAGTGAGTTCAGGGGCCAGAAGAATCGCCCGCCCCACCCTCCACTACTAACCGCCCCGCCAGGATCTCGAACGTCAACTCCATCACGCCGTCGGCCGGTACACAGGCGAACTCACCATCGGCGTGTACACACAGGGGTGCATCCGACTTCACCTGTATGCGGGCTGCCGTGCCGGTGCGGATTTTCGGATGGTTCGTCGGGATGTTGCCGGCCATGAGCCGCGGTAGGTTGGCGATCAGTTCCCACCGCCGTAGATCGGCCACATGGACGAAGTCGAATCGACCATCGTCGACCCGGGCGGACGGAGTGATGGGGAACCCCCCCTCGCGAATGCCCAGGTTCACCGTCAGCGCCAGCAGGGGCGATACCAACTCTAGCTCATCCAACCCCACGCGGGTGACCGGAGTGCGAAAGTACCAGGCCATCGCCCGCAGGTATGCCAGGGCATACAGGGGCATCCCCCGCAGCCATCGAATGCGTCGCGAGTCGAGCGCCACCATCCCGTTGAACCCGACCCCGGCGCAGTTCAAGTAGAAGTGTTCTCGCCCCCGCCCGCGGATCACCCCGATATCAACCGTTCGCCGCCGCAGTCCCGCCCCATCGCCCCGTCGCTTCCACCATTTCCCCAGACCCAGAGCGAAAGCGTAATCGTTGCTCGAACCGAGCGGCCACACGCCCATGACCGCTCGCCGGTTGGCTCGCAGCAGACCATTGCCCACCTCATTCACCGTGCCATCGCCGCCGGCTGCAACGACGACCTCGAACCCCGCGGCGGCGGCTTGCTCGGCCAGTTCGAGCGCGTGCCCCGGCTCGCGGGTTGCCCACAATTCCGCACTTGGCGCCGCCCACGTTCTAACATTATGCACGAGCTTACGGGCACGCCCGCGGCCAGCGGCCGGGTTAAAAATGACACAGGTGGACGGGCGAGCCACGCTGCACCGTGGGGACGTGGAGATGGTGACGATCCGACCAATGGAACAGACAGACATAGCGGCCGCACTCCGCGTCTGGCAAGAGACTTCTGGTCGGGCGCGGCCGGTGGATACACCGACCGCCCTGGCCCGGTATCTGGCTTACAACTCCGGGCTGTGCCAGGTGGCCGAGGTGGGCGAGCGGATGGTGGGGGTCCTTATCGGAGGGCACGACGGTCGCCGTGGCTTCCTCCACCACGTCGGGGTACTTCAGCAATTCCGCCGACATGGGATCGGCCGAGCGATGGTCGACTGTTACCTGAGCGCTCTGCGGGAGCAGGGCATCCGCCGCCTCCACCTGCTGGTCCGCCAGAACAACGCAACTGCCCTACGATTCTGGAAGGCGTTTGGGTGCAAGGAACGCGCGAACACGGTGGTCATTTCGGTCGTCCTCACGACGAGTACACAGGACAGCGGGGGGAACGAATGAGTGGGCCGAGCGGGTTGATGGTGATCGACAAACCAGGCGGGATGACTTCGCGAGACGTGGTAAACGCTACCCAGCGGTGGTTCCCACGAGGGACCAAAGTAGGGCATACCGGCACCCTCGACCCGCTCGCCACCGGCGTGCTGGTCGTATGCATCGGGGCGGCCACCCGCCTGGCTGAGTTCGTGCAGGCGATGGGCAAGGGGTACGCCACCCGCGTGCTCCTCGGACACCGTAGCGACACCGACGACGCCGATGGCATTGTTACGGCGGTAGAACATGTAACTCCCCCGACGGTGGAGCAAATTCGGGCCGCCATCGTCCCATTCATCGGCAGCATTTCGCAACTCCCGCCGGCTTACTCCGCACTGAAAGTCGACGGCCGCCGGGCACACCAACTGGCCCGCCAGGGGGCCGAGGTCAAACTCTCCCCACGGCCGGTGACGGTTTACGGCATCGAAGTGGTCGGGTACGAATGGCCGCACCTCGACCTGACCGTGGAGTGTGGAAAGGGGACCTACATCCGCAGTCTGGCTCGCGACCTCGGCGAGGCGCTCGGGTGCGGCGGCATTGTGCAAACTCTTCGGAGGACGCACGTCGGCCCGTTCACCGCGGGAATGGGGCTTTCACTGTCGGCCACCCCAGAGGAGGTGCGGGCAGCGCTGCGGCCGATGAGTGAGGCCGTGGCTGAGATACCGCTGGTCACGCTCGACGCGGCGACGGGGGTGCGGTTCCGCCAGGGTCAGGCGGTGCCAGCGAAAGGTACAGGGTGGGTGGCGGTGTTTGCCGAGGATGAGTTTGTCGGGGTCGGCGAGGCGAATGGCGGGAAGGTGCGGCCAAAAGTCGTGGTGTAGTGGAGGGTGTTCCGGTCTCTCTGTGACAGCGGAACACCCTCTTGTCCGCTTAGAACTGGTCGAGCCAGAAGTGGTTGCCACGATAGTAACGCATCGGCTCGAACAACTCATACCGCCAGCCCGGCTCACGGAACGGCGGGTAGGCCATGTACGCCGGCGGCCGCATGTACGGTTGGCCCGGTTGCTCCGGCCACTTCGGGCTGTTCGCCGGCCAGTAGTTGTGCGGGAAGTACGAGTAGGGGTAGTAGAAGTGCCGCGGCAGCGGGGCCGGGTCGGCGGCCTTCGCCGCATCCATCCCGGCCCACAGCGTCATCCCCACGGCCACCGCCAGTAGGCGGGTCAACCACTTGGTCATGTCCGGTCCTCCGTGCCCGCCCCGGCGTCCTGCCGAAGCGTTGACGCCTCTACCATCGGCACCTCCGCCGTAGCCCAATGCCTCCCGGCGATCGGAAAAATGGAAACACTTGCCTCGGAAGTCGGCTGGTGCGGGGCCGGGGTGTTCTGATGAGTCGATCGGAAAAATGGGAGTGGTAGCAGGGAGAATTGCTCAAGTGCTGGCTAATCTCGTGATGGTCTCGCCGGTCATGCGATACACGGTCCACCCGTCCACCGGTTTCGCCCCGAGGCTCTCGTAGAAACCGATGGCCGGCGAGTTCCAGTCGAGCACGCTCCACTCGATTCTCCCGCAGTCGCGTTCAACGGCGAGTTGCCCGATCGCTTTCAGCAGTGCCTTGCCGATCCCGCCGCCGCGGTGCTCGGGCAGCACGAACAGGTCTTCGAGGTAGATACCGGGCTTGCCGAGGAAGGTGCTGTAGTTGTGGAAGAACAGGGCGAACCCGACGGCGATGCCGTTGGGTTCGGCGATCAGGCATTCGGCATACGGTCGGGGGCCGAACAGGTGCTCGGCGAGTTTTGCTTCATCCAGAACGACCTCATGGCTGAGCTTCTCGTAGTCGGCGAGTGCCCGGATGAGCGAGGCGATGGCGGGCACGTCGGCGGGGGTCGCAGGGCGGATCATGGATTGGTCTCACTCACCGCGGGGAGAGGGGATCGGGGCTGTGAGGGGTCGGTCGATGTTTGGGCGTCAAACAGATGTTTGGCGATCGGGGATGTCTCGCACCGCAAGTGATGGCCTGACCCCCCCCTCTCTGCCACACTGCCACCTGCCACACACATACCCCCCCTCGGCCACCGTCACCCTACGTGTTGCACCAATCAGCCTTTGGCTCAATTCAGCCCCTCGGCAAGGGTTACCGACCCATGACAGGGGTGAGGGGGGCCGGACACGCCGCCGCTCCACGGCGGGTGACTGGTTGGCATCTATTTGTTGTCTTTCGATCTCACCAAGAACTCCAACAGGTCCGCCGCCTGCTGCGGGGTCAGGTCGCCGAGCAGGCCGCTTGGCATGAGCGACTCGCGGGCGGGAGTGAAGGTGTCGATGTCGGCAGCGGCGAAGGAGTGCTCTTTGTTCGTGGCG
>JALOQR010000216.1 GCA_025459365.1 Fimbriiglobus sp.
ATGTTGTGGGGGATACCAGCCGAGTTCTTGACCGTCAGTTTGTCACCCTGGCGAGCCACCACCACTCGCGGTTCGAACTGGCACTTCGGCTGATCGACGATGTGTGTAACCGCCTTCGGCTTGGCGAGGGCGGGGTCGATCTTGTCGGCCGGGAACTTGGCATCGCGGTCGTCGTCATCTGGCCGCAGGTACACCACCACGTTCGCCAGGCCCTTGCTCTTCAGGTCGACGAGGATTTTGTTCGACACTAGGTCGCCGTCCTTGCAGCAGCTTTCCTTGTCGGTGGTGACGTTGACGACCTCGGCTTTCGGCGCTTTCTCGAACGTCACCTTCCCCTTGACGGTGACGAACTTCTCGTCCGCAGAGGCGACAGTGGCGACGGCCGCCGCAGACAGGGCGAGGAGGGATTTCAGACGCATTCAGGGAGTCTCCTATGGGGAAAGCGAACCGGCGGGGGACCAACAAGGCCATTATCCGCCGGCGGGTCGGTGCAGACAACCGTTGAGTGCCGCCGCAGCGGGTCAGGTGCGCAACATTTTCAGCACTTCGTCGTGAACTTTGCCGTTGGTGGCCAGGCAGTCGGGTCGGGTGATGCCGTCGCCACCATCCCAGTCGGTAAACTTGCCACCAGCCTCTTCCACGATGGATTTTGTGGCGGCGATGTCCCACGGGTTGACACCGTGTTCGAGCATTAACTCGGCCGACCCCTGGGCGACCAATACGAACCCATAGAAGTCGCCGTACCCGCGTTGCCGCCAAGTTTTCTCGTACAGCTTCAAGAACGTGTCTTGTTTCCCGGCCCGCGTGAACCACCCGATACTCGAATAACACAGGATCGCATCGGACAGGCTCGAGATGTCGGACACGCGGATGCGACGATCGCCCAGGTACGCCCCATTCCCGCGGAGGGCATGGAACATCTGGTCGAACACTGGCACGTAAACCGCCCCGCCGATCTGATCACCGTTGTATTCCAGGCCAATGAGGGTGCCCCAGAACGGAACGTGCCGAACAAAACTCTTGGTGCCATCGATGGGGTCGATCACCCAACGGAAGCCGGAACTTCCGGGTTGATCTCCAAACTCCTCACCGAGGAAACCATCGTTCGGGAAGTGTTTAATCACCAGTTGGCGGATGAGCTGCTCGGCCCCGCGGTCGGCGACGGTGACCGGGCTGTTGTCGGCCTTGCGAATGATCTCGATCGCGCGGGTTTCGAAGGTGTCGTCGTACACCTTCTTGGCCAGTAGACCGCCGGCGCGGGCGGCCTCGACGGCCAGGTCGTAGCGAGACTTCCACTCGGGGTTCATCCGATGCTCCGTAGGCGCCGCTGGCTGAGCGGCACTGCGTGTTGGTGCCGCCCAGCAAGCGGCACCTACTTGGTTTTCGACTTGGCGAACGCGGCGGCGCCAGTGATGCCGCTGTCGTCGCCCAGAGCGGCCGTCACGAACTTCATCCGTTCGGCCACGCCGGGCAGGAGGTAGCGCTGAGCAATGTCCCACACCCGTTCGACGAAGCTATCGCCGATGGCCTGTGTCACCCCACCGCCGAGTACCACCACTTCCGGTGACATCAGGTTGACCACGCTGGCGATGCCGGCGGCCACGGCACGGGCTGCGTCATCCACGATGGCCACCGCCACCGGATCGTCCTTCTCGTAGAACGCAGCGAGTTGCGAACTCTTGACCCGCTCCAGATCGACTCCCTTCCACTCCTTGCGGACCAACTTCGGAGCGTCGTCCAGTATCTCTTTCGCCCGCTTCATCTGATACTTCCGCCCAGCCACGCTCTCCAGGCTGGTGCCCTTCCGCCAGTTGATCACCATGTGCCCGATCTCGCCGGCGTGCCCGTTGTGCCCGGTGAATAGTTCGCCGTTCAGGATGAACCCGCCGCCCACGCCAGTACCGACGAACACTCCGAAGACGTGTCGGGCACCCTTTGCCGCTCCGAAGGCGAATTCGCCGTAGGTGCCCATCCGCACGTCGTTCTCGAGAACCACCGGCCAACCCCACGCGGCTGGCAACAACGCCCGCACGTTCACGTCCCGCCAGTCGAGGTTCGGGGCGAACCGCACCACTGGCTCGTTTGGTACGATCTGGCCTGGGATGGCAAACCCCATCCCGCAAATCTGTTGCGGGCCAACATTGGCCTCCCGCATCACCGCCTCGACAGCCTGCGTGACCCGTCCAATCACCCCGGCCGGCCCCCCTTCAGCGCCAGTCGGTTGCTTGTTGCGGGCAATGACGTTCAGCGAGTCGTCGAACAGGCCGGCCAAGATTTTGGTCCCGCCAAGATCAACGCCGAGCCAGTAGCGGTCGCTCATGCGACGGTTCCGCCGGTGGAGGTGGGGCGAGGGAGGGCTAATATTCTACGGGACTGTGGCGACAGCGACAGCGGAGAATGAGCCACGCACCGCTGCCACGAACGCCCGTACCTTTGAAGGGTCTTTCCTGCCCGGACTCGCCTCGACGCCGCTGGCTACGTCAACCCCCCACGGCTTCACCAAGCGGATCGCCTCGGCGACGTTGTCGGGGGTCAGCCCGCCGGCCAGGATGAGCGGTACACCGGGGTCGAACCCGACGAGCAGTTCCCACGGCGCCCGGTGCCCGGTGCCGCCCATCTCGCCGGTGACGAACGAATCGACGAGGACGGCCGCGGGACGGCAGGCGATGACGAACTGTTGGATGTGTGCCAGATCAGAGGAGTCCTTCACGCGGAACGCCGGTATGTGGGCGAATGGTGCGAGCGGAAGGGCTGGTGGCGAGTCCGAGTAGGTTTGCACCGCCCGCAAACCGAGTTTGAATGTCTCGCAAGTCCAGTAGACCGTGGAGTAGTCGTTCGTCACGAACACGCCGACCGTGGCGACGAACGGCCCGAGGTGCTTCACCAGTTCGCCGGCCCGTTCCGGTGCGACGCACCGCGGCGACTTGTGGTAGAAGTTCAGCCCGACGGCTTCGACGCCCAGTTCGGCGAGCAACTCAGCGTCCGCGGGGGTGGTGATGCCACAAATCTTGATGCGGGTCATGAGGTCGTTTTACGAGCCCAGTTTCCTCCGCGCCAACGCTAGCGCCCCGTGGATGACCACCTCCTCCCCGAGTGCAGCCGGCACGATGTCGGTCAGCCCAGCAAGTGCCTGCATCCCGCGTTCGGCGACGTATCGGCGGATGGGTTCAAAAAACAACTCCTCTCCGATGAGCGACACCCCACCGCCGATGATCACCCGCCGCGGGCAGAGCAGCTTGATCACGGTGCAGATGTTCTCTCCCAGTGCCTGAGTTGCGGCGTCGATCAGCCGGACGCACTCCGGGTCGCCGCGAACAGCCCCGTCGCCGATCTGCTTGCCGGTCAGCCGATCCTGAACGTGTTTCTCCATCCCCATGCCGGACGCGAACGCCTCCAAGATGTCCCCGCGGCGGGGGTCGTCGAGCGGGAACGCCGGTCGGACGTGCCCGATCTCGGCGGCCCCGCGGCCGACCCCGCGGTAGATTTCGCCGTCGATGATCAACCCACCGCCGACGCCCGTGCCGACCGTGATGTAGAAGACCGGACTCAGCCCCTTCCCGGCCCCGAAGAGTGCTTCGGCGAGACCGGCGATGTCGGCGTCGTTGCAAATGACCGTAGGTAAACCGAGTAACTCGGTGAGCCACGTGGCGAGGGGGAAGCCGTCCCAGCCGTCAATGTGGTGCGACTTGATGACGGACTGGCTGGCGTCGTCGGTCGGCCCACCGAAGCCGACACCGACGCCCTTGAGTTGTTCACGCCCGACGCCCGCTTGGGCCAACAGTTCCGGCACCGCGACGACGATCTGTCGGCGGATGCCGTCGCCGCCGGCGGCGCGGTCCACGCTCCCCCGCCAAAGGGCAGCGATGGTGCCGTCGCCCGCCCCGAGGCCGAGTTGCAGTTTCGTCCCGCCGATTTCGATCGCGAGGTACATCAATTCACCACGGTGTCGCCTTTGGTCGGGTGAAACAAACGGCTGTCGCTGGGGGCGCCGGGCGTTGCGGACCACCTCGTGAACGGGTGCTCGTACTGTATCGGGTACGTTGTGGCAGGTACAGCCACCGAACCCTCCTATCCCCGATCGGCACGAACCCAGCCGAGAGTGTTGATGCGAAGGCCGACCGACCCTTGCCGGCTTTGTAAGCTACCCGCCCCGGTACGGTAACTGCATTGCCACCGTCTGCCTTGAGGTCGTCATGAATTCGTTCATGCTTTGGAATCCGACCAAAATGTTCTTCGGACCCGAGCACGCCATCGGGTTTTCAACGGCCATTGCCTCACTCGGCAAGAAGGCTCTGATTGTCATCGGTGGTGGGAGTGTCAAGAGGCTCGGGTACCTCGCCACCGTGACCAACGCCCTGAACTCCGCCGGTGTGTCCACCGAACTGTTCGAGGGCATTGAGCCGAACCCAAACGCCCCAACAGTGAACAAGGCCGCCGAGGTGGGGCGAAAGTTCGGAGCCGATGTCGTGGTACCGGTCGGCGGCGGCAGCGCGATGGACGCCAGTAAGGCTATTGCCGCTCTGATCAAGACCGGCGAGAAGGATATCTGGCCGTTCGTCGGCGGGCAACCGAAGGCCGGCCGCCTGACCGCCGCCCTTCCGATTGCCGCTGTGCCCACCACAGCCGCCACCGCGTCGGAAGTCACTCAGTACGCCGTCATCAGCAACTACGCCGCGAACGAGAAATCGACCCTTGCGCACGATTTCCTGAAACCACTGGCTGCATGGATCAACCCGGCGTTCACCGTCGATGTGCCGAAAGTGACAACGGCCGACGGTGGGGCCGACATCCTCAGCCACGTGTTCGAGAACTACCTGCTCGGCGGGAACGACAGCCCGCTGGCCGATGGGTACAGCGAGACGGTGATGCGGACGGTGGTCGATGCCCTGCCGCGGGTGCTAGCCGAGCCGAAGGATGTGGCCCTGCGGGGGCGGCTGCTGTGGGCGAGCACACTGGCTCTGAACGGCTATCAACTGGCCGGCCGTCAGCCGGCCGAGTTCGTGCTGCACAGCATGGAGCACGCGCTTAGCGGGTTCATGCCGGCGCTGGCTCACGGCCGCGGGCTCGCAACGCTCTACCCGAGTTACTTCCGCTGGCTGATCGAGAACGAGCGGGCGGTGGACCGACTCGCCAAGCTCGGCCAAAATGTCTTTGGAGTTGGCAACGGCAGCGCACACACGTCGGCGGAACAGTTCGTTACCAAGTTCGAGGGGTGGCTACGAGAAACGGGGCTGTTCCAGAGCCTGGAAAGCCTGGGTTTCCAACCGGAACAGTACCCGGCAGTGGCTGACTACTGCGTGAAGGTCTACGGCACAGGTGGGCAGTTGAACTCACTTGGGGCGATGACGAAAGGCGACATCGTGAAGATTTTCGAAGGCACCAAACGGCAGGGGTGAATCATCGGAGGCCCGACCGTGAGGGGAGGACGCCAGAAACTTCTGGCGTCCTCCCCTCACGGTCGGGCCTCCAACCGCGTCACGCGGTCACTTCTTCCCGGCGTCGGTGCCGAGGCGGAAAGTCATCTTGTCGGCGGTGGCCGTTGTTTCAGCCTTACCCCAGTTGGAGGTGACCGTCACCTTACCCGTCACTACTACCTCGCCGGTGCCGGGCACCACTTTCAATTCGTCGCAGGTGCCAAACCCGCCGAGAGTGCGGAACGTCACACCACCGGCGGCGGTGAGCGTGCTGGCTGCCTTGCTGGGGTTGGTGGCCGCTTCCAGGCTGACGGCGTCGGCCGTCACCTTGAGCACCAGGTCCTCGCCGTCCCGCACCTCGAACCACGGCTTGTCGTCGCTCAGGTGCAGGAGCACCTTGAGTTTCTTGGCAACGATTCCGGCCGCACGGGGGCTATCCGTCGCCGGGACCGGTGAGACGTCCACCACCCGCTGAACCGGAACCGGATCGACCTTCTTCATCTCCGGGGCGGGGATCATCACTGGCGCGGGCGGCGAGATGTCGGCCTTCTTCACCGGCACGACGGACACCGGCTTGGCGTCAGCCACTGGAACCGGGTCGATGACCGGCGGGGCGGGCGCCGGAGCCGGCACCGGGATCGGTTGCGGGGCCACCGCCGAGGGCAGTGCCGCCTTCGGCTCTTCTTTCAGGCCGGGGAGCGGGGTCGGCGGGGTCTGGATGTCCGCCAGTTCTTTGAGGACCTTGATGTCCACTGCGGGCGGTGCTTTCGGGTCGTTCACCGGCGGCAAGGGCACCGCCTTCACCTCGACCGGCTTTTGATCGAGCACCACTGGTGGCGGGAGAGGCGTTGTGACGAGGTCTTTCACCGGCGTAATCACCGGCGGGGGCACCTCGGCGGCCGGCGGAATAGTGGCGGGAACTGGCAGTGGAAGCGGCTTGGCGCCTTCGGCTGGCTTCTCAGGTACGGGTAACGGCTTCGGTTCGTCGCCCCGACGTGTGAACCCAACGCTCCGGCACGCCGGCTCGGCCAGTGCCGCCAACCCACACATCGAAAGGCCGAGTACCCCGGCCATCAGCTTCCAACGTGACAATCGCATGGGGATACGCTCCGGAACGGGGGGGTACGGCGCGAACGCCGCCGTTTTCCAGGGCGAGCCTATACCCCCTGTGTTCCGCCGCGCCAACCCGAACAGTCGGGTGGCGGATTTCCAGACGACCCTCGAGGAGTTCAGCCGGATCGAGGGACGAATCCACAGCCATCGGAGAGCCCGTCAGTCGATGATCCACACCGGGAACGACTCACTTCGCCCCGCTCAGAATCCAGTCCTTGACGAGTTTCTTCTCAGCGTCGGTCAACTTCTCCTTGCCGGGCGGCGGCATACTTCCGTCGTCAATGGCGAGCCAGATACTGCTCTTCTCCGGCTTCGCTGGCACGGCCCCGTCGCCGCTGCTGCCACCTTTCACTGCCGAGGCGAGAGTCCGCAAGTCGACGTCGGCCTTCTTCTGGGCGTCACCGTGGCACAGGTTGCACTTCGCTTTGAAAATCGGGAGCACCTGTTTCTCGTAGCTAATCGCCATTGCTGCCGGTGGTTCGGGCTTCTTCGGCTCTGGTTTGGGCGGATCGGGTTTCTTCGGCTCCGGCTTCGGTTGGAGCGGGGCAGGCTTCTTTGGTTTTGGCTCTGCTTTTTTTGTCGGTTCGGTTTTTGGTTCTGGAGCGGGTGCCGTTTCCGGCCTGGGTTCGGGTTTCGATTCCGTTGGTCGTTCAGTGGAAGTAGCAGTGGCCACCTCAGGCTTCCGCGGTTGGGTGAGGGCGGTGATCGCTCCAAACCCGACGCCACCGACGAACACGAAGCCAACCAGCATCAACAGGGGCAGCGACGCGGGGCGAGCGGAAGGCATGGCGAAGCCTCAGGATCGTGATGGCCAAGTGTAGCACACCGTGCCAGTTGGACGTTTAACCACCCACCGCGGTTCCCCAGTGGTCGAACCGAGCCGCACGAAACATCTGAACTGGGTGAGTGGTGCGACCGGTCAAGGAGAGGTCGGCCAGTATCTCCGCCACGGTCGGGGCGAACTTGAAGCCGTGCCCACTGAACCCGCACGCCACTACCACCTGGGGAAACTCGGGGTGGACGTCGATGACGAAATGGCGATCCGGCGTGAGGGTGTACATGCAGACCACGGCCTCGGTGGGCGGGCGATGAGCGGCGGGAAGGTACTTCGCCAGAAACGCACGCACATCAGCGTCCTCACCCGGCGTTACGTCCCAGTTCACATCGTCTGGCGAACGGAGTTCTGGTGCCCCATAGTGCCGGGCACACTTCAAGCCAAG
>JALOQR010000217.1 GCA_025459365.1 Fimbriiglobus sp.
CTCCGCGCCCTCCGCGGTGAAATCCTCTTCTCAATCAACACCATGCCCTTTCACACGCACACTCTACCCTCGGGCCTCACGCTGATCGGCGAGACCCTCCCCTCCTCCCGTTCGGTGTCGGTCGGGTTTTTCGTCCGTACCGGCTCCCGCGACGAAACGCCGGGCGAAGCCGGGGTGTCGCACTTCCTCGAACACATGGTGTTCAAGGGGACGCCCCGCCGTACCGCCTTCGATGTTAACCGCGAATTCGACCAACTCGGGGCGAAGTACAACGCGTACACGTCCGAAGAGGAGACGGTGTACTACGCCAGCGTGCTGCCTGAGTACCTGACCCACGTGACCGACATCCTCGCCGACATCCTCCGCCCGAGCCTGCGAGAAGACGACTTCGACACCGAGAAGCAGGTAATCCTCGAAGAGATCAAAAAGTACGACGATCAGCCGCACTCGGTCGCCTGGGATCGGGCGAAGGAGGTCTATTTCCGCGGGCACCCACTCGGGAACAGCATCCTCGGCACGCACGCCAGTGTCAGCGCCCTGACCGCCGCCCAGATGAAAGCGTACTTCGACCGGCGATACGCGGCCGGGAACATCCTGGTAGCCGCGGCTGGGAACTTCGACTGGGCGCAATTCGTCCAACTCGTCGGCGAAAAGACGGCGAACTGGAACGGGGCAGCAGTGGCCCCGCGGTCGCTCACCCCGGCGGTCGGCCCCGGTGGGAATCACGCCTTCACCAAAGAGGGCATCGCTCAACAATACATGCTCAGCATGGCCCCCGCGCCGGCAGCCGATTCACCCCTGCGGCATGCGGCCAACGTGCTGGCGATAGCAGTGGGCGACGACAGCGGGAGCCGCCTGCACTGGGAACTGGTCGATCCGGGACGGGTGGAGTCGGCCGGGTGCGGGGTCGACTTTAGCCACGGGAACGGCTTCCTGGCGGTGAGCATGAGCGGAGATCCGGAACTGGCGGCCGAGAACCTGGGCATCGTGAAGCGGGTGTTGAGCGAAGTGCAGAACAGCGGTTTAGCGGATGAGGAGATCGCCCAGGCGAAAAACAAAATCACGAGCCGGCTGGTGCGCTCAAGCGAGCGGCCGATGGGGCGGATGAGCACCATCGCCGGGGCGTGGTTGTACCGCGGCGAGTACTCCGACACCGACGCTGAAATCGCCCTGTACGATGCGATCGACGCGAAAGCCATCCGGGAGTACCTCGACGCCTACCCGGTGGACGCGATCACAACCATCGGCTACGGGCCGCTGAGCGAGTTGGGCTAACAAACCAGAAGGACCAACAAAACGGCACGCGGATGACGCGGAGAAAGGCAGTGATGAAGAGGATCAGAACAGAATCCTGATTGGCCCGTGTCATCCGCGTTTCATCCTCTTTGTCTGTACCCCGGTGGGATTGAACCCTGAGATCAGCCGCCATGCGATCCTTCACCTGCCTCTTGATCCTCGCACTCCCGGCCGCCGCCGCGCCAGACGGGGCGAAGCTGTACAAGGAGCAGTGCGCCCGTTGCCACGGCGATGCTGGCCAGGGGGTGAAGCGAAAGTACGACCAGCCGCTCGCCGGCGACCTCGCCATTCCACAGCTTGCCGAACAGGTGTGGAAGACGATGCCCGATGGCAAACCGGAATCGCTCACCAAGGATGAAGCCGCCGCCATCGCCGCGTTCATGTCGGAGGCCTTCTACTCCCCCGCCGCCCGCGAGCGCAACAAGCCCATCGTGCCAGACCCGGCCCGCCTCACGGTCAACCAATACCGCCACGCCGCCGCTGATGTGGTCGGCAGTTTCCGCGGTGGAACCAACCAGTGGAAGGACGGCGGCCAGGGGCTGAAAGCCGAATACTTCGGCAATCGCAACTACGGCAACCGCCAGAAAGAGCGAACCGACCCGACGGTCGCCTTCGATTTCGGCACCAACCCCCCAACGACCGACGGCAAATACGACGAGCACGAGTTCTCCGCCCGCTGGTCCGGTAGCTTTCTCACTCCCGAGTCGGGCGACTACACCTTCGCCGTGAAGAGCGACCAGGCGGTGAAGTTGTGGGTGAACGGCGAAGTGGTGGTCAATGCACTCGTGAAGTCGGGCAACCAAACCGAATACACCGCCACCCTGCCGCTGACGGGCGGACGCGTTTACCCCATCCGCCTCGACTTCAGCAAGGCGCTGCAAGGGGTGAAAGACAAGAAGCCGAAGCCGGTGCCGGCGTTCGTACGGCTGGAGTGGAAACGACCGCACGGGGCGATGGAGCCGATTCCCGCCCGCTACCTGTCGCCCGGCTGGGTGCCCGAGCAACTCGTCGTCGGCACGCCGTTCCCGCCCGACGACAAGAGCCTGGGGTGGGTCCGCGGGACGGCGATCAGCAAAGAGTGGGACGCGGCAGTGACGGAAGCGGCGCTGGAGGTGTCCGCCTATGTCGTCCGGCACCATGAAGGGCTGGCCGGCATCGATCCCAAAACGCCACTCGACAAGCGTGCCCCCAAGCTCAAGGAGTTCGCCACCAAGTTCGTTGAGCGGGCTTTCCGCCGCCCGCTCAACGCCGATCTGAAGCAAGCATTCGTCGAGAAACAGTTCACCGCCGCCAACGGCGACGCCGAAACGTTCCTCAAGCGAGTGGTGCTGCTGGCGATGAAGTCACCGCGGTTCCTCGTGCGAGAAGCCGCCGACACGCTCGACGCCCACGATGTTGCCTCGCGGCTGTCGTTCGCCCTGTGGGATAGCGGGCCAGACAACGAACTGCTCGCCGCCGCCGCCGCGGGCAAGCTGAAAACGAAAGAGGACGTGCGGAAACAAGCCGAGCGGATGCTCGCCGACCCGCGGGCCGAGGCGAAGGTGCAGTCGTTCCTCCTCCACTGGTTGCGCCTCGACCACGAGCGCGACCTGGGCAAGAACGCCCAGCTCTACCCCGGCTTCGATGCGGCGGTCGTAGCCGACCTCCGGACTTCACTGGAACTGTTCCTCGATGAAGTCGTCCGCTCCAAAGATGCCGACTTCCGCCGACTGCTCAAGGCCGATGAGGTGTTCGTGAATCCCCGACTGGCGAAGGTGTACGGGGTGAGCCTGCCAGACGCGACCGGGTTCCGGAAGGTGACGCTCGACCCCGGCCAGCGGGCCGGCGTGCTCACCCACCCGTACCTGCTCAGCACATTCGCTTACTCGGAACACTCGTCGCCCATTCACCGGGGGCTGGTGGTCGCCAAGGGCATCCTCGGGGTCGGCCTCAAGCCGCCGCAGGAAGCGTTCAGCCCGCTGGCCGCCAGCGAACACCCAACGCTCACCACCCGCGAGCGGGTCGCCCTGCAAACCAAGGGGGCGAACTGCCAGACCTGTCACAACGTCCTGAACCCGCTCGGCTTCCCGTTCGAGGGATTCGACGCCATCGGCAAGCTACGCACGAAGGACAACAGCAAAGAGATCGACACCACCGGCCGCTACCTCACCAAGGCCGGCGAGGAGAAGTTGTTCAAGGGGCCAGTCGATCTGGCACACTTCCTCGCCGATAGCCCGGAGGTGCATGAAGCCTTCGCCACACAAATGTTCCACCACCTGATCCAGCAACCGGTGCGAGCCTTCGGGGCGAACCGGACGGCGGAACTGCGTGACTCGTTCGCGAAGTCGAGTTACAATATCCGCACCCTGGCGGCCGAGATCGCCGCGAGCGCTGCACTGGCGAGCGGGGGGCGTTAACCCCCCCTGGTGTCGACGAACCAGGGGGCTAACGACCCCACTTGCCCGGTTGAATCCCACCCCACCACACGTTCCCGGAGCTTCCGGACATGTCCTTTGCTTCCCGCCGCGAGTTTCTTCGCACGGCTGGCCTGAGCGCCGCCGCCCTGCCGTTCGTGTTGAATCTCCAGAGTATTGCCGCCCCGGCCGCGTCCGCGAAGCGGAAGCAGCGGTTGCTTGTGATGTTCTCGCCCAACGGCACCGTGCCGTGGAACTTCTGGCCAGAGAAAACCGGCAAGGACTTTGAACTGAAGCCGATCACCGAATCGCTCAAGCCGTTCAAGGACCGCATGCTGTTCTTGAAGGGGCTGAGCAACCGGGTGAAGGGCGACGGCGACGGGCACATGCGGGGCATCGGGTGCATGCTCACCGGCGACATCCTCCTGCCGGGCAACATCCAGGGCGGCTCCGACACCCCGGCCGGGTGGTGCTCGAACATCAGCATCGACCAGGAACTGAAAAACCACCTGCAAGCGAAGGACGAGACCCGCACGCGGTTCGGCAGCCTCGAGTTCGGCGTCATGGTGCCCGACCGGGCCGACACCTGGACGCGGATGAGCTACGCCGGGGCGAACAAGCCGATCACGCCGGTCGATAACCCGTACCAGATGTTCAAGAAGCTCTACGGCCGGAAGAAGGACAACGAGGTACTGGCCAGCGTGCTCGACGACCTGAACGCCGACCTGAAAGCCGTGAGCGGCAAGGTGAGCGCCGCCGACCGTCGCCTGCTCGAACAGCACGCCACCCTCGTGCGCGAGATGGAAGCCGAGCTGAAAGCCGACGCCCAAGCGAAGGACATCGGCCACAAGGTGCCGGAACTGGAAGCGGGCGTGCGGGAAGAAAACGACAACATGCCGAAGATCAGCCGCATGCAAACGGAGTTGATCGTCGCCAGCTTCCTCGCCGATTTCACCCGCGTGGCCACCTTCCAGTACGTGAACAGCGTGGGCGACGAGAAGATGCGGTGGCTCGGCATCGAAGAAGGCCACCACACCCTCTCGCACGAGGGGAACGACAACAAGAAGGCCCAAGAGAAGCTGACCAAGATCAACACCTGGTACGCCGAGCAACTCGCCCACCTGTGCCAGCGGCTGGCCGAAACGCCCGAACCAGACGGCAGCGGTAGCCTGCTCGACAACACCACCATCGTGTGGACCAACGAACTCGGGCAGGGGAACAGCCACACGCACAACAACGTGCCGTGGCTGGTGATCGGCGGCGGGGCGCTGGGATGGAAGACCGGCCGCAGCCTCGACTACAAGGGCGTGCCGCACAACCGCTTGCTGATGAGCCTGGCCCACGGGTTCGGGCACGAGGTGAAGGCGTTCGGCAAGGCCGACCTGTGCAAGGATGGCCCGCTCACCGACCTGACGTGAGCCATCGGCAACTTTGACGAACGGCCCGGGGGAGCGGGCGGGTGTTGTGAAGCACCTGCCCACTCCCCCGGGCCGCTCACCGTTTTGGTACCATGTCTCGGCGTGCAACCCTCCCACCTTCCCCGATTGGGGTGTTCTATGCCCGGTCGCATCGTTTGCTTCGTCGTCATCGCCGGCTTGCTCTCCACCGCCACCCTCTTCGCCGACGACCGCGTCCGCTGGAAACACGACGGCGGCACCTACGAGCGGGTGGGCGACAAGAAGTGGGTCGAGAAGACCGGGGCCGACACGTTCGAGTTCAGCGAACTGTCGGGCAGCGACACGGAGGTGAAGTTGCACGACCGCAAGCGGGGTGTGCGGGTCACCCTGCGGGCCGACGTGGCCCTCATCTTCGACAACGACAATCAGGCGAAACCGCGGGAGGTGAAGGGAGGATGGGTGGAACTCGCCAAGCCGACCGGCGAGCGGGTGGTGTGGAAGCACGCCGGCGGCACGTTCGAGAAGACCGGCAATCGAGAGTGGGTGGAGAAACGCGGAGCCGAGACCTTCCCCCTGCGGGAGACGTTCGTCTCCTCCGAACAGATCGAACTGTTCGACCCGAAACGGAGCGCGCGGGTGACCCTGCGGGCCGGGTCGGCGAGTGTGCAGGAGAGGAAGGAGAAGGAGCCGCGGACACTGAAAGGCGACTGGGTGGCGAAGGCGGACGCAACCGCACCCACGCCGATCATGCCGGCCGAGCGCGTGCTGTGGAAGCACGAGAAGGGGCAGTTCGAGAAGGCCAACGCCGGCGGGTGGGTGGAGTTGGTCTCGGGCCGCAAGGTCAACTGGCAGGAGAAGGCGGCCACGCCCGAGCACATCGAACTGTACGACCCGGCCGGGAAGCGATCGGTGCGACTCGGCGCGAAGGAGGCGACCCAGAAGCCCGACGACGAGAAGGCGTTCCGCCCCTGGGCGGCCGGCGGGTGGGTGGCGAAGGAAGCCGACCCGAAGCAGCCGAAGCCGTCCGGCCGGTTCACCGAGTTGGCCGTGCTCCCGCCCGAGAAGCGAGACTCCATCCCCGCCTTCTCCCCGGACGGGAAGCAGGTCGCCCGCTCGACCGGCGAGGCGTTGAAGGAGAAGTTCGCCGTCATCGACGTGGCGAGCGGCCGGCCGACGCACGAGTGGCCGACGCCGATGTACGTGAACGCCGCCATCTGGTCGGCCGACGGCAAGACGCTCGCCGGGGTGGTCGACGGCGACGGCCGCGGGAAGGCCGTCCGCCGGGTGGTGCTGTGGGACGCCGGGCGGTGGCAGGTGAAGGGTGAGTTCGACCTGTTCGGCATGGACGACACCGCCCTCGCCCTGAGTGGCGATGGCCGGTTCGTGGCCGCCTCCGGGCTGGCGGGTGCGCTCAAGCGGGAAGCGGTGGTGTGGGACGTGGGGCGGAAGCGGGAGGTGCTGCGGGTGAAACTGGGCGGACGGGACGCCCCGACGCTCGCCCTGAGCAACGACGGCAAGGTGCTCGCCACCAACCGGCATGGCAAGGACGGCGACGAGGTGGGAGTGTACGACGTGACCAGCGGCAAGCCGCTTGGGGCGGTGAAGGCCGGGCCGCCCTTCGCTCTCTCCCCCGACGGCAGCACCCTGGCCGCCTGGACAGCCGACGAGAAGACCGGCACCGCCCTCCGCCTGTGGGAGGTAAAGGGGCTGGCGAAGGAGCCGCAGGTGTTGAAGGACGACCAGTGGGTGGTGGCGGGGGTGGCATTCGCCGACGGCGGCCGGAAGTTGGTGGCGGGGGTGAGCGAGGCGGGCGGCAACGCCCGGCCGGTCGGGGTGCGGGTGTATGACGTGAAGACGCTGGAGGCCGGCGAGACGTTCACCTTCGGCAAGGCCGACCACGACCCCGGCCCGCGGGTGTGGGTAACGCCCAACTCGGCCCGGCTACTCACCCTCTCGCACGACCGCGTGCTGCGGGTGTGGGGCACCCCGTTCGTGAAGAAGTAGCAGCGACGGGCGGTCGGTCGGATGGCGATCGTTACATCGTTCGTCGTTCGGGCAGAATGCGATTCGATTTCCGCGAGTCGACCGCCCGTGATCCAGCCCCCGGACTGTTGTCCGGGGTCGGGTGGCCGATTGGCGTAAGTGGCTGATTGGCGCAACACTTAGGGTGACGGTGCCCGGGGGGGGTATGTGTGTGGCAGGTGGCAGTGTGGCAGAGAGGGGGGGGATCGGGTCAAGGAAATCGCTCGCACACATCGCCCTTACTAAGGATCCGTACACCAACCCGGCGCCGGAAGAGGTTCACGAACGGATGAACGGTCCCAAGAGCGAGGTGCCGCATCTCGACGTGGTTGCCGAGTTCGAACGGCAACAGGCCGGCGCGGGGTGGACCGACTCGCACGGTGTTCATCCGCCAAATCGGCTGGTTCGAGAATCGCTGAGACCCCACCCATGACCACCCACGCCGCCCGCATCGCTGAAGTGGCCGCCCTCCTCCGCGACGCCGAGAGCCTTCTGTTCATCACCGGCGCGGGCCTGTCGGCCGACAGCGGGTTGCCGACCTACCGCGGCATCGGCGGGCTGTACAACGACGCCGACCCCGAATCCGGCCTACCGATTGAAGAGTTGCTTTCCGGCCGGGCGTTCCGCCGCGACCCCGCCGCGGGCACCACGTCATCGCCGAGATGGAGCGTCACTTCCCCCGCGTGTGGGTACTCACCCAAAACGTCGATGGCTTCCACCGGATGGCCGGCTCGCGGAACGTCATCGACATTCACGGCGACCTGCACCACCTTCGCTGCACCGCCTGCGACCACCACGCCCCGGCCGGCGACTACACCACGATAAGCCTACCGCCAGCGTGCCCGAGGTGCGCCGCCGTGCTACGGCCGGATGGTCGGCACCACCAGCGTGTTCCCGTACATCGCCGGGCCGGTGCTCAACGCCCGAGAACGAGGTAAGCCGAGCGTCGAGATCAACCCCGGCGAAACGGACGTGAGCGAACTCGTGACGGTGAAGCTACCCCTGCGGGCAGCCGACGCACTTGACACCATCTGGAACACCTACCGCAGCGGTTGATGTGCAAGCTTTCCTCTCCTTGGCCGAAGCACCTGTAGAACCCTGCCAACGGTGCCCCGATGATCGAAGCGATCCCAGTGCTGAACGACGCCATGAACGGCCTGCCGACCGAGCGGAAGGCAGTCAGCACCATTGCCATTTTCACCAGCATGCC
>JALOQR010000218.1 GCA_025459365.1 Fimbriiglobus sp.
GTCGAGATCAGCCCGGTAATGAGGATGCCGGACACCGCCCCGACCAGGTTGCCGAACATGTTCATCGCTCCACTCACGGTGGCCGCGTACTGCCGGCCGATGTCCTGGCAGGCCGCCCACGCCGGGGCCATGATCAGGTCGTTGAAGAAGCCCATGAGCATGAGCGGCACCGCCAGCGCCCAGACGTTCTCCGGGGCGGTCAACTTGGCCGCGATTGCCCCAAGGTAGCACGCCCCGGCCAGCCCATACCCGACCATTCCCGGCCATCGCCGTGCCCACTTGCGATCCCCGGTGCGGCGGATGAGCCGGTCGGACCACACCCCGCCGAGGAAGCAACCAAGCATGCCCACCAACAGCGGCGCACCGGTGAGCAGAGCGAGCATGACCCGCCCACCTGGCGTGCTGTTCCACTCCGGGAACTCGTCCTTCATCGCCTTGGGGTGGTTGTACATGAGGAAGTACCAGCAGAAATTGGTGACGACGTACATGCCGCACACCGCCCACAGGTTCTTCGACCGCAGCAGTTTCCCCCACGGCACACGCACAGCCGATGTGTTGGTCGCTTTCCCCGCCTCGGCGAGTGCCGCTTCGGCTTCGTTCACCCGCGGGTGCTGCCGCGGGGTGTTGGTGAACACGAACAGATAGGCCACTGCCCACACTGCCGCCACCCCGGCGAAGATCCAGATGGCGCCCCGCCAGCCCATGCCACCACCCTGGTGCATACCGCCCACGCTCCACTCGGTGAGCACGACCCACAGCAGCGGGGTCAGGCCGCCCATCAGCCGGGCGCTCATCCAGATGGCGCTTTTGGCGAACCCGCGGGCATCGGCCGGAAACCAGTTGTACAGGGCCTTCGAGATGTTCGGGAACGCACCCGCCTCGCCCACCCCGAACAGGAACTGAATGACGATCAGGGCGGTGAATCCGAGGTAGAAACCGCCGGGCAGCGGCATACCGACGAACCCGGTCATGCCGACGAACACGCTCCACCACACGACGACACGGAAGAGTACCGACTTCGGCCCGCGGGTGTCGCCCAGCCAGCCGCTCGGAACCTCGAAGATGGCGTAGGCCAACTGAAATGCCATCAGCACCCAGAAGAAGTCTTCCGTGTTGTACTTCTTAGTGCCCTCGGGCAGGCCGGCGTTCAGTTCGGCCATGATCGCCGCCTTGGCGCTACCGTTGGCCGCCCGGTCCATGTAAGTGATCATGGCCAGCAGACAAAGCAGACCAAGGACAACGTACCGAAAGCGGGTGGGCGGGACGGAGAGGTGCATGGGAGAGACGGTCGGTAGGGTGGGTCCAGCGGGCGGAACGCCCGCGCCGACCCACGCATGCGTTCACCGTGGGTCGGCGCGGGCGTTCCGCCCGCTGGACCCACCGCCTCCATGCCGAAATCCTCGGCCATCCGCTTGGCGTACGCCAGCGAACCAGTGCGGGTCAGTACTTCGACCACCTTGCGGCGTTTGTCAGCCCGGTCGGACTGGATCATGTCGCGCAGGTCGTCTGCCGCAGTCTCCGGCAGCGTGTGGAGAGCGTGAATGAGGGGCAGCGTGAGCTTTCCTTCTTGCAGGTCGGTGCCAAGAGTCTTTCCGGCCTTGGCCTCGTCGCCGGTCAGGTCGAGCAGGTCGTCGGCGATCTGGAACGCTAGCCCGACGCATCGGCCGTAGGTCGCCATCCTATCCGCCGTATCCTCGCTTGCTCGGGCATATACCGCCCCGAGCCGTCCGCAGACCGCCGTCAACGCCGCCGTTTTGCCGTCCAGAATGTCGAAGTAGTCCGCCTCACTCAGGTGCAGGTTGCCGCGGTTGCAGATCTGTTTCAATTCCCCACCACACACACGGTTGGTTGCCTCGCCGATCAGTTCGCAGGCCTGACGATCGACTCGGCTCGTGATGTGGAATGCCTGGGTGAAGAGCATGTCGCCCAGCAGGATGCTGACCTTGTTCCCCCACTCCGCATTGAACGTGGGAATATGCCGGCGGGTATCGGCTTCGTCGAGTACGTCGTCATGCACGAGTGTGGCGGTGTGGATCATTTCCACGGCGGCAGCGAGGATGTGGTGGTTCGGGTTCACCTCGCCACAAGCCTTGGCGGTGAGCAGTAGCAGAGCGGGGCGGAGCCGTTTGCCACGGTAGTGCCGGAGGTGCTGGATGAGTGGAGCGACAGGCGAACGGTAGCCAGCCAGCGATTCGGCGAACAGCCGGTCGGCCTCGGCGATGTCCGCGGAGATGGGGGCAAACGCCAGCCGACCAGCGAGCTTGGGCACGCCGTTCGGCGGGGTATCCACATCGGGCGCGGGTACGATGGTCGGCATGGCGGCACCGGGGGCCGGGTGATCCGGCCCTGAGCCGCTTTCGGGGCGGGAAGGCATCGGATCGTTTTATGAAGACCCGGCCGGGTCGGCGGGCGAGTCGGGCGAGTCGGGGTGAACGAAGCGGCCGGACTTGCCGCCGATCTTTTCGTCAAGTCGGATCGACTCGACCGTCATTCCCCGGTCGACCGCTTTGGCCATGTCGTACACGGTCAGGGCTGCCACACTAACCGCCGTGAGGGCTTCCATCTCAACACCGGTGCGGGCGAAAACCTGGGCCGTCGCTTTGACCCGCAAAGTGGAATCGCCGACGAACTCGAAGGCGATCTCGACCGACGTGAGGGGCAGGGGGTGGCAGAGGGGGATGAGGTCGGCGGTTTTCTTCGCGCCCATGATGCCGGCGAGGCGGGCGACTTCGAGCACATCCCCTTTGCTCAGTCGCTTGTCGCGGATGAGGGCGAGCGTGGCGGGTTGCATCCGCACGACCGCCGACGCAACGGCAGTGCGGGCCGTTTCGGGCTTGCCGCCGACATCGACCATGCGGGAGGCGCCGGAGGCGTCGAAGTGGGTGAGGGACATTGGTTCTCCGCTTGACTGCGAGTTGGAGGCGAGCGAACTCGCCTCCAACTCACAGTCAAGCTCAATCCACGTACGGGTCGGCCCCCAGGTCGCTCAACTGTTCCTGGCGGTGCTTGTCGTAGTTCATCAGGTCGAGCCGCTGGCGGCGGTGCTTGCGCTCCTGCCGCTGCTGGGCCTGCTTGAAGAGCGGGAGGAAGCTCTGCCAGTTGCGTTCGCCGCCGGCCCGACCGAGTTTGGCGAGGTCTTCCTTTGCCTTCTTCCCCAGTCCTTCCAGCAACTGGTCTTCAAGCGACAAGAAGAACTGGGCCGACCCTGGATCCCCCTGACGCCCGGCGCGGCCGGCGAGTTGGCGATCAACTCGTTCGGCGTCGTGCCGTTCGGTGCCGATGACGTGCAGACCGCCCGCCTCCGCCACTCCCGGCCCGAGCTTGATGTCCGTCCCCCGCCCGGCCATGTTTGTCGCCACCGTCACCCGGCCCGGTTGCCCCGCCTGGGACACGATCTCGTTCTCCTGTTTGTCCTGGCGGGCGTTCAACACGCGGTGCTCGATCCCGGCCTCGGTGAGCATTTTCGAGAGGACTTCAGACTTATCCACGGTCCGCGTACCGACGAGGACCGGCCGGCCGGCGGCGATCATGGCGGCGATCTGCCGCACGACCGCCTGGAACTTGGCTTGCTCGGTGGGATACACCGCATCGGGCATCTGCACCCGCTTCACCGGCCGGTTCGTGGGGATCTTCGTGGTCCACCGACGATACACCGCCCGTAACTCCCAGAAGTTCGGCAGCAGGGTGCCAGACATACCGCCGAGTTTCTTGTACAGGCGGTAGAAGTTCATGTAAGTCACCTGGGCGGCGTGCTCACTCTGGAGCGTGATCGGCACCCCCTCTTTCGCCTCGATCGCCTGATGCTGCCCTTCCTGCCAGTGTCGATCCGGCATGGCCCGCCCGGTGCGTTCGTCGATGATCACCACCTTTTTCTCATCGGATACGAAGTAGTGTTCGTTCCGACGGAACCGGTGGTAGGCCATGATGCCCTTTTCGATGTGCTGGAGCAGTTTGTCCATGGCGTGCGTATGTTTCCCGCTCGGCGGGTTGGAGTAGCGCACCACCTGCTTGCCGTCGTCGGTCAGTTCGGCCTTCTCCTTTTTCAGGTCCATGCGGAAGTGCTTACCCGGTTCGAGCGTCTTTACGACTTTGTCGGCCCACTTGTACACCACCTGTTCTTCTTCGGTGGCAGGGCGGGTAGGGTTGGCGATGACGAGTGGAGTGCGGCCCTCGTCGATGAAGATACTGTCGGCCTCGTCGACGATGGCGTAGTTCAGCGGTAGTTCGGCCCGCTGCACGCGGGGATCGGCCTTACCGCCGCCGCCCGTCCACCCCGCCCAGAACGGTGTTCCTTGCGTCTGCCCGCCGCGGAGTTTCATTCGGTCCCGCAGGAAGTCGAACCCGAACTCACTGCCGGTGCCGTAGGTGATGTCGGCCTTGTATGCCGCCTGTCGGGCGTGTTCTTCCATCTTCTGTTGGAGGCACCCGACAGTCAGGCCGAGCAAGCCATAGATGGCCGTCATCTCCTCGGCGTCGCGTTTGGCCAGGTAGTCGTTCACTGTGGTGACATGGACTCCCTTGCCAGGAAGTGCATTCAGGTACGCCGGGGCAATGGCCGAGAGCGTTTTGCCTTCCCCGGTGGCGAGTTCGACCAGCCCGCCGTAGTGCATCACGACACCAGCGGCGAGTTGCACGTCGAACGGTTGATACCCCTTGACGCGGCGGATGGCAGCGCAGGCCAGCCCGAACGCCTCGGGGATGAACTGATCCAGGTTGGCTCCGCCTCGGGTGCGACCGCGAAGGGCACGGCTGGCCGTAGCCAGATCTTCCTCGTTCAGAGTGAGGAACCGGCTCTCGTATTCGCGGATCTTCGGGATCAGAAGGGCGGCCTTGGCCAGCCGCCGCTTCCACGGCATGCCGACGGTGGCGGTGATCTGGTTGGCGGCAGGGGTGCCGAGTCGGCCAGCCACATTAGCGATTTTGGGGGCTGCGGTCGGAAGATTACGGTCGGCGTGGGGGTCGGCCGGAATGAGATCCAGAATGTCGGGGGCGGTACTCAACGATCGACCTCCGCAGGGGTGCCGCTATTGTAGCGCGACGGCGGCGGGGGGTGCAGGCCGCGGAGAGATACCTGCGACTATTGGTACAATACGCCACCCGGTTCGGAGGCAACTAGATGAACTCGCCCGACGCCCACGTCGCCGACACCCCCTACGAATCCTTCCTCGAACCCGACACCCCGGAGAAGCCGGACGGCATTGCCGAGTTCGTGGCACAACTCAAGGAGGTCGCCGACAAACTGATCAAAGACGGAGCCAGCCGCGGCGATGCCAAACTGCTCGCATCAGCAGCGAAGGAGTTGCGGCACTGCTTCCGTGTGTTCGCCGCCCACCGCGGGATTCGCAAGGCGACCGTGTTCGGTTCGGCCCGCACCAGGCCGACCCACCCGGCGTACATTGCCGCGGTCGACTTCAGCAAACTCATGGCCGAGGCCGGGTGGATGGTTATCACCGGAGCGGCGAGTGGCATCATGGAGGCGGGGCATGTTGGTGCCGGCCGCGACATGAGCTTCGGGCTGAACATTCTGCTGCCATTCGAGCAGGGGGCGAACACCGTCATCGCCGGCGACCCGAAATTGATGAACATGCGGTACTTTTTCACCCGCAAGCTGGCATTCATCAAGGAATCCGACGCCGTAGTGTTGTTCCCCGGCGGGTTCGGCACACACGATGAACTCTTCGAGACACTCACGCTGATCCAAACCGGCAAGACGCACGTCTTCCCCATCGTGCTTGTCGACGAACCCGGCGGTACCTATTGGCAGAAGTGGCAGGCGTTCATCAAGGACGACCTCCTCGGCCATGGGTACATCTCCCCAGACGATCTTCACCTCTACACAATCACCGACTCCGTCGCGGCTGCGGTGCAAGAAGTGCGGAACTTCTACCGAGTGTATCACAGCATGCGGTATGTGAAGGGCGACCTGGTGTTTCGGTTGCAGAGCAAGCCGAGCGACGAGTTGATGAAGGCGATCAACGCCGAGTTCAAAGACATCCTCACCGGCGGGAGTTTCGAGCTAAGCGGGGCATTGCCGGCGGAGGCGAACGAGCCGACACTGGCCGACCTACCGCGGCTGCGATTCCGGTTCAACAAACACGACCACGGCCGCCTGCGGCAGCTGATTAATCGTCTGAACGGCATCTGATCGGCAATGTTCATCGGCAAAAGTTACCGGCAGTCGGCAAGAAGTGCAAAGTTTACAATGCGGTGCAAAGGGCTTGGCGTCGCCTGAAGTGCTGGAAAATCAGGGATTTCTGCCACGGCCTGGATAATCGCCAGCATTGGCACACCCGCTGCTTTGACTTCTCTCGCCGACGCCGACCCCAACCGGCCCGGCCTCCCGGCGAGGCGATCCCCCCAACGACCTCCTCGCCGTCCGGCTCGATGTCGATCGTCAATCCCCCCGACGATCGGCCACCAATCCCCCCGGTGCCGAGCCGGATTTGCCGCGACGGTTCTCCCCCGAACCGTCGCCACAAACGCCACGGGCCGCCCACCTTCCCCCAGGTGGGCGGCCCGTGGTGCGTTATTGAGGGTGTTGCCCGCTTACTCCGAGAGTGGGCAACACTCTATCCCTCCCTCTTCCGCGTGCTGTCGCTGTCCAGGCCGTTCATTGTGTCTGAGCGGAATCGCCCCAGGTTGTCTTCAATGTGGGCGGCTTCTTCGGGGTTCTCGGCGAGTGTACGCTTGGCGTCCGCCCGGCGGTGCTTACTCCCACGACGCTTGATCGCCTGCTTCAATTTTCGCATCTTGCGCTTGTCGGGATCGGGCGGCATAGGGGTACATCGTTGAACAATAAACCACACCCGACGGGTGCGGAGTCTGTTTAGAGCGGCTTGGCCCGTGGTAGGTTCGGGGGAATCGGGATGGCTTTCGGGATCGCCGGCGGGGGAGGAGACGCCCCCGCCGCTGGCACCCGGATCGACGCCTTGCAGATCAGGCACACCACCACCTGTCCGCGATTGGCGTCTTCCACCAACTGATACTTCTGGCAACGCTCTTCGGGGCACCGCACGGCGACGACCATAACGCCCTCCTGGGCGGGCTGGTGAAGGGCAGGGCAGAAGCAGCCCGCATACGCGGGCCGCTCAACGGTCTTACTTCTTCTTGGTGTACTTCTCAGGGTTCGCCTTGAATTCGTCGGCACAGCCAGAGCAACAGACGAAGTAATCCTTGCCGTTGTAACTCACCTTGATGCTCGCCGCCCCGCCAGTGACGATGCACTCCGGCTTCTTGCCGCCGCCCGCGATGCTCTCCCCATCCTTGTTCCCGCTCGCCTTGTAGCTGGTGCTGGCCAGGCCTTTCCCACCCGTCTGTACCTCGTAGCTCACATTCAGCCGCACCCCTTCGGCCGCCGTGCCGAGTTTCAGGGTGTGAACGTCGCCCGTCTTCGCGTCGGTCCGGCTAAGGATGAAGATGCCCTTTCTGTCGACGTTTCCGGTGTATCCCTGTTCGGTTCCCTTGGCGTCCTTCACTGTCACCTTGTACCCCTTCGCCTTGGCATCGTAGGTCACCACGGCTTCGCTGAAGAACTTGGAGTCGCTCACCTTGGCGGCGAGGCTTGGAGCACCGTCCTTGCCGAACTTCCACGACCAGTCCCACTTCTCCTTGCCGAGGGGCTTTTTCGCCCCGTCTTCTGCGTTGACGGTCCACGGACCAACAAACTCGCCCAGTTTGGTCAACTCTTCCTTGGCGGCGGCCACTTCCTTGTCGGTGAGTTTGTCCTTCTTTTCGTCGGCGGCGAACACCAGAGGGAGCAAGCACGACCCAAGCAGGGCGGCGAGCAGCGTGCGGACCTTCATGAGACTCTCCGGAGAGTGAAACCGTAATCGCATCATAGGACGGGTCGGCGGTGGGCACGGTTCCAAAATGAACCGCCTCTACCCCATACAATCCCGGCATGACCGCCCCACCCCACGACCCCGTTTCCGTCGTCCTCGTCGTCCGCACTGCTGCCGATCCACTCCCAGTCGCACAGGCGTGGCGGAGTTACTTGGCGAAGTGCGGGCGGGCTTACGAACTGATGATCGTGGCTGATGGGGTGAGCGTGCCGGATGGTGCCGGGACGACTGTACTCCAGCACGACATGCCACGGGGATACGGAGCGTGTGTCCGGACGGCGTTGCCAGCGATTCAGCACCCACTGGTATTGCTAACCGCCGACGACTACCCCTACACCCCGGCCGATCTCGCCAAACTGCTGAAGGTGATTGAAACCCCCGGCGAGATGCCTGACCCCAAGACGGGGGAGTGGGGCTTGCGAACCCCCGATCTTGTTGTGGGCGCTCGCACCGGCGTGCCCGAACCAGGTTTGCTGCGGTTCGGTGGGGCGGTGTTCCGAACGTTCTGCAAGCTCGCACTCGACCTCACGCAAGAGCGGTGGCCGGGGTGGTACGGTGTGGGCGAAACGGCGAAGACGTGGCGCTCGTGGCTGACGTTCGGCGTGCCGCTACACGACCCGCACTGTGGGTACAAACTGGTGCGGAAAGAGCTCCTCGACCGCTTCCCGCTTCAGTGCGACGGCGACTTGTTTCACATCGAACTGATCGCCAAGGCGACCTTTCTGACGTGCATGCTAGACGAAGTACCGCTCAGCCCGAAGCCAGACCGCGTGCCGAAAACGGTGTGGGCAAAGGCCGATAAAAAAGTGCTGTGGGGCAAACCGCAGTTCGCCCACCTTCCCGAGCCACCCGCCGTCAGCCCACCAGTTTCCGTAGCTCCTTGATGTATTTCGGCACCGCCTCGGCCGGGTCGGGCTTGGCCTCGTACTCCAGTGCCACGTACCCGTGGAAGTTGGCGTCCTTCAGAATTTTCACTACCTTCGGCAGGTCGGCTTCCACCGGTTCCTTCCCGCCGGGAAACACCTCCGTCTTGACCTGACACACCACCCCGTAGGGGGCGATCGCGGCCACGTCGGTGTAGGGGTCGGCAGTCTTGAAGTTGCCGGTATCGATGTTCACCCCGAGCCACTGGCT
>JALOQR010000016.1 GCA_025459365.1 Fimbriiglobus sp.
AGTGGATTCAGACGAGCCGCCGCGAAGCCCCGCCCGGCCTCGAACATGGCCCGAACAGAATCCGCCGTCAGGCGATCGAAATCGAGCAATCCGAACGGCCAGCGGGTCTGGTCGAATGGCAACTCGGACGGCACGTACCGCTCGACGGTTTCTTCAGTCAACCGCGTTTCCAGGATCGTCCGCCCACCGCCCGTGAGCACTCGCACCACCTGCCCGATCACCTCGGGAAGAGTCTCCACCCGACGGATGTTCGGCGGGTCGGTCAATCGCAACCCGATGTTCACCCACGGTCGGAGGACGTCTGCTCGGTAGCGTTCCCTCGTACCCAGTTGTCGCACCCGTGCCCACCGTGAGAAGACGAACCCAGGAAAGTTGCAGATCACCCCGCCATCCACCAGGCGGCATGGCCGAAGTTGGCCGGAGTCGTCCGGCAGGTCGATCCCCACCGGGATGAAGAAGCCGGGGAACCCGCCCGATGCCCGCACTGCGGAGGCGATCGGAACGCCGGCGTACCGTGGATCGGTGGAATCGATCAACTCTAACCCGCCGGTGGTCAGGTTGGTAGCCGTGAGGATGAGTGCCGGGAACGGTTCTAGCCCCGCGTCCAGGAGTGACCAAAGGTGGCCAAACGTGAGTAGACCTTCCCTGGGCAGCCGACCCGACTCCACATGCGGGGCAACACGGGGAGAGTCGCGGAGGAGTTGGTCGATCAGATTCTCGAATTTCCCGCCGGGGAACAGGCCGCCGTCCGCCCAACCGCTGGCCCTGAGCCAGGTCAGTTCCGCCCCGCCCGTCAAAACGGCAATCGCCCGACTGAGCCAACCGGCCGCCCACCCCGCCTTGGTTCGCCGGAGCATCCGCAGCAGACGTTGGACCACGGCCCGCGACATTGGCCGTCGCCCTGGCTGATCGTTCCCCAGGAGATCGGTGATGTGGTTCGGTGGGCCGGCCAGTCGCTCGAACTGGCCGCGGATGCTCTCGATTGGCACCCCAGCCCAGTACAAGGTGGCGACGATTGCGCCGGCCGACGTGCCCGACAGTGCGACGATCCGATAACCCTGATCGATCACCCCTTGAAGCTGGCCGAGCAAATTGAGGCCATACACCCCGCCCCCCTGAATGGCGACCGAGGCGAGTTTGTCGAACTGGCTGAGCGATGCGGGCGAACTCATGCCGAGACGATAATCGCGGTCCGCACCGGTGTCAAAGTTTACACTGCCGCCCGGCGGCCCGCCTTTGCTGGCTGGATGGCACTGGGCTGCGGTTCGGCACACCCGCCGGCGGTCGGGGTCATCCCTATTGGGGTTCGAGGTGGAAGGTCCATCTCGGGAAATTGATGGCGGCAGACCGCCATCATTCGCCCCGTCCGACTATCCGCCAGTGGTCGCGGCGCGGCGCCGCAGTCGGGAGCCGCCGACCGCTCCCGCTGCTGCGAGAATGACCAGGGCGATCGTGCCCGGCTCCGGAGTGGCGGTGATCTGAATCTCGTACACTCCGGTACCGTCGGCCAGCAGCCGATCGTCGAACGTGTACCCGCCGCGTGTGGTCAGCCCGCGGTAGGTGGACAGTTCGGAGCGGTCGAACAACACCACCCCGTTCTGCGGCGTCCGTAGGTCGTTGACCCCGCCGACCAGGAAGGCGGCATTGGCCGCGTCGGCCGCCTCCGACCCGGCGTCCCAGATGTCGGCCGCCGACTGGTCGATGCGATCGATGACCAACCGACCAGACTCGTCGAACAGGCGGAAGCGGGTGGGCGAATCGTTCCCCAAGAACAGGTCGTTGCTCGGCACCACCATGGTCGCGAAGGTGAAGAACGGGTTTGCGATCGGGTCTACGGTGAACGACTGTGTGGCGGACTGGCCGGGCATCAGCGGCCCGCCGCCGACGCTGCCGACGACAGCATTCGGGTCGGCCGATTGAAATGCCTGGAACCACGCCGCTCCGTTCCCCCGTTCGGCCACGGAGATGATCGGGTCGGTGGCCGAACGGCCCTCGTCGAAGGCGTCGAACGTCCCGTTGTGGAAACCCAAACGGAGCGCCGCGAACGCCACGCTGTTCGCCGGGGCGACGTTCCGGACGGTGACGGTGACGTTCAGCGGGCCGGCCGAGGCGACGGATGTCAGCAAAAGGCCGACGGTCAGGGCCAAGCCGGTACGGACGGGGAGCGCCATCGTTTACTCCTTAAACGAGTGTGCGGGACAAGTTGCGGGCCGGTCGCCGGGTCGACCGTGACCCGTCCGGCGCAAGTTGGACGGGTGGTGAGGCCTGAGCTTACACCCGCCTGAAAAAAGTGTCGGGAAAAAGTCACACTGCCGCTCGTCGGCCCGCCTTTGCTGGCTGGATGGCGCTCGGCTGCGGTTCGGCGCACCCGCCGGCGGTCGGCAGCATCTTGTTCGGCGAGCAGCGGTTCGTCGGGTTGAACGCCGTTCGCAGCCGGACCATGTAATTCAGGTCGTCTGGGCTGAACAGCATCGGCATGAAGTCGAGCTTCTCGACACCGATGCCGTGTTCGCCGGTCACGCTCCCGCCCAACCGCACGCACGCCGAGAGAATGTCGGTACTCGCGGCCAGCACCCGTCGCACCTGATCGGGATCGCGTTCGTCGAACATGAGCACCGGGTGGATGTTGCCGTCGCCAGCGTGGAACACGTTGCAGATGGCGATGCCGTGATCGGCGGTCGCCTGACGGATCACCCGCATGATTTCGGGCAGTTTCGTCCGCGGCACTACACCATCCTGCGTGCAGTAGCTCGGATAGCCGAGCCGGCCGATGGTACCGAACGCCTGCTTGCGGGCCTTCCACAGGGCGAGCCGTTCGGGGTCGGTGTTGGCCTTCCGCACCTCGCGGGCGTTGTTCCGCTTGGCGATGGCCTCGATGCGGTCGGCTTCTTCTTGAATGCCCGCCGCCGGGCCGTCCACTTCCATGATGAGCACCGCCCCGGCGTCGAGCGGGAAACCGAACTTGAACGCGGCTTCGACCGCTTGCAGGATGGTCTGGTCGAGCATTTCCAGTGCGGCGGGCACGATGCCGGCGGCGATGATATCCGAAATGCAGTTGGTGCAGTCGTCCACGCTGGCGAACACGCCGAGGAGCGTGCGGTACGCTTCGGGGTTTCGTGTGAGCCGCACCCACGCTTTCGTCACCAACCCGAAGGTACCTTCGCTGCCGACGATGGTGCCGGTCAGGTCGTACCCCGGCCCGTCCTCACACGGCCCGCCGACGGTCACCACCCGGCCATCGGGCATCACCATCTCGACGCCGAGGATGTGGTTCACCGTCACGCCGTACTTGAGGGTGTGCGGGCCGCCGCTGTTCGTCGCCACGTTCCCACCGATGGTGCAAGCCCCCTGGCTGCTCGGGTCCGGGGCATAGTGGTAACCGTGCGGTTTGAGCGTGTTCGTCAGCCACACGTTCACCACCCCGGCTTCGACCACGGCGTACCGGTCGCGGACGTTCACCTCCAGAATCTTTTTCATCCGCGAGGTGGCAATCATCACCCCGCCGCCGACCGCCAAGCACCCACCGGCGAGGCTGGTGCCGGCCCCGCGGGCGACGAACGGCACATCCATTTCGTTGCACGCCGTCACTACCGCGGCGACTTGTTCGGTGCTATCGGGGAACACCACCACGTCCGGGGTATTCTTGTCGATGGTGAACCCGTCGCACTCGTACACAGCGAGGTCGGCCTTCTGGGTGAGGACGTTCCCGGCCCCGACGATCCGCTTCATCCGGTCGATGAGCGTGGGCACCTTCGCGGAGTCGAACCGCGGGAGGTCGTTACCGTGGTTGAACGAGACGGCGGCGGGGGCGGCGGTAGCAGTAGTCATGTGGTCACGGCAATCGGTTGTACGGAGAGGGTCAGCATACGCCCCGGCCCGTCGAGGTGGGCGTGCAGGGCGTTCAACACGTCGCGGCCGAGGAGGATGTGGGGTTCATCACCTGCGTAGACTTCGAGCACGAAGTCCATCACGCCGGGAATCGAAATCGCTACCTCGTAGATGGCGAGCACAATCACCCCACCACCGGCGACCACCGCCTGACTGGTTCGCAGCCGTCGCAGTCGAAGCCGGTTCACGGCAGCGAGGGGGATGACGGATCGATCCGCTCCGGTGTCGAGTTGGGCTTCGGACGTGATCGCCTGCGGTGGTCGATTCGGATGGCCGACGGAGATGTTGACGACCGGCGCCTCTGGCTGGAGGACGGGCGAGTACGGTATCTGAATCACGACACCCGCCTCCCCACTACCCGGCGGGTTCCGACCCGCTCGACCGGCCATTCTTCGGCCACCGTTTCGACGTAAAGGTCCACATCCCCGGCGATGCGGGTGGCCTCGTCAATGACCGGCCGTCGCTCGTCGCCGACGGCGATCACCTGTTCGTTGTGAATCGCCACCACCTTACCGCGGTGGGTCTTCAACAGTTCTGGCAGCAGGCGAAAGAACGCCGCCCGCTCCCGCTCGAACTTGTCGCTCGTATCCGGTAGCGGCGCGAGTGGGCCGAGAGGCGTCTGCACGGTCAACTTCACCCGGCCGACGGGCACGCTGTCGGGGAGCGTCACCTGCCGGCTCTCGGGCACGTCGATTTCGAGTTCGAGCGGCATGGCGTGGCTCCTCCGCGAGGGTGCGTTCATTCTACCCCGCCATACACTATCGATACCATGAGCACACTCCTCTTCCGCAACGGCCGGGTCATCGACCCGGTTCAGCACCTGGACACCGTCACCGACCTGCTGGTGCGCGACGGCGAAGTCGTCGGCATCGGGTCGTTCGCCACCGCCGACCGGGTGCTGGACTGCACCGGCAAGATCATCTGCCCCGGCCTGATCGACATGCACGTCCACCTGCGGGAGCCGGGCCGCGAGGAGGACGAAACGATCGAAACGGGGGCGACGGCCGCCATCGCGGGGGGCGTCACCACCGTCGCTTGCATGCCGAACACGGAGCCGGCGCTCGACACCCGCGATGCGGCCGAGTTCGTCATCCTGCAAGCGAAGCGGGCAGAGCAGTGCTTCGTGCTGCCCATCGGGGCTGTCACGAAAGGGCGGGCGGGGAAGGAATTGGCCGAGATCGGCAAACTGGTGGACGGCGGGGCGGTGGCGTTCACCGACGATGGTGCCCCGGTGGCGAGCGCCGAGATCATGCGGCGGGCCCTCGAATACACCAAGATGTTCAAGCGGAAGGAGAAGTTCGCCCGGCCGGTGGACGAGTTCGAAGACCGCTTCGGCAAGGCGGTGCTGGTTCACGCCGAGATCATGGAGTTGACCGAAGGCGGGGTGATGAACGAGGGGGCGGTGAGCGTGCGGTTGGGCGTCCGCGGGATGCCCGGTGTGGCCGAAGACATCATGATCTATCGCGACATCGTGCTGGCGGAGCTGACCGGCGGGAAGGTTCACATCTTGCACGTGAGCACGGCCGGCGGGGTCGATCTGATTCGCCAGGGCCGCAAGCGGGCGGAGCAGTTGGTGAAGGAGGGCAAGCCGAGTTTCTGGATCAGCGGGGAGGCGTGCCCGCACCACTTCATCCTCACCGACGAGACGCTTACCACCTTCGACAGCAACTACAAGATGGCCCCGCCGCTCCGCACCCAGGCGGACGTAGACGCCATCATCGCCGGGTTGAAAGACGGCACGCTCTCGGTGCTGGCCACCGACCACGCCCCGCACGCGGCCGAGAAGAAGGCCCGCGAGTTCGACCTGTGCCCGAACGGCATCGTCGGCGTGGAGGTGTTCCTGCCACTCAGCGTGACGTACCTCGTTGAGCCGGGGCACCTCACCTGGAACCAGATGATCGAGAAAATGACCATCAACCCGGCGAAGGTGCTGGGCATCGACCGCGGTACGCTGGTACCCGGTGCAGTGGCCGATGTGACGGTCATCGACCCCGACGTGCGGTGGAAGATCGACGTGAATCAGTTCAAGAGCAAGAGCCGCAACTGCCCGTACCACAACTGGCCGGTGCGGAGCAAGGCAGTCGCCACGGTGGTCGGCGGGCAGGTGCGGATGAGCGAGATCGGGTGACGGTTTGCCGCGAGGCAGGGGCGCGTTGCACCGATGGTTTGCCGCGAGGCAACGCTGAGCGCGGAGAACCCGTGCGGGTTCAGAACTCGACGTCCGTCACGAACGGCCACAGTCCGACCTGTGACGGCAGCCCGTCTTTCACCGGGTTCTGCTCCACATACTTCACACACCGGGCCACGTCGTCCGGGTCGAGATATCCCTTCCACTCGCCGACGGCGAAGCACTTCGGAGGCGGGCCGTCGTGCGGCTTCAGTTGCTGGAACGGGTGAATACCCACCTCGACCAACTTCAGCGTAGCCGCCTTCTTCAACTGAATCGAGAGTTGTTCCATCCGCAGCTTCAACCGTTCGACGACGAGGTGGACGTGGTCGGGCATGATGGCGCACGCCCACACCCGCAGTCCGGATTTCTGAACGTAGGCGGCGAACCCCCGTCCTACCGCCCGCGGCTGTAGCCCACTGAACCGCACCGGCGGTCGGAGCAGTTCGGCCTTTGTCGCCAATCGTTTCTCGCGGTCGTGCAGGTCGGCGGCGTAGGATCGACGCTCAATCACCTTGTGTCTGGTGGCGGTCCCGCCGGCGCGAAACAGGTCCCACGCGCCCACGAACTCCGACCACGACCCGCGGGGGTCGTTCGGCAACCAGAACCCGTAGGCGGAGAAGATCAAATGGTAACCGACGATCATGGGCGTGGCTCGCGCTCGGCGTTGCCTCGCGGCAAACCGTGTTGGTGTTCACGTGAGAGGTTCTCCGCGCCCGGCGGTGCCTCGCGGCAAACCGTGATTCACTCCCCCTTCGCACTGCCATCCAGCCTCTTATCGGCCGCACCAGTGCGAAGCCCCGTTTTCGGATCGATCCAAATGCTGTGCCCGTCGCCCTGAATTTTCACCTTCGCCAGTGCGTGCCCCTTCGCTTTGAGCGCCTGCTCCAACTCCGCAAACCCCGGCCGATCTTCCAGCGTGATCCGGTCCGGGAACCACTGGTGGTGGAGCCGCGGGGCGTCCACGGCGGTCCGCACGTCGGCCCCGTAGTCGGCCACGTTCACCACGATGCCGAGCACGGTGTTGATGATCGTCCGCCCACCGGGGCTGCCTGTCACCAGCACCGCCTTGCCGTCCTTCGTCAGGATGGTGGGACACATACTGCTGAGCATTCGCTTACCGGGGGCGATCACATTGGCATCGGTGCCGATCAGCCCGGTACGGGTCGTCACGCCCGGCTTGTGGTTGAAGTCGGTCATCTCGTTGTTCAGGATGAAGCCAGCCCCCTTCACCACCACCCGGCAGCCGAAGGCGTTTTCCAGGGTGTACGTCGTGCTCACGGCCATACCGGCACTGTCCACGACGCTGTAGTGCGTGGTGTCCGGCCCGCCGTCGGAAATCTTGATGTCGCCGGCCAGCGTTTCGCTCTTCGTCGCCTTGTTCGGGTCGAAGTCGGCGAACAGTTTCTTGGCGTGGTCTTTGGTGGTGAGGTGCGGCGGGATCTTCACGAAGTCCGGGTCGCCGAGGTACTTCGCCCGTTCGGCGAAGCCCCGCCGCATCGCTTCAGCGACGAGGTGCATCGTGTCGGCGGCACCCCAGGGGTTTTTCTTCACGTCCTGCGTTTCCAGCATCTTCAGGGCGAGCAACAGGGTAATGCCGCCAGAACTGGGCGGCGGTGCGGCGATCACGTCGAACCCGCGATAGGTGCCGACAATCGGTTCGCGTTGCACCGCCTTGTAGGCCTTCAAATCGTCGAGCGAAATCAGCCCGCCGCTGGCTTTCATCTCCGCCGCGATCAACTCGGCCACTGGCCCGGTGTAGAATCCATCGGCTCCCTTCGTGGCGATCATTTTCAGTGTCTTCGCCAGGTCGGGCTGCTTTAGCACGTCGCCCGCCTTCCACTCGCCCTCTTTCTTGAAGACTCGCAGAAACTCGGCGTTCGTCGTCTTCGTGTCGGTGGTGATCATGTTCAGCCTCTTCGCCAGACCGTCCGTCACTGGAAAGCCGTCTTCGGCCAGTTTCACCGCCGGGGCAAGCACATCGGCCCACTTCAATTTGCCGAAGGATTTGTGGGCCAACTCGAACCCGCGAACGGTGCCCGGCACACCGGCTGTGGTGATCGACTGGTAGTTGACGCCCTTGGTGAACAGGTCGGCTTTTGCACTCGCCGGGGCAGTCTCGCGGAAGTCGATCACCACGGGTTTGTCTTTCCCGCCGGGGTAGACCAGCATGAACCCACCACCGCCGATGTTCCCCGCCTCCGGCCACGTCACCGCTTCCGTGAACCCGACCGCCACCGCCGCATCGACCGCGTTCCCGCCGACCTTCAGGATGGCCACGCCCACGTCGGTGGCCGGCGGTGACACGGAGACGACCATGCCGCCGCTGGAAGTCGCGTCGTGCGGCGACGCAGCGAGCAGGGGTGAGGCGACGAGTAGGGCGACCAGTGCGAAACGGGGCATGGCTGGGATCCGAACGTGGGTCGGTTGGCTGTACTCTATCCGCCACCGCTCCGAGGTCATTCCCATGCGACTCCTTCTCACCCTGCTCCTCCTCACCACCTCGCTCCACGCCGCCGATTCGCCGAAGGGTACGCTCGTCATCGTCGGCGGGGGAAAGATGCCGGCCGCGGTGCGCGAGGAGTTCATCGCGAAGGCCGGCGGAGCGGCCAAGGCGAAAATCGTGGTGATCCCCACGGCCAGCGCCTCCGCCGACGACCCGAAGGAACACGCCTCGTACCTGCAACAGTGGAAGGACGCGAAAGTCGCGGACGTGGTGCTGCTGCACACCCGCGATGCGAAAACGGCCGACGCCGATGAGTTCGTGAAGCCGCTGCTCGACGCCACCGGCATCTGGTTCAGCGGCGGGGATCAGTCGAAGCTGACCAAAGCCTACGCCGGCACGAAGGTGCTCGACACGATCAAGAAGCGGTACGCGGACGGGGCGGTGGTCGGCGGCACGTCGGCGGGGGCAGCGGTGATGTCGGGGTTGATGATCACCGGCGGAACCGACGAGGCAACGACCGCCGACGGCTTCGGCCTGCTGCCCGGCACGGTGGTGGATCAGCACTTCACCCAACGCAAGCGCGAGAAGCGGCTGGCCGGCGTGATCGCCAAACACCCGAAGTTACTCGGCATCGGCATCGACGAGAGCACCGCAGTGGTGGTGAGCGGCGGCACAGCGAAGGTGATCGGCGACGGCAAGGCGTTCATTCTCACCGACAAGGGCGACCCGTTGCCGCTGAAGGCCGGGGAGAGCTACGACCTGAGCGAGCGGAAGAAGAGGTAGGCGGACGCGCGAACCAATGTATGTCGCCTGCGATCACGTCGATATTCGACATTGACAAGACAAAAGGGGGTAGTCAATTATGGTATCGTCTGAGTGATCGCCCAGGTCACTCGCCCACGCGCCCCGTACCATGAGGTGACAATGACCCTCCGCGCCCGCCTGCAACTGGAACTCTTGCCTGACATGGTGCTACCGGCTGGTGTTGTCGCCATCTACGACAGTCAGGATGTGGGTTACGGTCCAGGCACCGTGACCGCAACCGGGTTACAAGAGGCAGCCGACGACTTCACTAACCACTATGGGGCGACGGACTTCGACGGGCTGCTCGCTGTCGTCAACGGATACGTCCAGAACAACGGGGTGATTGATCAGTTGTACATTTTCGACCACGGGAACGGGACGGGCCAAGAGTTCGGCAACGACATCATCACTTCAGATCAGTGGGGGCAAATCAAAACACTCCTCGCCCCGAACGCGGTGATCATCTTCGCCGGCTGTTCGGTCGGCTCGAACGCCCAGTACAACAACGACGTGGCGGCCAAGACCGGCGTCCCGGTCATCGCCAGCGATGAGTGCGTGTACTACGGGTACAACCCATTCGGCAACGACTTCGCCTCGGGCGGGACGTGAATCGTGTTCGGCGGAACGGCAGACCCTGCGGCCCTGGGTCTGAGGACCGAAACGCACACGCCCACGACGAAGAAGCAGAAAGCGTCGACCCCCGTTGCGGTTGGCATCTCCGTTGGGATTGCACCGCATTTCAACGTCATCCTTTTCAACTCGCCCGATGACGACCAGGATCGAGACCCGTTCGGAATGGTGTATGTCGGCTGACAGCTTGACCACTCGGCCTCACTTGACCCGGAGTTCTGTTATCCACGTTGAGGGGATCCGATGCGAGTTACAGCCACCGCTCTGACCGTCGCGGTGTTCATGACGCTTTCAGGGTGTCAAACAACCACGGGCCGAAGCGACCGCGATGCGACGGCCAAGGTCGAGGCAGTGAAAAAGGCGATTCAGAGTGCCGCTGTCGTCAAGGTGAAAGCCGCCCTCTTCGCGGTCGAGGGTAAGAATTACCCCAACCTCGGTTGGAACTTGACCGAGAAAGAGGAGCGAGACAAGTTACACGACCTCGTTCCCGAAGCAACTGTTTCTGACAAGCAGGGTCGCATCTCCTCGGCGCCCTATTTCACAATCGAGGTGTACGCTAAAGAGGGGCAGAAAGTACCGGATCACACGTTCGGCGTCGTCAAAGGGCACTTGATTCTGGTGACCGGGACCGATGAAACTGTGATGCTCGACGCCGGCGATCAGAAATTGTTTGACCACCTAGTCGAAGTTGGCAGCAAACACGCGAGTTCTGATAAGAAGTAGCACCCCCCCGGCCGTCGCACCCCGCGACGGCCGGTTCGCGTTCGTGGAAGTGATCCGCCCCTCGCTCGCGCGTCGGGCTAACGGGCTTCCTCCACCTTCCGCGTGCCCAGGTCGAGCGGCTTGCCGGCGTGATCGTCAAACACCCGAAGCTACTCGGCATCGGCATCGACGAGAGCACCGCAGTGGTGGTGAGCGGCGGCACGGCGAAGGTGATCGGCGACGGAGTGGTGCAGGTGTTCGACGGGAAAGCGGAGCCGGTGAAACGGAAGGCCGGAGACCGCTTTGCTCCAACGCGAGAGAACAAGTGAGAAGCGGGTTGGCCTCGACAGCAGGCCGCCGGATCGGTGACACTCCCAGGCCTTTCGGCGAAATCGTCGCCGAGAGTGCCTGTTTTTCAAGGAGGAATCGCCCATGCCTGTGGCCCTGTGGAAGAAACTGTTGGCGGAGTTCATCGGCACCGGTTGGCTGGTGTTCGGTGGGTGCGGGAGTGCGGTGCTGGCCGCCGTGTTCCTGAAGACTGAGGGCAGCACTCCGATCAACCTGGGCATTGCCCTGGTGGGGGTGTCGCTGGCCTTCGGCCTGACTGTGCTCACCATGGCGTTCGCCATCGGGCACGTGTCCGGCTGCCACCTGAACCCGGCGGTCACGGTCGGGTTGGCGGTCGCCGGTCGGGTGGGGTGGAAGGATGTGGCCCCTTACATCGTCGCTCAGGTGGTCGGGGCGACGGCGGCGGCTGGTGTGCTGGCCGTGATCGTATGGGGGAAGGAGGGGTCCGGTTCGCTCGGCGACTTCGCGGCCAACGGATTCGGCGACCACTCGCCCGGCAAATTCTCCCTCACGGCAGCGTTCCTCACCGAAGCGGTGCTCACTGCCATGTTCCTGCTGGTGATCCTCGGCAGCACCGACCGAAAGGCCCCGGCCGGGTTCGCCCCCATCGCCATTGGTTTGTGCCTCACCCTCATTCACCTCGTGAGCATCCCGGTGACCAATACATCGGTCAACCCGGCTCGTAGCACCAGCCAGGCGATTTTCGCCTTTGAAAGCGGTTGGGCCATGAATCAGTTGTGGCTGTTCTGGGCGGCTCCGATCGTGGGGGCGGTGCTCGGCGGGTTGATTCACAAAATGGTCTTCGCCTCCGATGCCGGGGAAACGAAGTAGCCGCGGCGGCGAGCCGGGTGCCACTCGGCTCGCTGCACCTACGTTGAACCCATCGTTTCTTCCACACTCCCGAAGGGTCACGCGATGGCGGACAACCTGTTCCGGCTGGATGGCAAGGTGGCGGTGGTGACGGGCGGCGGGCAAGGGATCGGCGAGGCCATCTGCCAGCGGCTGGCGGCCGGCGGTGCCAAAGTGGGCGTGTTCGACATGAACGCGGCCAACGCCGAACGGGTGGCGAGTGCCATCGGAGGGGTGCCGCTCGTCGGCGACCTGACCAAGGAAGCCGACCTCGACCGCGTGTTCGGGGAGGTGGTGAAGAAGGCCGGGCCGGTGGACGTCCTGGTGAACAACGCGGGCGTGGCGAGTAAGCCGGGCCGCGATGTCCCCATCTGGGAGAGCGTGCGGGAAGACTGGGAGTTCGTGATGAACATCAACGTCACCGGCTTGGTGCTGTGCTGCAAGGCCGTGCTGCCGGGGATGATCGCGCGGAAGTACGGGCGGATCGTGAACATCGCCAGCATCGCGGGCAAGGAGGGCAACCCGAAGATGGCCCCCTACAGCGCGAGCAAGGCAGCGGTGATCTGCCTGACCAAGTCGCTGAGCAAGGAGTTGATCGGCAAGGGCGACATCTGTGTGAATAGCGTCGCCCCGGCCGTCATCCAGACGCCCATTCTGGATCAACTCAACGAAGAACAGGTGAAGATGATGCTGAGCAAGATCCCGCTCGGCCGCACCGGCAAGCCAGACGAAGTGGCCGCCCTGGTCCACTTCCTGAGCAGCGCCGATTGCAGCTTCACTACCGGTTTCTGCTTCGATATCAGCGGTGGTCGGGCGACGTACTGAGAGCACGGCGGGTCGGCGGTGTAAGCGCCGCCGGCCCGCGCGGTATCGCACATCTCACATCCCCTCTCTCGACTACAGGAACCGCGTCATGTCCGACGCCACCGTCGCGCCGGCCGAAAGCCGATTCCGCCCCCGCGTCTGGCCGGGGGTGTTCGTCCTCGTCGTCGCGGCGGGCATGTTGCTGGCTCCTCCCTTCATTCCCGCTCTGGAGCGAACGCAGGCGCTGTTCATGCTCGTTTCGCTCGCCCCCATCGTGGCACTCGGCGGGGGCATTCTGTGGTGGGTCGCGGCATCGCGGGCACCGCTCGTCGATCGCCTTCTGGTTCCGGTGTTCTTCATCGTTCCGTTCGCCGTCTTCCTGGGCGAGCAACTCGCCGCGGGCCGGCTTCCATTCGCCCCACTTCTGTACGGTGTGCCGTTCGTCTTCCTGCTGTGGGTGGGCTGGCTGGTGCTCAGCCGCCCGCTGCCGGGAGGGGTACGGCGGGCCGGAGTGTATGCGGCCGTGCTACTCGGCTGGGCCGCTTTTGGGTGCGTGCGGTTCGATCAGTCCGACGCCGACCTCGTGCCCATCATGGCCTGGCGTTGGACGCCGCGGGCCGAGGACGCCTTCGCCGCCCGCGGAGAGCGGGAACGCGTGACCGCAGCCGGCGATGGGGTGCAGTCGCGGCCCGGCGACTGGACCGCGATGCGGGGGCCGAACCGCGATGGGATCGTGACCGGGTTCGCCCTCGACGAAGCCGCGTTCGCCAGCCCGCGGCTGGTCTGGAAGACGGAGGTCGGCCCTGGCTGGGGATCGTTCGCCGTGGCTGGCGATCGCCTCTACACCCTCGAACAGGTCGGCGACCGGGAGGCGGTCGTGTGCCTCGACGCGGCCACTGGCAAGCAGATCGGCGACCGGCACTCGTACCCCGCCAAGTTCGACGACCCCCAGGCCGGAGCCGGGCCGCGGTCCACCCCCACCGTCGCCGATGGCAGGGTCTACACGATGGGAGCCACCGGGATTCTGTGCTGCCTGAACGCCACCGACCTGAAACTGATCTGGACCATCGACGTGATGAAGGACGCCGGCGGGGCACGGCCGATGTGGGGCTATGCCTGCTCACCGCTGGTGGCACACGGGCTGGTCTTCGTTTACACCGGCGGGTTGAACGGTAAAGCAGTGACGGCGTTCGACGCGGCCGATGGGAAGGTGAGGTGGCAGGGCGGGCAAGGAACGCATGCTTACAGTTCCCTGCAACTCGTGACCTTCTCCGGTGTCGAGCAAGTGCTCGCGGCCACCAACTACGGGGTCGAGGCGTTCGACCCCAAAACCGGGGCAGTGCTTTGGGAGCACGAGTGGAAAATGGGCACCGGGAACCGCACCACCCAGATCCCGATCCTGGGCGACGGCGAACTGCTCCTCACCAGCGGGGTGGGCATCCTCGGCACCAAGCGGCTGAAGGTGACCAAGGACGCCGCCGGCCGCTGGGACGTGAAGGTCCTGTGGAAGTCGGCCGACCTGTCGCCGTACTTCAACGACGGGGTGGTGTACCAGAACCATTACTACGGGTTCAGCGGGATGAAGTTCCACTGCGTCGATCTGGCCACCGGGGAGGAAGTGTGGGCGGCGCCGAAGGGGTCGAGCGGGAAGGCCCGGTTCACCGACGGGGCGAAGTACGGAAATGGCCAGGTGATCCTGTTCGCCGAACAGGGGTTGTTGCTCGTCACGGAGGCCCGTGAGTCACTTACCGAGACGGGCAGCGTGTTCCTCCTGAAGGCCACCCCGGACGGGCACACCGAACTGGCGAGTTTCCCCGGCATCAAGGGGAAGACGTGGAACCACCCCACCTTCACCGGCGGCCGACTCTACCTGCGGAACGGTGTGGAGGCGGCGTGCTACGAACTGCCGCCGAAAAAGTAAGCCATCGTGTGTGTGTGGGTGATAGGTCAGGCGAAGCCGACTTCACCCACACACACTCTTCGTGCTTACGAGGTCGATCCTCACGACTTCTTGAACAGTGCCAGGATCTCTTTCTCGTCCAGTTTCTCCTGGCCGCTATTCGCGTCGATCACCAGTGCGGTGCCGCTCGGGGCGATCCACACCGTGTGGTTGCCGAGCAGGAAGACTTTCTTGAGCTCCGGATGCTTGGCGAGCAGGGCGAAGTAGGCATCGCTCTGCGCTTTCACGGTCAGTGTCTTCGTCTTGGCGTCGAAGGCGTCGTCAATCCACACTCCGCCGATCTCGACGCAGTTGCGGCCTTGCACCTGCCGGTTGGCGGTCAGGCTCAGCCGCTCCTGGGTCCGCAGGTTGTTCGACGCCGTCGCCAGTTCCACGCCCAGCCGCCCACGCTGGTTGTCGCCCAGTTTCCCACCCTTGTAGTTCTGGTCGGCCTCTTTCAAGTCCTTACCGAACCGCTGGGCGTTCTGGAGGGCGTCGGCCAGCCCGCGGGCGCGGTCTTCGGGTTTCATCTTTTCGAGTTCGGTTTGCAGCACTTTGTCCTGTACCTCGCCGCGACCGCTCGCCAGCCCCTCGCCAGGTTTGGCGTCCTTCTTCGCCTCGGCGAGTTTCTTGGCGTAGTCGTCAACCTTTGCAGGCACTCCGCCGCCGCCACCGAACCCACCCGGCCCCGCCAGCCCTGGCGGGGGAACGCCCGGCCCGGCCGGGAATCCGCCCTCCTTGCCCCAGTTCCTTCGATCACCCTGGGCCACTGGCATCACCGCATCCGGCACCACCAGGTAGCTCGTGTAGGGCGTGGCGATGCCGTACTTCTTCGCCAGCTTCGTCACCTCCTCCACCAGTTCCTTTTGCTCGCCGTTGACGCGGATCTGGTCGAGCAGGAAGCCGACCTTGCGACGTGCCCAGAGGCTCTCGACGAACTCGCGGCCGTTGTCGGTCTTCGCCGGGAAATCGATTTCGTAGACGAATTCCTTGTCTTCCCCGGCGAGCTTGCCGCTCAGCTTCACCGCCGCGTGCCCGCTCCCGCTGTACCGCCCGAATACCACCAGTTGTGACCCGTGGAACAGGTCGGGCAGTTGCGGGGCGTAGAGTTCGCTCAGCTTCACGTTGCTGCCCGTCAGCTTCACGTCGGTCATCACTGGGTGGCTAATCTTGGCGTAGAGGGCGGTGGCCTTCGCCTCGATGTCCTCGGCCGGGCGAACGTAGGTGCTGACGGCTCGCGTGGCGTCGGCCAGTTGGTCGAGCATGGCAGCGTTTACGTCGTCGCCCACACCAAAGGTGAAGATGCGGGTGTTGGTCGTGTTCTTGTCGCCCACTGCCTTCACGATTCGTTGCGGGTTCGTCTCCCCCACGGTCGGTTGCCCGTCGGTGAAGAACGTGACGGTGAAGCTGCGGCTCGGGTCCTTGCCACGCAGGTCGAGGGCGGCGTCGAGCGCCGCCTGGATCGCTGTACCGCCGCCGGCCCGCAGCTGATCGATCCAGTTCGTGGCCTTCTCGATCTGATCCGGGCTGGCCTCTTCCAGCTTGTCCGAATAGGGGTTCACCCCGGTGCTGAACGCGATCAGGGCGAACCGATCTTTTGGGTCGAGCGAATTCAAGCACTTCCTCACCGCCTGCTTCACCTGGCTCATTTTCACGTCCGACATACTGCCGGAGGTGTCGAGCACCAGCACAAGGTCTCGCGGCGTCCGCTTCGTCTTGAGGGACTCCACCTGCGGGGAGACGAGCAGCAGGAAGAAGCCGTCTTCGCCGCTTACGGGACGGTACAGCACCGGGGTGACGCCGATCTCGGCCGTGCCGGTGCCGTAGAAGAGCTGGAAATCCTTGTCGAGCGTCGCCTGGTTCCGCGCGAACTCGACCTCGGTGTGCTTGTCGGTCACCCGCTTCACGTCGATGGCGTGCGTCGGGCTGTACACGCTCTGGATCGGCGTGCTCGACTTGATGCTCAGCCGTACCGAGAACTCTTCGAGAGTTCGGGCGGCCTTGCCGTCGGTCTTGAGCGGGTAGACGAACTCGACGGCGTCGCCGTCCTTCGGGGCGACGGAGGTGTAACTCAGCTTCACCTTCACGTCGCCGTACTTGCCCCCCGTGGTGGGCGGCACCGGGAACACCCGTAGCCGCATCAGCCCGTTGCCCAGGTATTCGAGCAGGGCGGGGTCTTGCGTGCGACGGACGATGCTGGTGTACACGTCCGAGGCCTTCTTGCTGTCGAGCAACTCGCCGGCCGTCTCCTTGCCGTCGATCCACATGGCGAACTTGTTGACGCTCGCCCCTCTCGGCACCGGGAAGAGGTAGGTCGCTTCCAGGTCGCGGTCGGTGTGGTTGCGGAACGCCTGTTCGACGGTGGTGACGGCCACCTGATCCTCGATGGCGACGGTCACCTTGTGATGCACCATCGCTAACGGGGGAACCTTCACGTCGTCGGGGACGAGCAACCCGCGGGCGAACCCAGCCGGGGCGACGGCTGCCAGCACGAGCAGGACGAGTGAGCGACGCATGGGAAGGCCTCCGGGCAGAATGCGACTACACACTCAACGACAAAGGCCCGGCGTGCGATTGCACACCGGGCCGGGATGGGCGGGTTGTTACGCGGGGGTTACGGCTGCGGGCGGATGACGACGAGCAGCGGTACTGTGCCGGGCTTGCGGTCGCCACGCTTGTCGGCGAACTGCTTCACCTCGGGCGTCTTGCCGGCGTTCAGCTTGGCGGCGTAGGTCACCAACACGGCCGCCTTCTCACCCGGCTTCTTCACGCTCGCCACAAGTTCCTTGAGGGTGCCATCGCTCACCGCCTTGCCGTCCGCCTTCGCCCGCGGCAGCATCCAGTCGAGGCCGAGGAGTTCCTTCAGGTCTTTCTGCTCTTGCACGTCGGCGGGCACAAAGTGGGCGGTGCCAAGGATCGTCTCCGGGCGTGATTGTTCATTGACTTGCTTGCTGAGAGTACCGAGCAGGGCAGCCAACTCGGCGGCGGTGAGGTTCTCGACGTACACGGCGTAGGGGAGTGAGAGCGGCTTCTTGATGCGCTCGGCGGTTTGCCCCTCGACGAACAGATTGACGCCCACACTGCGGGCGGCGGCGGCGACTTGCTCGGCGGCAGCGGGGGTGTTCTTGCTGAACAGGTTGAGGCGGAACCCACCCTCGCGGTCGAGTTCGGCCTTCATCCGGGCCTGTGGCTCCTCCTTGTGGAATTCCAACCCGGAGAGCACCATCGGCACCACCGGCTCAACCTGCCGAAGCGGCTTCGATTCGACCATTAGCCCGGCGCCGAACAACTCCTTCTCCTCGGGGGTCATTGCCTTTGGCGGAGCCTGCACCAGCACCTCGGCCTTTGGCTCCTCGGCGGGGAGTTTGGCGAAGGCACCATCGTTGTCGGCCGGCTTGCTCACACCATCTTCCCCGCGGCCCGGCTTGGCCGATGCTGTTGTGTCGGCAGGCGTGTGCGGCACCCGCACGCTCGGTTCTGGGCTGGGGCGATTCTGCTGGGCCTGCTCGGTTTGGATGGGGTTGCCGCGGAAGAAGAGGAACGAGCCACCGACGGCCCCAACGAACAGCGAAGCGGCGACGAGGTACGGCAGAAACGACCGGCCGCGGGGGGTGGGTTTGCGAGCCGGAGCGACAGGGCGAACGCGGGCCATGACCCGGCGGGCCAAATCACTTGGGGCGGGATGACGGGGCAGAGCGGCGAGGCGGGCGGCATCGGCTTTCAGCCGACGGTAGAGCCGCGCCGCCACGGGCTTGGCAGCGAGCAGGCGGTCGAACTCTTTCGCCTCGGCGGGCGAAAGTTCGCCGTCCACGGCCGCGGTGATCAGCAGTTGTTCGGGTTCGGTAAGCATGGTTCGCTGGTTGGGGCACCTCTGAGTGGGCGCCCTCCTCATTTCGGCGGGCACCCACTCAGAGGTGCTCTACCGTTCGTCGTGGTCGGCTCCGCCGCGGTCCACCAGCCCAACCTCATCCGGGTCGAGCAGCGATTTCAGTTCGAGTCGGGCACGGTGCAAGCGGCTCCGCACGGTGCCAATGGGCACACCCATTACTTCGGCAATGTCCTCGTACTTCAGGCCGTCGATATCTTTCAGCACGAGTACGGTGCGATGCTCGGGAGAGAGTTTCGCCATTGCCTCGGCGAGTACACGTTCGTCTTCGGTTCGCTCCAGTTGTGCCTCGGGAGCGGTGTCGAGGGAGCGGTCTTCGGGGTCGAGGCCGCCGTCGTCGCTGGTTCCGTCAATCCGCATCACCCGCCGACGCCGACGCTTGAAACTGATGGCGGTGTTGAAGGCGATGCGGTAAAGCCAGGTAAACAGTTCGCTGTCGCCCTTGAAGGCTCGGAGCGACTGGTAGGCGTTTACGAATACCTCTTGCACCACGTCGGCCGCGTCTTCGGTATTGTCAAGCACGCGGTAGGCGACGTTGAACAGGCGGTCCTGGTAGCGGGCGACCAACTCGCCGAACGCCGCCGAGTTCCCGGCGATGACGTCGGCGATCAGGCGTCGGTCGTCGTGGTTCACGTCGTTCTGAGAATGAGACGAGCCGAGCCGGGCGAAAGTTCCCGCCGCGGAGGGAAAAATCGACCATCGGCGGGTTTGCTGAAGTATAGCCGTGATCGTGGGTTGCGGCGACCAACCGGGCGAGTATCGTCGGCCCTTAGCCTCCGTGCTCGAATTCCCGGATGTGGAGCCGTGTCTGGTGGCCGGTGAACGTCCCCCCCTCGGCCGTCTTCCCCTGGAAGTAGTCTTTCTGCCACCCCTGTTTGACCGCTTCCGGGTCGTTCGTCTTCAGCCCTTGCAAGAACCCGCTGCGGCTCGCCTCCCAGGCCTTGTACTTTTCGTGCAACTCCGGGTTGGTGGCCAGCAGTTCGATCCGCGGGGCGAACCCCTCGGCGAACCCCCGTGGCACCGGCACGAGCATGCAGATCGGTTCCCCTTCTTCAAACCGCACCCATTCGTTCGGCCGCGTGAGCTTCCAGTTCATGGTGAACGTGCTGCTCGCCCAGTCGGTCTCGATGACTCCTTCCAGTGCCTGGATGCCGTCCTTCGGCCAGTTGCTCGGCCCTTTGGCCCACAGATTCACCCCTGGGGGAGTGCGAAACAGATACGGCAGGCTGAAGGTGATGGTGCCGACGCCGAAGTGGCTCAGCACGCACGGGTCGGGCGGGCCGTCAAACCGCACTTCCACGTCGGCCGGGGCCGGACCACCGTACCAGTAGGCTCGAAACGCGGCCGGACAGGCGACCACCCATCCGTTCTGGTTGGCAATGTTGAGCGGCAGACAGCGGTACGGGAACCGCTGATTGGCGGCATCCATCCACTCCCGCTCGATGGGGGCAGGGGTGAGGGTCATCCGCGACGGGGCGTCGTGGATCTGGTAGGCGATGAGCGGTAGCGGGTCGGGCATGGGTGGGTGGCACCAGGGCGAAGAGCAACGGTGTCATGCTATCGCCTACGGGCGGTATGATGACAGACGAAATGCACCCGGAGCGAGCCGTGGCGAACATCCTAATTGGGGCAACGGGGAGCGTGGCGGCCGTGCGGGTGCCAGTGCTGTTCGAGCAACTGTCCGCCCGCGGGCATTCGGTGAAAATCGTCGCCACCGACCCGGCCACCTACTTCTTCGACCCCGCCCCGCTCCGCCCCCACCTCACCCTCGACGCCGACGAGTGGCCGGGCGACCGCTACACCCGCGGCGATGAGGTGCGGCACATCGAACTCCGCCGCTGGGCCGACCTGTTCGCGATCGTGCCGCTGGATGCCAACACCCTGGCGAAACTGGCCGTTGGCCTGTCCGACAACTGCCTGACGTGCGTATGGCGGGCATGGGACTGGGCGAAGCCAGTCGTGCTCGCCCCGGCCATGAACACACTCATGTGGGAGCACCCGTTCACCCGCAAGCACTTGCGGAGCCTGGCCGCCGACTTCGGGGCAGCGCACATCCCCGCCCACTTCGACGCCGACACACTGATCGCGCAGATCAACGACCGCGCGAAGAAGCTCCGCATCATGACGCCGATCCGCAAGACACTTGCCTGCGGGGATATCGGTACCGGGGCGATGGCCGAAGTGCCAGACGTGGTCGCGGCGGTCGAGGCGATGCTCGGGTGAGGAAATCCCCCGCCGACCGCGGGCGTGGCAGATGTCACCTCGGAGGGAAATTGGGTCTTCGACGCCACCGAGAATGACGACGGCCCGAAGTGACGGTACGGGCGTGGAGTGTGAAGCGCCGGGGTGTACGTCCGCCGGGAAGGTGTGTGGCCATTGTTGCCCTCGTGCTTCGACGATCGGCGTATGAGGTGGCAGACGGGCGGGGCGGTCGGTACCTTTTCCCCGGAACCCTCACCGGATCGTTCGCCCATGCCCATCTTCTTCCAGACCCCACTCGAACACACCAAGGCGACCGCCGTGGCCGCCACCGCCGTTGGCGGGTTGCTCGTCTTCGCCCGCCGTGGGCCGAAAAACCGCCTGCTACTCTCGGCCCAGTCGAAGATCCACCCGCAGGGATTCGGGCTGTTCGACGAGTACACCAGCGAGGAGCGGTCGGATACCGAGCCGGCCCTCGGTACCCTGTTCGGCCACGCTTATCTCGCCTGGAAAGGCGACGGCAACGACCTGCTCAACATCGCCCGCGTCGTGCTTGAGGGGAACAAGGTGGTCGGACTGGCCGATAAGGAGACCTTCGAGCAAGAAGGCGTCGGCCCGCTCTCTCTTGTCCCCCAGTCGGATCGTTTTCTGCTGGGGCACACCACCCCCGGCGGGCTGTTCGCCTACGCTTCGGTCGTGCCATTCGACCCCACCTTCACCGATCCTCTCCCGCCCGGTGTGGTGGGGTGTGAACTGTGCGCCGTCACCGACGAAGACGAGTTCTACCTCGTCGGCAGCGGCGACTCCTGGGACACGGTGGGGCGGATGAATCACCGCGATCGTATCCGCCTGGGTGAGGGCTGGCTCACGCTGCTGCACGTGCTGAAGGAAGGCAAAATCGACGTGTACCACGGCGGGGACCCATCCGAGTGGGAGGGGATGCTCGGACACCAGACATACTGGAACCAGTTGATCAACCCGAGCGAAGAGGAGATGGAAGGGGCGGAGGAGTTCCTGCACTACCTGGCCATCAGTCATGCAGAGGATGTCGGGCAGTACGCCGAAGCACTCGGCAAGATCACCCCGAAGAAGTTACTGGATCGGTACAACAAGCTTTCGATGCCGGCTGGTAAGCGGCGGTCGGGCAGAGAATATGAGGCGGCGTGGGAGGTGCTCCAACAACTCGTGCCGTTCCTGAAGGCGACCGCCGAGAAGGGCTTGTGGTGCGTCCACCGCACCCGACTACCGGCTGCCCGCGACGAACCACTGCCGGACGTCGGCAAGGTCAAGGTCAAAACGCCGACCGCGAGGCAAGCCACCGCCGTTCACCCGCAAGGGCTGGGAATTCTGGCCCGCGCCGCCGACTCGTTCGGCGTGCAACCGAACGCCCCGGCCAACGAGTGGCCGTTCAACGTGCTGTCGCAGAAGGCGGTGCGGTACGGCAGCGGTCGCATCGCCCGCGAGGGGGACGACCCGCAGCACGACTACGACCCGGCCGAACTGGAGCGGTGTTCGGCCGTCGCTATCGAGGCTGCTGCACGCTTCGCCCGCTTGCCTGTCCGTAGCGTCTACCTCGGTCCACTCGAAGCGTTCACCCTGCCAGCGAATCGGGGAGGAAAAGCCCCGGCCGACCTCACCCCCGAGTTCATTCGGGCTGCCTTCCGGGGCACCCTGCACCCGTGGGCGCAGGTCGAAATCGAGTCCGCCCGCGAGTGGGGTGTCGAGTCGATCGACCCAAACGAAGCGAGCATCCATGGGTACCGCTCCGCCGACATGAAGACGCACCGCGCGATTTGGCGAGAGACCACCGACTGGTTTCAGAAACACCCGGAGTTGACCAAGCGGGCGTGGTACGTGCAGATCCAGGGCGGCGGGCTACACGACTGCCAGGCGATTCGGTTGATCGTCGGCCTGACGAAGGGCGGCAGTCTTGCCGGGGTCGCCACGGTGGCCATTGGAAGCGGCCACACGTTCACCATCCCGCCGGAGAAACTCCACCGCGAACTTCGCAAGTACGAACTGCAGGAATATCCGCGTGCCCGCGACCCAGCGACCGGGCGAGTGATTGCAAACATGGTGCTGCGGACTTTCCACGCGAACGCAATCGTCAGTTGGGCCGAACGAACTGAGGCCGCCGCCCGCAAGATGAAACAGAAGGACCGACCGGCGTACTGGCGGGAACAGTTCGGCCACCTTGTCCCCGATCGCACCCTCACGCTCGGCCCGGTGTGGGAGGCGGTGCAGCGATGCCTGGCGGCGGGCCGGTTCAGTGGTTATCCGGCGTCCGAGGAACCGGTATTCTTCGGGAGCTACCACTCGTTGGGCGAAACCGCCGAGCAACTCGGATATCGGCTGCTCGGCGACGATGGCCCGCTCAAAACTTCGAACTGGCTCGATCGTCACAGTTCGGACTGGCTCGCCCAACGGTACGACGACCTGCGGGCGACCGACTATGCCCCCTACATGAGCGCAGCCGACAAACAAGCCGTACTCGACGCCTACGCGGCGCTTCGGGAGTTCTACCAGTACGCCAAGAACGGGCTGGCGGTGGTGACGCACATCCAGACCCACGCCGAGCCGGAGTCGAAGCCGACCGCTGCCAAAAAGGGCAAAGCGAAAGGGAAGTCGAAGCCGGCTGGCGGGTGTGAAGCGACCGCCGAGATGCTCGCCCCACTGCTCCAGGCGATGGAAAGCTACACCGACAACGGCACCGAATGGGCGTTCAACGACCTCTCCACCAAGACGGAGCGTTACACCTGCGGGAACATCGCCCGCGAGGGGAAGACCATCCCGCACGATCACGACCCAGCCGAACTGGAACGGTGCCGGGCGTTGGCTGCCGAGGCGGAACGATTGCTGTCGCCGATCGACCCACCGCACGACAGCGGCGGGCCGTACCTGGCGTTCTTCAGCACGGCAAACAAGGGGGAGCCGGTTCCGGAGGCGTTCACCGAGGAGTTCGTCCGCAAGCGACTGTTCCGCGGGGCGATCAACCCGGAGTGCGGGATCAGTATCGAACCACTGACGGCGCGAGCGGTGTGGTACGACGAGGGGTCGGCGACGGCGACGGGGTTTGTCGACTGGCTGCGAGCACAACCGGGGTTGCACGGGTTCGCGTTCGTGAGCATCGGGCTGAGCGAGGATGAGGGGGGCAGCACCCACCCGCGCTTGGCCCTGGCCCTCACCGACCAGGGAAGTGTCGTCGGCGTCTGCGGCTACGTGATTTGGGCGTGAGGCATGAGCGCGACACGAAGGGGAGCGCGGACCGGTCTGCGTTCCTCTTCGCGTCGCGACAAACCGAATGTCACGCCCCGACTACCGCCAGCACCGCGTCCTTGCCGATGCGGGTGACGAAGTCGCCGAACCCCTCGCCCGGCTGGCGGTCGGCCTTGTACACCGCAAGCACCTTCTTCAGCCGCGGCAGCAACTCCTCTTTCGGCACCAGGTCTTGCAACTCGTAACTCAGGCGGTCGCCGAGTACCCGCCCGCCGACGTACAGGGTGTACTTGTCGCCGCTGCGGCCGACGATGCCGATGTCGGAGTTGTACGGTCGGGCGCACCCGTTCGGGCAGCCGGTCATGCGGACGGACAACACGGTGTCACCCAGCCCCATCGTCGCCAGTTCCTTCTCGAACTCGTCCACCAGGGTTGGCAGGAACCGCTCGCTCTCGCTAATGGCCAGCGGGCAGGTCGGGATGGCCGGGCAGGCCATGCTCCACTTTTGCACCTGGCTCAGCGTCTCCGGTTTGGCGATGCCGTGTTCGGCGAGGATACGATCGACCGTTGCCTTCTGGGCGGTCGGGATGTTTCGCAGCAGCACGTCCTGCTGAGCGGTGACGCCGACTGAGCAGCCGGTCTGTTTCACCACCTCGCGCAGGCCGGTGCGGAGGCGGAAGTCGCCTTCGTCCTTCACCCGCCCGTTCTCGACGCTCACGCCGTAGAACCATTTGTCCCCGCCTTGCGAGTGCCAGCCGAGGTGGAGGTCCAACCCTGTAACCGGGGCGTGTTTTGGGGCGACAAGCGGCGAGTTGAAGTAGTCGCGGGCGAACACCTCGCGGAACTTCTCGACCCCCCAGTCGGCCATCAGGTACTTGATGCGGGCCCGCTTGCGGTCGGAGCGGTTGCCGTGATCGCGGTACAGTTTGACTACCGCCTCGGCCGCAGCGACCACCTGATCCGGTTCGAGGAAGCACACTTCCTTCGCCAGGTGCGGGAAGGTGTCGGGCTTGCTGTTCGTCATGCCCATGCCGCCGCCGACGAGCAGGTTGTACCCGACCGGTCGGCCATTCTCGGCGATGGCCAGGAAGCCGAGGCAGTTGGCGTAGATGTCGACGCAGTTGTCGTCGGTCAGGCCGAAGGCGGTCTTGAACTTCCGCGGCAGATAGTGCTTGCCGTAGATCGGCTCGGCCACCTCCGGCTCGCTCGGCGGGGTGACGCTCTCGCCGTTCAGCCAGATCTCGTGGTACGCCTGTTTGCCGGCGTGCGGGGTAAGGTGGTCGGCCACCTGGAAACACAGCTCGTTGTTCAGCTTGCGCACCGCGTCGGGCAGCGGAGCCGGGCAACTGAGCACGTTGCGGTTGACGTCGCCGCAGGCACTGATGGTACTCAGCAGGGTCGCGTTGATGTCGGCGATGGTCTGCTTCAGGTTCTTCTTCAGCACGCCGTGAAGTTGAATGCTCTGGCGGGTGGTGAACCGCAGGGTGCCGTTGGCGTACTCGCCGCAGATGTCATCCATCGCCAGGTACTGCTCGGCGGTCATCACCCCGCCGGGCATCCGCAGGCGAATCATCATCATGTAGGCCTTACCAACGCCTGGCTTGTCCCGCTTCTTGCGGGCGTCGCGGTCTTCCTGTTGGTAGGTGCCGTGGAACTTCACCAGTTGCTTCGATTGCTCGGTGAAGTGATCGGTATCGGCGGCGAGTTCCGCGGCGAGGCTGCCGCGCAAATAATTCGAGGTATCCTTGATGCCTTCAACGGGCGACGGCTTCGCGGCGGACGGTTCGGCGGACATTCCTGGCTCCGGACGGAGGGGCATCCTGGGCAGTTTATCAACCCAATCCTGATTACGAAGGGCGGGAAACTAGAGATTGCACCAGCCTCGTGGCGGATGGCCTATGAATCGGGTTGTTCTTGCTGTATCGCTCGTATCGGTTCGTATCGCACCGTCTGCTACTTCAACAATTTCCAGCCGATTCCCCATGTTTCATCTCCGGTCGGTCGGCCGATCAATGCCGTTGCCGACCACCCGGCTGCG